>DAIRSQ010000006.1:0-30526 GCA_036804325.1 Candidatus Nanopelagicaceae bacterium | reverse complement strand
GCAGGCGAACCGTGGGACTAATTACCCCAGATAGCCCAGTAGCGCGAGGAGCGCGCTCGGGTGGTCAACTCGACGACGAGGTGTATCACCGACTACTTCAAGAGCGAATTATTTTTCTCGGCTCAGTAGTTGAAGATTCCATGGCCAATGCGATCGCAGCGCAGCTACTTCTTCTCGCTGCTGAAGATTCAGAGAAAGATATTTATCTTTACATCAACTCACCTGGTGGCTCAATTAGTGCAGGTATGGCGATTTACGACACGATGCAATACATCAAGAATGATGTTGCAACGGTTGCAATGGGCCTTGCCGCATCAATGGGTCAATTCTTGCTCTGTGCAGGTGCGCCAGGAAAACGATATGCACTTCCACATGCACGAATCATGATGCACCAACCATCAGGTGGCATCGGTGGAACTGCAAGCGATATCAAAATTCAAGCAGAACAGATGGCGGCAACAAAGAAGTCGATGGCAGAACTCATCGCTTTCCATACGGGCCAAACCATCGACACTATTCAAGAAGATTCAGATCGTGACCGCTGGTTCACTGCCGACCAAGCAAAAGAGTATGGCTTCGTCGATCACGTGGTTCGATCAGCTCGACAAGTTTCCGGAAGCGGAGGAACAGAACGATGAGTAACAACTACGAAATTTCCAACCGCTACGTTCTCCCCGTAATCGAGGAGAAGACCTCTTACGGCTTCAAGCGTATGGATCCATATACCAAGCTCTTCGAAGAGCGGATCATCTTTTTAGGTACACCTATCGATGACACCGTTGCCAATGATGTAATGGCGCAGTTACTCACGCTGGAATCGATGGATCCAGATCGCGACATCATGCTCTACATCAATTCGCCAGGCGGTTCATTTACCGCGCTCACAGCGATTTACGACACGATGCAATTTGTCCGTCCAGACATCATGACAATCTGTCTTGGCCAAGCAGCATCCGCTGCCGCGATCATCCTTACCGGTGGCACTAAGGGCAAGCGCTATGCGCTCGAGAATTCACGCATTCTCCTTCACCAACCTTCGAGCGAAGGTGGCGGCCAAGGCTCTGACATCGAGATTCAGGCAAAGGAGATTATGCGAATGCGCGATCTTCTTGTTGACATGCTCGCAAAGCATTCTAATCGAAACCCCGAGCAAATCACTAAAGATATTGACCGCGACAAAATTCTCACCGCACAAGAGGCGGTCGAGTGGGGACTTATCGACCAAGTACTTTCTACCCGAAAGGCCAATAGCGCTAAATAAAGCGTGAGAGTCCTCTAATAGCGAACAGGAAATATCGGTTAAACCCGGCGCAGGCCGGGTTTTTTCCGTACCCTTTACTTACTGAGAAAAGTAGAACTTTTTCTTTACGAGAATAGGAGAGGAGCTCACCATGCCACGTATCGGCGAGAGCAGTGAGCTACTCAAGTGCTCCTTCTGCGGGAAATCTCAGAAGCAAGTTAAGAAGTTAATCGCTGGTCCTGGAGTTTACATTTGCGATGAGTGCATAGAACTTTGTAATGAAATCATCGTCGAAGAACTCTCTACTGCCACCGCGGTTTCTCTTCAAGAACTACCCAAACCGCACGAGATCTTTGAATTTCTCAATCAATACGTAATTGGCCAAGAGCGCGCCAAAAAATCACTTTCAGTAGCTGTTTATAACCATTACAAGAGAATTCAAGGTGGCGAGAGCGCTCTCGACCGAGAGGGTGCCGTCGAATTAACGAAGAGCAACATCCTTCTACTTGGCCCCACCGGTTGTGGCAAAACCCTTCTCGCACAAACTCTTGCCCGCATGCTCAACGTGCCATTTGCAATAGCAGACGCCACTGCACTTACCGAAGCAGGCTATGTCGGTGAAGACGTTGAGAACATTCTTCTTAAATTAATTCAGGCAGCAGATTTTGATGTCAAGCGAGCAGAGCGCGGAATTATTTACATCGATGAAATCGATAAGGTCGCACGTAAGAGCGAGAACCCTTCTATCACTCGCGATGTCTCTGGTGAAGGTGTACAGCAGGCGCTATTGAAAATTATTGAAGGAACTACTGCATCAGTACCACCACAAGGTGGACGTAAACATCCTCATCAAGAATTTATTCAAATTGATACGACTAATGTTCTCTTCATTGTGGGTGGCGCATTCGCGGGTCTCGATAAAATTATTGAGTCCCGGATGGGCGGCAAGGGGTTAGGCTTTAACGCAACTCTTCAGAGCGCCGCCGAACGAAATGCAAGCGATGTCTTTAGCAATGTATTGCCTGAAGACCTATTGAAGTTCGGCATGATTCCGGAATTCATTGGTCGTCTCCCAGTTCTCACCAGCGTTGATGCGCTTGATCATGATGCGCTGATGCAAATTCTCACCGAGCCAAAAAATGCGCTCACTCGTCAATATCAAAAGCTCTTCGAACTCGATGGCGTAGAACTTGAATTCACTCCCGAAGCTCTGACTGCCGTTGCGGAACAGGCGATCAAGCGGGGGACTGGTGCTCGCGGGTTGCGCGCCATCATGGAAGAGGTCTTGCTCACCGTGATGTTCGATACCCCAAGTCGAAAAGATATTGCCCGCGTGATTATTACCGCAGAATCGGTCACTGAACAGGCCCCGCCGACCCTCGTGCTTCGCGCCGAAGGCGATGAAGAGAAGAGCGCGTAAATAGCGCATAAGATTGCGCCTTATGGCAGCTGATCAAGAATTACCCACTCATTTTTCACCTGCCGAATTAGAGGCACCGCTTTATCAAAGTTGGCTTGATCGCGATTACTTCTCTGCAGATGCAAATTCTGCCAAGCCTCCGTTTTGCATCGTCATTCCACCGCCAAACGTGACTGGAAGTTTGCATATCGGCCACGCACTCGATCACACCTTGCAAGATACGTTAACAAGACGGCGCCGAATGCAAGGGTATGAAGCTCTCTGGCTTCCTGGAATGGATCACGCGGGAATTGCAACGCAAAATGTTGTTGAAAAACAATTGGCGCAACAGCAACCACCTAAATCTCGACATGATTTAGGGCGCGAAGAGTTTGTGAAGAAAGTTTGGGAGTGGAAAGCAGAATCTGGCGGCGCAATTCTCGGCCAGATGAAGCGGCTCGGCGATAGCGTCGACTGGAGTCGTGAGCGATTCACGATGGACGAGGGGCTCTCCCGGGCAGTCTTAACTATCTTCAAACGTCTTTACGAGAAAGAACTTATCTATCGCGCCGAGCGAATTATCAATTGGTGCCCACGATGCCTTACTGCGCTCAGCGATATTGAAGTAGAACATAGCGACGATGCCGGCGAATTCGTTCAAGTTCGCTATGGCGATGATCAACTAAACATCACTGTTGCTACCACTCGCCCTGAAACGATGTTAGGCGATGGTGCAGTTGCAGTTCACCCTGATGACGATCGTTACAAACATATGATCGGGAAAGAGGTCTTCCTTCCTTTGGTAAACCGAATGATTCCCATCATTGCTGATGAATTAGTCGAGCCTGAATTTGGAACCGGTGCAGTCAAAGTCACAGCTGCACATGATCCCAACGATTTTGAAATGGGTCGTCGCCATAACGTTCCGATGATTGTCATTATGAATGAACACGGCATCATGGAAGGAACTGGCACTGAGTTTGATGGGATGGATCGCTTCGTCGCACGCAAAGCAGTTGTTGAACGATTGCGCGAAATGGGTCGAGTTGTCGCTGAGAAACGCCCTTATGTTCATGCTGTTGGACATTGCTCTCGCTGCGACACCACTGTCGAACCACGTCTTTCCATGCAGTGGTTTGTCAAAGTTGCCCCACTTGCTAAAGCTGCAGGCGATGCAGTCCGTAATGGCTTAGTAAAAATTGAACCTGCCGAGTTGGCTCCGCGCTATTTCGAATGGGTCGACAACATGCACGACTGGTGTATCTCGCGCCAACTTTGGTGGGGGCATCGCATTCCCGTTTGGTACGGTCCCAATGGCGAAGTGAAAGTTGTTGGCCCAGATGAGAGCGCACCATCGGGAGCTGGGTGGGAACAAGATCCCGATGTTCTCGATACCTGGTTCTCCTCGGCGCTCTGGCCATTCTCCACACTCGGTTGGCCCGATAAGAGCGAAGATCTTGCGAAGTTCTATCCAACGAGCGTTTTGGTAACTGGCTACGACATTCTTTTCTTCTGGGTGGCACGAATGATGATCTTTGGATTATTCGCCATGGATGGGAAGCCACCATTTCACACCATTGCGCTTCATGGTTTGGTACGCGACAAATTTGGTAAGAAGATGAGTAAATCTCGCGGGAACACCATCGATCCGCTTGAGTTCATGGATAAGTACGGTGCAGATGCGCTTCGCTTTTCACTCGCACGCGGCGCCAATCCTGGAACGGATCAAGCGCTCGCGGAAGAATGGGTAGCCGGTTCACGAAATTTTGCGACCAAACTCTGGAACGCATCCCGCTTTGCGCTACTCAATGGTGCGACAAGCTCTCGTCCACTTCCTGATAAAAGCGCGCTAACCGCCATTGATAATTGGATTCTCTCTCGACTTCATCAAACAATTAAAGAAGCTGATCAAAACTTTGAAGCTTTTGAGTTTGCCAAGGCATGCGATGCGATTTATCACTTTGCCTGGGATGACTTCTGTGATTGGTATCTCGAGTTGGCAAAATCTTCATTTGCGCAAGGACAAGAAGGGGTGCAAGCAGAGAACGCACAGGCCGTAATTGGTCATGTGCTGGATAACTTGCTTCGCATCCTCCATCCAGTTATGCCCTTCATTACTGAGTCGTTATGGACGCGACTCACAGGTGGCGAGAGTTTGGTTATTGCGTCGTGGCCGGAAGCAGATGGGGCTCGAATTAATGAGGAAACAAATGCTGCCATGGAAGAGGTAAAGAACTTAATTACCGAAGTCCGCAGATTTAGAAACGATCAAGGAGTCAAAACATCGGCGCCAATTCCAGGTCGTTTCGTTGGAATCGAAAAGAGCGCGTTGGCCCCTTACGAAAAGGCGATTCGCTCAGTTCTTCGCATTGTTGAACCAGAGCGGTCCTTTACCGCTTCGGGATCAATTGTTGTTGGCGCGATCCAGTGCGAATTTGATCTCTCAGGCACGGTCGATGTTGCTGCAGAACAAGCTCGACTTGAAAAAGATTTGGCTAAGGCAGAGAAAGATCGCGAGACCGCGCGTGTTAAATTAGATAACGCAGACTTTATGGCGAAGGCACCTGAGAAAGTTGTCGCCAGTATCAAAGCGCGACTAGAAGAAACCACTGCTGATATTGCACGAATCACTGAACAACTCAACAAGTTACCTGGCTGATCTATATGTCAGAAAATACTGGTGGACATGTGGAAGAATCAGAAGAAATCATCCAGGAATTAAATGCCCGCTGGCCTGAGAATAAAATTGAGCCATCGCTCGATCGAATTAAATTGCTTCTTGATTACCTAGGCAATCCACAAGATACCTTTCGATCAATTCACATTGCCGGCACTAACGGGAAGACCTCTACTTCGCGAATGATTGATTCGCTCCTTCGCTCATTCGGAATCCGCACCGGTCGTTACACAAGTCCTCATTTGGAAGATATCCGCGAACGGATCTCCATAAATGGAGAACCAATTACTCCCGAATTTTTTATGTATACCTATCAAGATATCAAGCCATACATTGAGTTAGTTGATGAAAAATCTGAACACCCGCTCTCATATTTTGAAGTGTTAACGGCGATGGCATATGCAGCTTTTGCTGATTCACCCATCGATGTGGGTGTCATTGAGTGTGGGATGGGTGGCGAATGGGATGCCACCAATGTCATCGATTCTGATGTTTCGGTAATGACTCCTATTGGGTTAGATCACCAGGAGTACCTTGGAACCACTATTGCTGAAATCGCCCAAACTAAAGCGGGAATATTTAGAAATGGCAAACCATCAGTCCTTGGGCATCAGACTCGTGAGGCTGCAGAAGTCTTAATTCGAGAGAGCGCTAAGTGTGAATCCATTCCACTCCGTGAAGGTTTAGATTTTGCGCTGCTCCGTCGCGATGTTGCTGTTGGCGGACAGTTGCTCACCATCCAGGGGCTGGGTGGAACGTACGAAGATTTATTTCTACCCCTTTATGGTCGCCACCAAGCCTCCAATGCGACGACGGCTCTAGTTGCTGTTGAAGCATTTCTCGGTGGCGGCGCGCAGCAACTGGAAATCGATGCTATTCGAGACGGATTTGCGCAGGCTACCTCTCCTGGTCGCTTAGAGGTGATGCGGCGAAATCCCACGGTAATCATTGATGCTGCCCACAATCACCATGGAGCGCTTGCACTTCGGGAAGCACTCAGTGAAGAGTTTGCATTCGATCAAATTATTGCCATCGTGGCAATTCTTGGCGATAAAGATGTAACAAGTTTTCTCACTGAACTTTCCAATATCGTTAACGACATTATTGTTACGGAAAATAATTCGCCTCGAGCGATGCCGACAGAGGAGTTATTTAAATTAGCTATCGAAATATTTGAAGTTGACCAAGTCACTTCTGCGGGATCAATAGCGCGAGCGCTAGAAATGGCGATAGATAAGGCGAGCCACCCCACGCAATCAATAGGTATTCTGATAACTGGCTCAGTTGTAACAGTGGGTCAAGCGCGAGCGTTATTAAAGCGAGGGGGTCAATCGTGAGGATGCTTGGCTCTAGCGTTCTCGTAATGGAAGCGTTCACGATGGGATTTGCGCTCTTGATTGCAATGAATTCATCGGACTCCTGGGAGTTAATCCTCGGTGGAGTTTTGGCGATTATGTTGCTGCTCACCCCAGGTCTGCTTAAAGGTAAATCTGGTTGGGTAGTTGGTTCGCTCCTACAGATTCCACTCATTGGCTATGGAATGGTTGTTACCTCGATGTATGTGCTAGGCGGGATATTCGCGCTCCTCTGGATCGCCGCAATTCTTGTCGGGCGGGCCGGTGAGGCTGCCCGAGCTCGTCTGACCCCTCAGTGAGCCATTAGGCTGTACCCATGTCATCCACGGAACGTACGCTCGTACTTATCAAGCCTGACGGAGTTCGTCGACATCTAATAGGTGAGGTAATTGCTCGCATTGAGCGTAAGGGATATTCGATCTCAAATATTCGCCTACTCCAGGCAGATCGCGCTCTTCTGGAAAAACACTATGCCGAGCACGTGGGCAAACCTTTTTATGAACCACTTTTAGAGTTCATGCTCTCTGGCCCGATTGTTGCACTCATCGCTGAGGGCAATCGCGTGATTGAAGGATTCCGTTCGCTCGCGGGAGCAACTGATCCAACAGTTGCTGCTCCTGGAACAATTCGCGGCGACCTCGCGCGAGATCAAGGTACAAAAGTTGTTCAGAACATTGTGCACGGATCTGACTCCGTTGAATCTGCTGAACGCGAAATTTCACTTTTCTTCGGAGGTAAGTAATGGCGAAAACAATGTCATTTATTGGTCGCGATATGGCAATTGATTTAGGTACTGCCAATACTTTGGTCTATGTTCGTGGTCGAGGAATTGTTCTCAATGAGCCAAGCGTTGTGGCAATAAACCAAGATACTGGTGGAATTCTTGCTGTGGGCCTTGAAGCGAAAAAGATGATTGGTCGTACTCCAGGAAACATTGTGGCAATCAGGCCCCTAAAAGATGGCGTTATTTCAGACTTTGATACAACCGAACGAATGCTCCGTTACTTCATTCAGAAGGTACATAAGCGTCGCCATTTCGCAAAGCCTCGCCTCGTTGTATGCGTACCCTCTGGCATCACCGGAGTAGAGCAGCGCGCTGTTAAAGATGCTGGTTATGCAGCTGGTGCGCGGAAGGTGTACATCATCGAAGAGCCAATGGCTGCTGCGATTGGTGCCGGGCTTCCCATTCATGAGCCAACGGGAAATATGGTTGTTGACATCGGTGGCGGTACTACGGAAATTGCAGTTATCTCCCTCGGTGGAATCGTGACTGTGCAATCAATTCGTGTTGGTGGCGATGAGCTGGATCAGGCAATCATTTCTTGGATTAAGCGCGAATACTCACTCCTTCTAGGCGAGCGAACTGCAGAAGAAATTAAAATGGCAATTGGCTCAGCTTTTCCAGCTGCTGGCGAACCAGATGCTGAAATTCGTGGCCGCGATTTAGTCACTGGTTTACCGAAAACAATTTTGGTTACCGCTGAAGAGATTCGCAAAGCAATCGATGAGCCAGTCTCCCGAATTGTTGAAGCAGTGAAGACAACTCTTGATAGCTGCCCACCAGAATTATCCGGCGACATCATGGACCGCGGCATCGTTCTTACCGGTGGTGGAGCGCTCTTACACGGATTAGATGAGCGCCTGCGACACGAGACCGGAATTGCGGTACATATCGCAGAAAATCCATTGAATGCAGTGGTAATGGGAACTGGTCGATGCATTGAAGAGTTCGAAGCTCTTGAGAAAGTTCTCATCTCCGAGCCTCGCAGATAGCAGCCATATAGCTTCTTAAGGCTGAGAGTGGGGTGAAGAGTTGGCGACACCAGATAAGTCTCGCTCGCGTTTTTTTCTCATCGCCCTCTTGGTGACTGCGCTGATTATCGTCACTCTAGATTTGCGCGGAAGCGTTCCAGGGCAGACTTTTCGCCAAGTAACGCACGCTGTGTTATCTCCGATCCAATCTCTCTTCCGATTCTTCTTTGATCCAGTAAGCAATTTCATTTCGGAGGCCTCAAAGCTTGGTCGGACTTCGGAGAAAATATCGGAGCTAGAGAAGAAAAATGCAGAGCTTGAAGAGCGGTTAAGTAGATTCTCCGTTGTAGAACGAGAAGTCAAACAACTGAAAGAAGTCCTTGATTTAGCTGGCGCGGGAAGATACAAAAGCGTCCCTGCACGTGTAATTTCTGCCGGCTCTGCTGCGGGATTTTCCAGAACAGTCGAGTTAGATGTAGGAGTTCGTGACGGAATAAAAACAGATATGACTGTAATAGCAGGAGCTGGTTTGGTGGGGCGCGTTATTTCAGTAGCGAGCGATACCTGCATTGTTCTTCTGCTCGATGATGAAACTTTTAGAGCAGGAATCCGAATGGAAGGGAGCGGAATTCTAGGCGTTGTTACTGGCACCGGAAATGATGAACTCTCGCTGACCCTCTTTGATTCTGCATCGACGCTAAAAGTGGGAGATCGGTTAGTTGCGCGCGGCAGTAGTAGTAGTCGCCCATTTGTTCCAGGAGTCCCTATTGGAACGGTAGTTTCAGTCGATCAAAATTCTGGCACATTGACAAAGAGCGCTCTAGTAAAACCTTTCGTTCGGCTTAATGCATTGGAAGTAGTAGCGGTAGTTACTGGCAAAGTTCGTGTGAATCCACGAGATGCGTTACTGCCGCCAGCACCTCGCCCCACACCCACTCCAACTGTGACTGTTTACGTAACGCCATCGCCAGAACCATCTGCTAGCGCGAGCAAAAAGTCGAGTTAACCGTGCGAAAGACCTTATTTTTTCTACCGATTGCAGTCATTACCCTCGCGCTGCAGAACGCAGTGATTTCAAGAATCTCTTTCCCTTTTGCCGACCCGTCAATTTTTCTTATTGTGGTTCTGGCATGGGCATTTCTTGAAGATCCCGAATTTGCTGCGCTACAAGGTTTTCTCTCCGGGTTACTCCTTGACTTAAATCCTCTCTCCGTCGGATTTATTGGGCATTGGGCATTCATACTCGCCGCAATTTGTTATGGCACCTCTGAATTAGGGGTGCAATTGCGATCAAGTAGGAGAGCGCCGTTAACGCTGACAGTCACAGTTACCGGGGCGCTTCTGGTTACGCTCATCCTTTTTGCAATAACTAGTTGGGTTATTAGCGCAGAACAAGGGCTCTCTTTCGCGCGAACTGCCCCTGGAGTTCTGCTCTGGTCGGCAGTTTTCACCCCGTTGCTCTCCCCATTAATTATTCGGGTAGCGCTCTTTGCTCAAGGGTCGCAAGGCGCTCGCGGAATAGGCGCTCTTAATGGGTGAGCGCTCCCGCTACGCGACCATATTTATTCAAATACTTTTATTTTCACTAATGGCTGCTCTTTTTGGGCGCCTTTTTTATTTGCAGGTTGCCGCGACTGAAAAATATCAAGATGCAGCGTTAGAGATTCAAAGTCGAAATGTGGTCACACCTGCAACTCGCGGGATGATTCTCGATAGCAGTGGAAAGCCGCTGGCAATAAATCGAGTGGGCTTGGTAGTTTCTGTTGATCGCTCAATACTTGATAAAGAAAAAGATCGCGGCGTTGCTTCATTGCAGGCAACTGCGAAAGCCTTAAATATGTCTTATGACGAGGTATATGGAAAGACGCGATTATGTGGAGAGAAAGTTGATCCTGCGCTAACCGGGGGAGCGCGATGTTGGAATGGTTCGCGATATCAACCCATTCCAATCTCGGTAGATGCAAGCGAAGAGGTTGCGCTCTCTATCGTGGAACACGCCGAGCGTTATCCGGGAGTATTAGCTTCACCGCAGGGCTTTCGTTTCTATCCGGGCACTGAGGGAGTAAATGGCGCCCATTTGTTGGGATATGTAGGTCCAATTAGTGAGCAAGAATTACTTAGTAATACTTCACGAAAGTTCTATCTCAACGAATACGTTGGTAAGGCAGGATTAGAAAAAACATATGACTACGTACTCCGGGGTGAGCCTGGCGTTAAAACATTTGTTGTCGATAGAAAAGAATCAGCGACGAGCGTTTTGAAGGAGAGCAAAGCAATTCCGGGCAATCATCTGGTTACGAGTATCGATGCGAAGCTACAAGCTGTCGTTGAACGAGAATTGTTAGCAGCCATCTATCGGGCTAGGTCAGGCTCAGTAGATAAAAAAGGGGCGCGTAAGGCAGATGCCGGTGCGGCGGTTGTACTCGATGTAAAAACTGGACGAGTACTTGCGATGGCTTCCTATCCAACCTATGACCCAAACATTTGGGAACAGGGAATTACCGAGCAGCAAGCTCGCGATCTTTACAGCGCAAAAACTGGAGTTCCGGCGCTCTCGCGGGCGCTCCAAGGAACTTTTGCCCCTGCATCAACATTTAAAGTTATCTCGGTAGCCGCTGCAGCAAAAGCGGGATACGATTTAAATGGAACATATGACTGTCCCGCACAATTTAATGTGGGTAACCGAAGCTTTAGAAATTACGAGAGCAAAGGCGCTGGAAGAGTTTCACTGGAGCAGGGAATTGCGATCTCCTGTGACACTCTCTGGTATCAGATTGCTTATCGAGAGTGGTTGCGTGATGGCGGGTTGCGACCAAAAGCAAAGCTCAATGACTATTTCTATAAGGCGGCGGCAGGATTTAATTTAGGAAAGCGCACAGGCATAGATCTGCCATCAGAATCAGCAGGTCGCCTTGCTGACCGGGAGTGGCGAACAAAATGGTATGAGCGAAATAAAGAATTCTTCTGTAACTACGAGAAGCGCGCTAAGAAATCGCAATTAACTACATACCTCATCGCAATAGCGAAAGAGAATTGCGTTGATGGTGGAAAGATTCGCGCTGGCGACGCGGTCAACTTTGCAATTGGTCAAGGCGATACCACAATGACGCCACTGCAAATGGCGCAAATTTATGCGGCAATTGCAAATGGTGGCACGCTTTGGAAACCATCTGTAGGGCGAGCAGTAATTACTCCATCTGGAGAGTTAGTAAATGAATTTAAACCGGTGAAAGTTGGCAAATTGCCAATTTCTAAAAAGACTCTAGCGTTTTTACAGAAGTCGCTCCGATCTGTAGTTACATCAGGAACTGCAAAATGGCGTTTTGATGGGATGCCAATTCCAGTTAGCGGCAAAACGGGAACAGGTGAGGTTTACGGAAAGAATTTCGATGGCTCGAGTAAAGACACCACATCGTGGTTTGCCAGCTATGCGCCATCAAATAACCCTCAATATGCAGTGGTGATGATGGTGAGCCAGGGAGGAACTGGTTCAGGAACCTCGGGGCCATCAGTACGAAAAATTTATGAAGCGATTTTTGGCGTTCAAGGAAGCAAGGTCGTGAAGGAAAATGCAATTTTCCCTTCGGTGCCGCCAACGCAAATCCCTCGACGACCAGTGACGAGTAAGCCATGACGATATCGCGAGGGAGCGTAAAGCGTTCCCGGTTTGAACGGGTAGCGATAGTCGATCGTTTTGATATCCCACTTCTTGTCGCAGTGGCTGGGTTATTAGGAATAGGAATACTTTTGGTTTATGCCGCTACTCGCGATTGGTTTGCTTCATTTGGGGGCGATCCGGAGTATTACTTAAAGCGACATGCGCTCAACATTATTATCGGCTTGCTCCTGGCATTTGGCACGACGCTTATTGATTATCGATTGCTACGCGCTTACACCCCATTTTTGTGGGGAGCGGCAGTACTTGGGCTCATTGCAGTTCTCATTCCAGGAGTAGGTTCAACAGTAAATGGTGCACGCGCATGGATTGCGCTACCTGGCGGACTGCAGATACAACCCGCTGAACTTGCAAAGATCGCAATCATTGTTGGAATGGCGATGATCTTGGCTGAGAGAAATGATTCTCATCAGGAACCTCAAGCGCTTGATGTGTTGCAGGCGCTCGCGGTGGCCGCGATACCAGTTTTACTCATAGTGCTGCAGCCAGATTTAGGTACGACGGCAATTATTAGCGCCTCTGTTGTCACGATGATTGCAGTCTCTGGAGCGCAATTGCGATGGAGCGTTGGATTAATCAGTCTCGCTGCAGTTGGAGCGTATGCGGCAATCAAACTTGGCATCATTGCCCAATATCAACTAAATCGCCTTCAATCTTTCGTTGATCCAACTGCCGATCCACAGAGCACGGGTTATCAACTTCGCCAGGCTCGAATCACTATTGGTTCAGGTGGACTATTCGGTAAGGGTTTATTTAACGGCCCGCAAACAAATGGTCGCTTCGTTCCCGAACAACAGACTGATTTTATTTTTACCGTCGCAGGGGAAGAGTTGGGTTTTGTTGGCTGCGCAATTATTGTCGCTCTTTATGTTGTTATTTTGTGGCGGGCATTTGTTATCGCGCGCCGTGCAAATGATTTATTCGGTCGCCTTGTTTGTCTTGGCGTCACCGCGTGGTTTGGCTTTCAGATTTTCGAGAATATTGGCATGACGTTAGGCCTTGCGCCGATGACAGGTGTGCCTCTCCCATTCCTCTCATATGGCGGCTCAAGCATGTTCGCCACCCTGATAGGCGTGGGGTTATTGCTCAATATTCGCGCTAGAAGCTAACTATCTGCCATACTTAGCCCAGCGCAGCCTCGAGGGCTCGACCAGTTCGATCTCGGTGGCGCGGACGAAGATTTTAGAAAGCTTTTACCAAGAAAAAGTAAGAGCCACAGCAGTAGCAGTACCGAAGAAAACAGGATTAGTTCTACTTAGGTGGAACGTGAGATTAGTGCCGAGTTGGTGAAGTTATCTGCGGAAATCTTCGCGCGGATGATAGAAGTTCTTGGTACGTGAGAGATGACAGCATGGCTGCACCAGCGCGTAAGCGAGTATTGAAGAAAGTATCTACCAAAAAAAGTAGCGAGAGCGAAGTTGTATCTAAGCCCGCGAAAGCCGCTGCAAAAGTAGATAAGCCTGTGAAGGCGAGTAAAAAGAAGGCGGTAGCGCAAACTCCCGTTACAGAAAGTGCACCTGCCCCCGCGAAGTCGAAGAAGGGCGTAATTCCGGTTCCAATATTTCAGGCTCCTGCTCGCACTAAGGATTCAACAAAAAAGAGCTCCGCTACAGCAACAGAGAAGCCAGTCAAAACAGCTCCATCAACGCAAGCACCTAAAGCTGAAGTTGCTTCCGGTAGTGAGGGCAATGATGGAAATGAGAGCCGATCTCGCCATCGCAATCGTCGTCGTGGCGGAAGAGGTCGAGGGCGCAATCGCGGCAACGATGTTATGGAAGGAAGCGACGGCGCGTCAGCTGATTTAGGCGATGAGCGAAGCGATTCAGCGGATGAAGGTTCCGCAACGCATCGTCGACGCCGCCGCCGAATTGCAGGCGGAGGTAGCGAAGTCGAAGGACAAACAGTTGTTGAAGATGGAATTGTTACAACAATTCGAGTGCGCGAACCTCGCTCTCGTCAAGAAGATTCTAGTTCCACTCGTCTAGAGAAACTTGATAAGCGGGGCAAGCGTAGAGACAGAGACAGAGATCGAGACAGAGATAGAGATCGGGACCGAGATCACTCTCGTTCGTATCACAACAATCGACGCCCAGCGGTAATTACTGAATCGGAATTCCTTGCGCGAAGAGAGAATGTTGATCGAACGATGCTTGTCCGACAGACCGGCGATCGCACTCAGATCGCAGTTCTTGAAGATAAAATTCTTGTTGAGCATTATGTAAATCGAGCTACCAGTACTTCATATGTTGGCAACGTTTATCTCGGTAGAGTGCAGAACGTTCTTCCTAGCATGGAAGCTGCATTCGTTGATATCGGCAAACGTCGTAATGCTGTTCTCTATGCAGGTGAAGTCAACTGGGACGCTGCAGGATTGGCAGATGGAACTCCTCGAAAGATTGAACTTGCGCTAAAAACCGGTCAGCCAGTTCTTGTTCAAGTGACAAAAGATCCGATTGGCCAAAAAGGCGCTCGATTAACGAGCCAGATTTCACTCCCGGGCCGTTATTTGGTTTACGTCCCTGGTGGCGGAATGAGTGGAATAAGTCGACGCTTGCCCGATGTTGAGCGCACTCGACTTAAGTCGATACTCAAAGGTCTAGTTCCAGAAGAGGCAGGAGTAATTGTACGAACTGCTGCTGAAGGCGCTTCTGAAGAGGAATTGACCAGAGATGTTGCTCGACTCAAAGCGCAATGGGAAGTCATTGAACAGAAGGCGAAAGATCCAAGCGCCGCTGCACCATCACTTCTTTATGCAGAGCCTGATTTAAATATCCGAGTCGTTCGCGATATCTTCAATGAAGATTTCCGCTCACTTCATGTCCAAGGCGAAGATGCTTGGGATGAAATTAATAGCTACCTTAATTTTGTTGCTCCCGATTTAGTGCAGAAAATTTCCAAATGGCATAAGCCAAAAGATATTTTTGCTGAACATCGCGTTGAAGAGCAGTTAGCAAAAGCGCTTGATCGAAAGGTTTACCTACCTTCTGGTGGTTCACTTGTGATCGATCGGACCGAAGCGATGGTTGTTATCGACGTCAACACCGGAAAATTCATCGGTAAGGGTGGAAACCTAGAAGAGACTGTTACGAAAAACAATCTTGAAGCAGCTGAAGAGATTGCGCGCCAACTTCGCCTTCGCGATTTAGGCGGAATCATCGTTGTTGACTTCATCGACATGGTTTTGGAATCAAACCGGGATTTAGTACTTCGACGTTTAACTGAATGCCTTGGTCGCGATCGAACTAAACATCAAGTTGCCGAAGTGACTTCACTTGGTCTGGTTCAAATGACTCGTAAACGGGTAGGCCAAGGACTTATCGAGGCCTTCTCAACAACGTGTGAAAGTTGCCATGGTCGTGGCATCCACATCCACATGGATCCAGTGCCAATGGCGCAGAGCTCATACAGTTCCCAGAGCGCACTTGGCCACGATGAGGAAGGTGATCACTCAGACCACTCAGACCACACAGGAGACTCAGCACATGTGAGCGAGAGCGAGCTGAGCGAACCAGAGGTTCGAGAAATCAAGGCTGATCAGCCAGTAGTGGTTGAGAGCTCTGAGCCGATGGCTCCGACTTTCGCCCCTTCAGCACCTTCAGGCGGGCGAAGAGGACGTCGTCGAGTAAGTAGCGGCGGGGTCATCACCCCAGCTGGCTAAAACTGGAGGTTTGGCTCAGTTTGACCGGCGGGGGAGCCAATCCCTACCCTTAGCAGGCTTAACAGCTTCAGAAAACAAGGAGAATCGAGAATCGTGTACGCAATCGTCAAGGCTGGCGCACGCCAGGAGCGGGTATCTGTTGGTGAGATCCTCGATATCGATCGAGTTGAAGCCAATGTAGGTTCCACTGTGTCATTGCCACTTCTTCTTCTTGTTGAAGGTGGAAAGATTTCAACTCCAGGCTCTGGTTCGACCGTGAGCGCTGAAGTTCTCGAGGAAGTCAAAGGTCCAAAGATCGACATCCTCCGTTACAAGAGCAAGACCGGCTATCGCCGACGTCAAGGTTTCCGTGCGAAGAAGACTCGCATCAAAGTCACAGCAATCAATAACAAGTAGAGCAGTTAAGGAGTTACGAGATGGCAAGTAAAAAAGGTGTCTCCTCGACACGCAATGGTCGCGACTCCAATCCACAATTTCTTGGCGTGAAGCGATTCGCTGGCCAAGTAGTTCGCACTGGCGAGATCCTCGTTCGCCAACGTGGCACACACTTTCACCCAGGTGCAAATGTTGGTCGCGGTAAAGATGACACTCTCTTCGCGCTCGCCGCAGGATCAGTTTCCTTTGGTACTGCTCGTGGCCGTCGCGTTGTGAATGTTCTCCCTCAATAAATTACGGACTTATCTTTAGCGGGTCCGCATACGGGCCCGCTTTTTTATTTAGAAGATGAACAATAAGAAAGAGGTGATCACAGATGTCAGCAGTCTCATTTGTTGACCAAGCGCGCTTACTTGCCCAAGCAGGTAGCGGTGGAAATGGTTGCGTCTCTGTGCACCGTGAAAAATTTAAACCACTAGGTGGACCAGATGGCGGCAATGGTGGCCGCGGTGGAGATGTCATTCTCGTTGTCGATCCGAGCGTTACCACACTGCTTGATTTTCATTACAGCCCACATCGCACTGCGACATCAGGCCGACATGGTCAAGGTGGACATAAAGATGGCCCGCAAGGGGAAGATCTAGTACTTCCAATTCCTGAAGGAACGGTACTTCGCGATACCCATGGAAATGTCATTGCCGATTTACTTGGTGTGGGAACTCGCTTTGTCGTCGCACGTGGTGGCGCGGGTGGACTAGGAAATGCAGCGCTTGCATCATCAAAACGTCGCGCACCAGGATTTGCGCTCCTTGGTGAACCAGGTGAGAAGGTCGAATTAACGCTTGAGCTAAAGAGCGTTGCAGATATCGCTTTAGTTGGTTATCCATCGGCCGGCAAATCCTCTCTCATCGCAACAATCTCTGCCGCGCGGCCAAAGATTGCCGAGTATCCATTTACTACATTGGTGCCAAATCTTGGCGTCGTCGAAGTGGGCGAACATAGATTTACCGTTGCCGATGTTCCAGGTTTAATTCCTGGTGCAAGCGAAGGCAAGGGCCTTGGCCTCGAATTCTTGCGCCATGTGGAACGGTGCTCTGCTCTTGTTCATGTTCTCGATTGTGGAACTCTTGAAAGTGATCGAGATCCAATTCACGATTTTGAAGTAATCGAAAGTGAGCTTGAGGCATACGGTGGCTTGCAGGACCGGCCACGAATTGTTGCGCTCAATAAAATTGATCTTCCCGATGGCCGCGCGATGGCTGAAATGGTTACCGAAAATCTTCGCGCTCGCGGGCTTGAGGTTTATCCAATCTCTGCAGCCACTCGAGAGGGCATCACTGAACTTCTCTATGCAATGGCAGCTTTAATTAATCGCAAACCAAAAGAGATCGTAGAAGCGCCACGAATTGTTCTTCGCCCTAAGGCCGTTGATGATGTTGGCTTTGAGGTCATTAAAGATAAGCATGGTCGATTTGTTGTTACTGGTGAAAAGCCAGAGCGCTGGGTTCGCCAGACTAACTTCAGCAATGAAGAGGCTGTGGGTTACCTTGCCGATCGCCTTGCTCGCCTTGGCGTGGAGAAGGCGCTCTTTAAGTTAGGTGCACAACCGGGGTGTGAGGTCATGATCGGCGCAGGCGAAGATGCCACTCGTTTTGAATGGGAGCCAACTATTGAGGCGGGAGTCGAGCATTTCCATACCCGGCGCGGCCATGACACGCGCGTTGAAGCTGTTCAACTCGGAATACCAAAAACTGAGATCGAAGATGAAACGATTGGCAGTGAGCGAGAAGATTGGAGTGAAGACGATGCGCAGTGAAGTCACTCGTGCAAAACGCATTGTCGTTAAAGTTGGATCGTCATCACTCACTGGAAGTGCCGGCGCTGGTCTCGATAGCAGCGCAGTAGATCTCCTCGTGGATGCAGTTGCGAGCGCAAAATCTCGCGGCATAGATGTATTGGTAGTTACCTCTGGCGCTATCGCCGCCGGCTTAGCGCCATTAGGTTTGAAATCCAGACCAAAAGAACTTGAACTGCAACAAGCGGCAGCCTCTGTTGGCCAAGGTTTATTGATGCATCGATATACCGAATCGTTCTCGCGCCATTCCATAACCGCCTCGCAAGTTCTCCTTACCAGTGAAGATATTGTTCGGCGTAGCCATTATCGAAATGCGCAGCGCACGCTCGAACGCTTGCTCACTCTTGGCGTAGTTCCAGTTGTCAATGAGAATGACACCGTTGGTACATCAGAGATTCGTTTTGGAGATAACGATCGATTAGCGGCTCTGGTATCGCATTTAGTACAAGCTGATTTACTAATTCTGCTCTCTGATATCGATGCTCTCTACGATGCGCCACCAAGCGAGCCCAATTCAAAGAAAATTACTGAAGTGTCAGACTTCGCCCAACTCTCTCGCGCCTCCATCGGAGGAGCGGGTAGCTCTGGCGTTGGCAGCGGTGGCATGGCAACCAAAGTTGAAGCAGCGCGAATTGCAACTACTGCTGGAATCGCAGTGGTGCTCACCTCACTTGCCAATGTTCGTGGCGCCGTTGATGGTGACGAGGTAGGAACTATTTTTCATGCCGGTAGCCATCGCGCTCCTTCAAGAGCGCTCTGGATCGCTCACGCATCAAATCCAAAGGGCACACTTACTCTCGATGCCGGCGCAACTAAGGCAATTCTTGAGCGCGGCACTTCACTTCTTGCTGCAGGAGTCACTGCGGTAAGTGGAGATTTTGCTGCAGGCGATGTAGTGGAATTGATTGATTCCGAAAAGCGCGTTATCGCGCGTGGCTTAGTCGCCTTTGATAGCGATGAAATTCCTCAACTTTTGGGGAAGAGCACAAAAGAATTGGCGACAACTTTCGGCGCTGAGTACGAGCGCGAACTTGTCCATCGAGATGATTTAACGCTTATTTAAAAGCGCTTAGCGATGAAGTAGAGCAATTCAGTCACTGGTCCTTCATTCTCGGAGTTGAGATCATCGCTTAATTTCACGATAACTGTTTTCATCTCCGGAACGATTAATACATGTTGACCATGGAGCCCAAGGAGCATGGATGCATCGGGATAGGGATGCCAGATCTGAGCGCCATAACCCCATTTACGGTCGAGGGTAACTACCGGCGTTGCAAGTCTCTGATTCCACATAGGTGGAATGATTTCTTTTCCTTGCGAAATGCCGTTATCCAAGATTGTTTGACCAATAAGCGCATAGTCCCTAGCAGTTGCATTGAAACAGCAGAAAGTTTTCTCTTGACCATCAAGTCGATCGACATTCCATGTCGCTCCATGAGCGGCGCCCATTGGTTGCCAGACTTCGCGGGCAAAATAATCAGCGACTCGTTCGCCAGTAACTTTCTTAATAATCATGCCTAACATCATCGAATCAACGCTTCGATATTCACCTTTAGATCCAGGGGTAAATGCCATCTTTCGGTTATTACCTAAGAACCAATGGAGATCTGTGGAGGCATACATCTGAGCAATAGCTACGCCCCAACCGCTTGGACCAGATGGATAGTTGTCGGATACGCCAACTCCTCCGCGCATATCTAAGAGTTGATTGACTGTGACATCGTCAAAGGAGGTGCCATTTTTAAATTCGGGGAAGAAATCAACGAACTTGTCACTCTCTTTTACCTTGCCTTGTGCGATTAGTTGACCAATCATGATGGAGGCCAAAGTTTTTGCTACCGAATAGGACGGAAACTGGAATTTTTCATCGAAACCAGCTTTGTACCATTCGTAAGTTATGACGCCATTTCGAAGAACTAAAAATGCATTTGTAGAAGTTGCCTCAAAAAAGTTCTCTATCTCCATCAGCCTGCCATCAAATACAAGCGTTGCCGGCATCTCTTCAGATCCGGTATTCCACACGCGTGGGTTCGTAGATGGAGGGATGTAATGAGCCGGCATCAACTTTGGCGTGGCATGGGCCGGGGCAAGTCCTAGTCGAATGGCGGCAATAGGCTCTGGATAGTGAACCAACCGGATAAAGCTAAAGAGCAATAAATAAATCGCCAACAGAGCAAAAAGGCTTCGGCGTAACCATCGGAGTAAGAACATAGGCCTCAGCCTAGCCGCCCTGATATTGGTTAGGCTGTCACCCATGATTAAGGAGCTTTCAGAGTCGGCTCGTCTTGCCGGTCAAGTTCTTGCGCATGCCACCCGTGCCAAAAAAGACGAGGCAATCGAGGCGATAGCGCTTGCTCTGCTTACTCGCGAAGATGAAATTCTTGCCGCAAATAATGAGGATGTCACTCGCTCGCGCAGTGAAGGTATTTCCGAATCCTTAATTGATCGATTGACGCTAACGCCAGCGCGAATTGCAGGGATCGCTGGTGGCGCGCGAAAAATCAAAGATCTGCCTGACCCAGTGGGCATCGTTAAACGAGAGCGTACGCTGCCTAATGGCTTACATCTCAAGCAAGTGAGCGTGCCATTTGGAATTGTGGGCATGGTCTATGAAGCGCGTCCCAACGTCACTGTTGATGCTGCAGTCATTCTCATCAAATCGGGAAACTGCGCGCTGCTCCGTGGATCTTCTAGCGCTGCACAGAGCAATGAAGTGTTGGTAAGAATCATGCGCGAGGCTATTGCAAGCGTTGGTTTACCCGCTGACATTATTCAATTAGTTCCTTCAAATGATCGCTCAACAGTGACCGAACTGCTCCACGCTCGTGGTTTAGTTGATCTTGTCATTCCACGGGGGAGCGCAGCTCTTATTCGCACAGTCGTCGACGAAGCGAAAGTGCCGACGATTGAAACCGGCGCTGGAGTCTGCCATGTATTCGTCGATAAGGATGGCGATCTTGCAAAAGCGATACCGATTCTTATTAACTCAAAGGTGCAACGTCCAAGCGTTTGTAATGCAGCTGAAACATTGCTCATTGATCGAGTGATTGCCGGGGCATTTTTACCAATGGCGTTAAAGGCGCTTGATGAGGAGAAAGTTGTCATTCATGGCGACGCTGAAACAGTTGTCGCTGCGAAATCGCTTGGTATTGAAGCGGCCCTTGCCACGGAGGAGAATTGGTCTACAGAGTACGGCGTGCTTGAAATAAATGTTCGAGTTGTTGATGGCGTTAATCAGGCTGCAGAACATATTCGCAAATATGGCACAAACCACACCGAAGCAATCGTCTCTGAAAATCCAAAAACTATTGAGAGTTTTATAAATCAAATGGATGCTGCCGCAATCATGATTAATGCGTCAACGCGTTTTACTGATGGCGAAGAGATGGGCTTCGGGGCAGAGATCGGAATATCAAATCAAAAGGCGCATGCGCGTGGACCGATGGGTCTCGAGGAGATGACTACGACCACCTGGATCGTGACCGGAACTGGTCAGATTCGCCGGTAGGCTTGGCGCATGACCGGTAACTCTCGCATCTCTCGAGAAGAAGTTGCTCGTATTGCCGCGCTGGCGCGAATCACCCTTGGCGATGATGAATTAACTCATTTAGCGGGGCAAATCGATGGCATCCTCGATGCTGTCGCCGTCGTGCAAGAGGCGGCCGGCGCCGATGTGCAACCAATGTCTCATCCCATCGAGATAAGTAATGTCGCACGACCAGATGTCATAGTTCCGAGTCTGACTCCAGAAGAGGCGTTAAGTGGCGCTCCAGCGAGTGAGGAATCACGTTTTCGCGTGCCGCAGATTTTAGGTGAAGAGGCATGAGCGAATTAATTAAGAAAAGCGCGGCCGAACTTGCAGCGCTTATTGCTTCAGGCGACGTTTCATCCCGTGAAGTAACGCAAGCGCATCTCGATCAGATTGACCGAGTAGATGGCGCAATTAATGCATTCTTATATGTCGATAGCGATGGTGCACTTAATCAAGCTGATGCTGCCGATAAAGCGCGGAGCGAGTCTGGGAATAAATCAGCATCAGCGCTAAATGGCGTTCCACTCGCGTTGAAAGATGTGCTTGCTCAAAAAGGTATTCCGACAACTTGCGGTTCGAAAATTCTTGAAGGGTGGCGCCCGCCTTACGATGCAACAGTCGTGGCAAAGTTAAAGGCGGCTGGCGTTGTCATTTTGGGTAAAACGAATATGGATGAATTTGCGATGGGTTCATCAACAGAAAACTCTGCCTATGGACCAACTCGAAACCCATGGGATGTGGAGCGTATTCCAGGTGGTTCGGGTGGAGGTTCTGCTGCTGCGCTTGCAGCATTTGAAGCGCCACTTGCCATCGGTACCGATACTGGTGGATCAATTAGACAACCAGCAGCTGTCACCGGAACTGTTGGTGTTAAGCCAACATATGGCGGAGTATCGCGTTATGGATTAGTTGCCTTCTCATCGAGCCTTGATCAAGCAGGACCTTGCGCGCGCACCGTTCTTGATACTGCGCTCTTACATGAAGCAATTGCAGGGCATGATTCAAAAGATGCGACGAGTATTAACGCACCTGTTCCCGATGTCGTTGCAGCTGCAAAGCTTGCCGATGTTAAAGGGATGAAGATTGGCGTAGTTAAAGAACTCTCCGGCGAGGGTTATGAAAAGGGAGTCGCCGAACGTTTTGCAGAATCTCTTGCCATATTGGAATCTCTTGGCGCAGAGATAATCGAAGTCTCCTGCCCAAATTTCAAATATGCCTTGGGCGCTTACTACTTAATTGCACCAAGTGAAGCCTCATCAAACCTTGCTCGTTTTGATGCGATGCGTTATGGCCTACGAATCGGCGATGATGGCACGCGCAGCGCTGAAGAGGTAATGAGCATGACTCGCGAAGCTGGTTTTGGTAGCGAAGTTAAGCGTCGAATAATTCTTGGCACATATGCGCTCTCTGCTGGTTACTACGACGCCTTTTACGGCAGCGCCCAAAAGGTGCGTACTCTTATCACGCAAGATTTCTCGCAGGCTTATCAAAAAGTTGATGTACTGGTCTCACCAACCACACCAACAGTAGCGTTCAAAATTGGTGAGAAGAGTGATGATCCACTTGCGATGTATCTCAACGATGTCGCAACTATTCCCGTAAACCTCGCGGGCGTTGCTTCGATGAGTTTGCCTGCTGGTTTATCTGAAGGCCTTCCCGTTGGTTTTCAAATCATCGCACCGGCGATGAAAGATGATCGCCTCTATCGAGTTGGCAGCGCGCTTGAGCGTGAACTTCATAAGAAATGGAATGGTCCACTTACCAACCAAGCTCCTGAGTTGGTGATGTGAAAATGGCTCTCTCTTACGATGAAGTAATTGCAAAGTACGAACCATCTCTCGGCCTTGAGGTGCACGTCGAACTCAATACCGAAACGAAAATGTTCTGTGGTTGCGCAACAGTTTTCGGTGCTCCGCCGAACACGCAAACTTGCCCCGTCTGCCTAGGCATGCCAGGCGCGCTACCGGTTGTTAATGAGAAAGCAATCGAAAGCACCATTCGCATTGGGCTCGCGCTTAACTGTTCCATTACTCCGAAGAGTCGATTTGCGCGAAAAAATTACTTCTACCCAGATATGCCAAAGAACTTTCAAATCTCGCAATATGACGAACCCATTTGCACCAATGGTTATTTAGATGTTGAAGTGGAAACCGATGAGGGTGCAAAGACCTTCCGGATCGAGATCGAACGAGTTCATATGGAAGAGGACACTGGAAAGTCCCTTCACGTTGGTGGCGCAACGGGACGGATTCATGGGGCTGAATATTCACTCCTTGATTACAACCGCGCTGGCATTCCGCTTGTTGAGATTGTTACCAAAGTGGTCGCTGGGACTGGCAAATATGCTCCGGAAGTTGCTAAGGCATATGTAAAGGAACTTCGTGACATTTTGCGCTCACTTGGCGTAAGTGATGTGAAGATGGAGCAAGGTTCCCTTCGTTGCGATGCCAACGTCTCATTGGCGCCAATTGGTTCAGGAAAACTTGGCACGCGAAGTGAGACTAAGAACGTTAACTCTCTCCGCTCTGTAGAGCGCGCTGTTCGAGGTGAAATGATTCGCCATGCAGGGCTACTAGAGAAGGGCGAGCGGGTCATCCAGGAGACGCGCCACTTCCAAGAAGATTCGGGAACAACTCGCTCTGGTCGCTCTAAAGAACAGGCTGAGGATTACCGATATTTCCCTGAACCAGATCTCACACCTGTTGCTCCGGCAGCAGAGTGGATTGAGAAATTGCGTAGTGAGCTACCAGAGAAGCCTTCGATTCGTCGCGCACGGCTACAAGAGCTTTGGCAGGTGCCAGATAAAGAGATGGCCGCCCTTGTTAATGCTGGTGCTGTCGATCTTGTTGAAGAGACTGTTGCACTCGGCGCAGATCCCACGCGCGCTCGCGGTTGGTGGTTAGGTGAGATTTCACGATTAGCAAATGAAGCGGAAATTGAATTAACAAGTATTGGAATTACTCCTAAAGGCGTTGCTCGCGTAATCGAATTAATTTCAGTGGGGGAGTTAACCGATAAGTTAGCGCGCCAAGTTGTTGCAGCGGTGATTGCAGGCGAGGGCGACCCAGATACCGTAATTGCCACTCAGGGAATCAAAGTTGTTTCTGATGAGAGCGCTTTGATAGCGGCTATTGAAAAAGCAATTGCAGCGCAGCCAGATACTGCAGAGAAAGTACGGAATGGACACTTACCAGCAGCAGGGGCGTTGATTGGCGCAGTCATGAAAGAGACTAAAGGCCAAGCAGATGCAGCGCGGGTCCGCGAGCTCCTACTTGGCCTATTAGGTCAGGGTTAATTACTTTTAGTGAACTATTGCGCCTTCAGTTTCAACAACTGCCTCTTTACCGATATTGATAAAGAGCGCCAACACGATTGCGCCAACAACAAGTAACGCTGCGCTAACTGTGAACGCGATGGTAAATCCATGAGTTAGGCCAAAAGTTGGCGCTTTCCCTGGATTGCTCTTCATATATGACGTTGCTGCAGTTGCAGCTACGGTATTAAGAAGGGCAGTACCAAGTGATCCACCAACTTGTTGGCTGGTATTAATCAACGCGCTTGCGATACCTGCATCGCGATTTCCAACGCCATGAAGGGCGGTTGTAGAAATTGGAATGAAGACAAGCGCCATTCCGCTACTCATGATTAATAGCGAGGGAAGAACGTGGGTTACATACGAAGTCTCTGGCGTAATGCGGGTCATGAGCAATAAGCCAACTGCCGCCGCGAATAATCCAGGGACCATAAGCGGACGTGGTCCCACCTTGGGGAGAAGCTGCGACGCGATACCTGCGAAGATGATGATGCCAGCGGTAAATGGGAGGAAGGCAAAACCAGATCTCAGTGGGGAGTAACCAAGAACTGTCTGGAGATAAATTCCTAAGAAGAGGAACATGGAGAAAAGTCCGGCACCTACAACGAGTGAACCCAAGTATGAACCACCACGATTTCGCTCGCTAATGATTCGAAGTGGCATCAGCGGATTCTTTACCTTGGTTTCGATGACAAAGAATGCAACGAGCAAGACAAGTGCAGCAACGAGGAATACGAGTGTAATAGTCGCTGACCAGCCTTTTGTTGCCGCTTCGTTAAATCCATAGACGAGCGCAAATAAACCTGCGCATGCAGTGAGCGTTCCGGGTAAGTCGTAGCTGTGATCGCCGCCCGCTTTTGATTCATGTACATACTTGAATGCAAGCACGCCAGCAATAAGTGCAATCGGTGTATTGACGCCTAGACACCAGCGCCAAGAGAAGTACTCAGTGAGCGTGCCACCAAGAATGAGGCCAATTGCAGCGCCACCGCCTGAGATTGCGCCGTAGACACCAAATGCACGGGCGCGTTCTTTTGGATCGGTAAAGGTCACGCTCACAATAGAGAGCGCGGCTGGCGCAAGAAGCGCACCGAAAACACCTTGCAAACCTCGAGATGCAAAGAGCAACCCTTGAGTTGATGCGATACCACCGAGAGCCGATGCAGCAGCAAATCCAAGTAGTCCAATGATGAATATCTTCTTTCGACCGATGAAATCGGCGATTCGACCGCCCAAAAGAAGTAGTGAACCGAATGCAAGAGTGTAAGCAGTGACAACCCACTGTTGATTTGCATCGGTAATTCCCAAATCCGCTTTTGCGCTGGGAATTGCAATGTTGACGATTGATGCGTCAAGGACCACCATCAACTGAGCGATTGCGATTACAAATAAGGTTCGCCATCTATCGGGCGCAGGGGCAGCAAGATTTTGGTTCATTTCACTCCAGGTTTAATCAAGTAAATCCATGAGGATTTAAGACGGCAATATGCCAAGGTCGCTACCGTAACAGGGTTGAAGTTGGCTTTCTCGGCGACATTCCACATAAAATCGACCTATGGCGAAGAACACAAGCGATGACTCCTCACAAAACCCTATGAAACCGCGCTCGGGCACCGTCACCGATGGACTAGAGCGAGCACCGGCGCGCGGAATGCTTCGCGCAGTCGGTATGGGTGATGAAGATTGGGTGAAACCTCAGATCGGTATCGCTTCATCATGGAATGAAATTACGCCATGTAATCTCTCGCTCGATCGCCTCGCTAAGGCATCAAAAGAGGGTGTACTCGATGCTGGTGGTTTCCCACTTCAATTTGGAACAATTTCAGTCTCTGATGGAATTTCCATGGGACATGAAGGTATGCACTTCTCGCTCGTTTCCCGTGAAGTAATTGCTGACTCTGTTGAAACAGTTATGCAAGCGGAACGCCTTGATGGCATGGTTATGTTTGCTGGTTGTGATAAATCACTTCCCGGAATGATGATGGCGGCAGCGCGCATCGATGTTGCAAGTGTTTTTGTTTATGCAGGTTCAACGTTGCCAGGGAATGTCGATGGAAAAGATGTCACCATCATCGACGCCTTTGAAGCGGTTGGTGCATGTGCCCGTGGCTTAATCTCCAAAGAGCAAGTAGATCGAATTGAGCGTGCAATTTGCCCGGGCGAAGGCGCCTGCGGCGGCATGTACACCGCAAATACCATGGCATCAATTGGTGAAGCAATCGGCCTCTCACTTCCTGGCTCAGCGGCGCCACCAGCTGTTGATCGTCGTCGCGATGATTACGCGAAAAAATCTGGTGCAGCTGTGGTTGAACTTATTCGCCAGGGAATTACTGCCCGCGATATTTTGACGAAGCAAGCATTTGAAAATGCCATCACTATTTTGATGGCGCTCGGTGGTTCGACCAATGCCGTCTTGCACTTAATGGCGCTTGCTCATGAAGCTGATGTGCCACTTGAATTAGAAGATTTCCATCGCATTGGTTCTAAGGTACCGCTCCTTGGTGATCTCAAACCCTTTGGCCGTTTCGTAATGAGTGATGTCGATAAGGTAGGTGGCGTTCCAGTAGTACTGCGCGCACTTCTTGATGCGAAGTTATTACATGGCGATACGTTAACTGTCACTGGAAAAACAATGGCCGAGAATTTGGCGCATATCTCACCTCCTGATCCTGATGGTGAGATTCTGCGCGCGACAAAGAATCCAATGGATACAACAGGTGGCATCACCATCTTGCACGGTTCGCTTGCACCAGAAGGTGCTGTGACAAAAACTGCGGGCATTGGCATTGAAACCTTTGAAGGTCCTGCACGTGTCTTTGAACGTGAACGTGAAGCAATGGATGCTCTCGAGAATGGCACCATTCAAGCTGGGGATGTTTTAGTGATTCGCTATGAAGGTCCAAAAGGTGGACCAGGTATGCGCGAGATGCTGATGATCACCGGTGCGATAAAAGGCGCTGGGTTGGGCAAGACAACGATGCTCCTTACCGATGGTCGGTTCTCTGGAGGTTCCACTGGATTATGTGTTGGCCACATCGCACCTGAAGCGGTAGATGGCGGACCGATCGCCTTTGTCCGCGATGGGGACATAATTCGAATCAATACCAAGACTCGAGCCCTCGACCTTCTCGTCTCACCTGAAGAGCTCGCCGAGCGGAAGAAGGGATGGAAACCGCTACCTCAGCCATATCAACGTGGGGTCCTCTCGAAGTACGCCAAGCTGGTCGGTTCAGCCTCAAAGGGCGCGGTCTGCGACTAATCTCACGCCAAATCGGGGGTGTAAGAGTCTTTCGGGGCTCAAGTAGGGGTTGACGCTTCCGCCTGAAGCCAGGGAGAATAAGGGCATGGCAACCGCCTCAATTATTGTGGTTATGGAGCGCGCGATCTAGCGTCAATACAGATCGTGCGCCATCCCTCAGTGGAATCACTGAGGGATTTCGCATTAGTAGGGAGTAAAAATTATGGCCGAGGAGATGACTGGCGCGCAGAGCTTGATCCGTTCATTGGAGCATGCTGGCGTGGATGTCATGTTCGGCATCCCTGGCGGAGCAATTCTTCCCGCCTACGACCCCATTTATGACAGCAAGATTAGACACATCCTGGTTCGCCATGAGCAAGGAGCGGGCCACGCTGCCACTGGCTACGCACAAGCAACTGGACGAGTTGGCACGTGTATTGCGACATCCGGCCCAGGTGCAACGAACTTGGTAACTCCTATCGCTGATGCACAGATGGATTCAGTTCCAATGGTGGCAATTACTGGACAAGTTCCATCGAGTGCAATTGGAACAGATGCATTTCAAGAGGCAGATATTCGTGGCATCACGATGCCCATCACCAAACATAATTATTTAGTTACTCGCGCTAAAGATATTCCACGGGCAATCGCAGAGGCGTATCACATTGCTGCAAGTGGCAGGCCAGGTGCAGTTCTAGTTGATGTGGCAAAAGATGCGCTTCAAGAAAAAGTTATCTTCGAATGGCCAAAGAATCTTGAGTTGCCTGGTTATCGTGACCACTCGCAACCAATTCCACAATCCATTCGTGATGCTGCAGCGCTCATTGCGCAATCAGTTCGTCCCGTTTTATATGTTGGTGGCGGAGTTATCAAGGCAAATGGAAGTAAAGAACTTCTCGCGCTCGCCGAATTAATCGGTGCGCCTGTTGTCACCACGCTCATGGCGCGCGGCGCATTCCCAGATAGCCATCAATTGCATGTTGGTATGCCAGGTATGCACGGCAGCGTTGCTGCAGTTACCTCGCTCCAAAAAGCAGACCTACTTATCACTCTTGGTGCTCGTTTTGATGATCGCGTTACTGGAAAGCTTTCATCTTTTGCACCTGGTGCGAAAGTTATTCATGCAGATATTGATCCAGCCGAAATCGGAAAGAACCGCCATGCTGACGTCCCAGTAATTGGCGATGTACGTCTGACAATGGCGCAGCTACTTCCGGCAATCAAAGCAGAATTTGCAAAGAGTCAGCCAGATCTCACTGCCTGGTGGAAGCAGGTTGAAGGATGGCGCACTACATATCCAGTTGGTTACGACGCTCCCAGCGATGGCTCGCTATCACCGCAATATGTCATTGAACGACTTGGAAAAATTTCTGGTCCAGATACCATTTACACCGCAGGCGTTGGTCAACATCAAATGTGGGCATCGCAATTTATTAGTTATGAGAAACCACGTACCTGGCTTAACTCAGGTGGTCTTGGCACGATGGGTTACGCAGTTCCTGCAGCGATGGGTGCGAAGGTGGGCGCACCGGATACCACCGTATGGGCAATTGATGGTGATGGATGCTTCCAGATGACTAATCAAGAACTTGTTACCTGTGCCATTAACAATATTCCGATCAAGGTTGCATTAATTAATAATGAAAGTTTGGGAATGGTGCGTCAGTGGCAGACGCTCTTTTATAACCAGCGTTATTCCAATACCGATTTACATTCCAAGCGCGTTCCTGATTTTGCCAAACTTGCAGATGCAATGGGTTGTGTCGGACTTCGCTGCGAGCGACCTGAAGATGTTGATAAAACAATCGAGGCTGCGATGGCAATTACTGATCAACCTGTGGTTGTTGATTTCAATGTCTTCCGCGATGCGATGGTGTGGCCGATGGTCGCAGCTGGAACATCGAATGATGACATCATGATTGCGCGTGAGTTAGCGCCTGACTGGGATTCACAGGAGCTCTAATGAAGACACATACCCTCTCTGTCCTTGTTGAGAATCAAGCAGGTGTTCTTGCTCGAGTTTCATCACTCTTCTCTCGTCGCGGTTACAACATTGAAGCGCTATCAGTTGGCCCAACAGAGAATTCTGAAATCTCTCGAATTACTATTTCGGTTAATGTCGAAGGGCATGCTCTTGATCAAGTAATTCAACAGCTCGATAAGTTGGTAAATGTCATCGATATTTTGGAGCTACCTGCGAGTACATCTCATCAGGTGGAACTGATCTTGGTTCGGGTGGCAATCAAAAATGGCGCGGCTGACCAGAAAAAGATTGAGTCTGTTCTGGAAAAGCATGGGGCGCATGCAGTGGAAACCACCGCAACCTCAATGACCATCCAGCAGACCGCGAACCCAGCCGATATTGAGGTGCTCATCAGCGAGCTCACCCCGTTCGGAATACTGGAATTGACCCAGTCCGGAGTAGTCGCGATGGGGCGTACGATTAAGGCCTAATT
>DAIRSQ010000005.1:0-34020 GCA_036804325.1 Candidatus Nanopelagicaceae bacterium | reverse complement strand
TAGGCATTTCCTAGGGTCGCTTTATATTTACGGGCATATTTGATTAGCCTTAACCAGTGGCCATAGATCTTCGTTCAGATACAGTTACCAAACCCTCCCAAGCGATGCGCGAGGCGATGGCAGCAGGGCAAGTTGGCGATGATGTTTACGGAGAAGATGCCTCAATAAATTCACTCGAAGAGCGCGTAGCGAATCTCTTCGGGAAAGAAGCGGGGTTATTTACGCCCTCTGGCTCCATGGCAAATCAACTTGGTATTCGATTACTTGTCAGTCCCGGCGAAGAATTGTTATGCGAGGAAGATTCACACATCGTGCGAGCAGAATTAGGCGCCGGCGCTGCGCATGGTGGAATCACCACTCGGACTTGGCATGCACCTAGAGGACTACTTGAATCGCGCGCCCCATTAGCAATGGCGCGGCCAAACGCTGGGCCATATCTGGTTTCGACAAAAGCAATTGCAATTGAAAATACTCATAACTTTGGCGGCGGCACGGTTCAACCAATTTCAGAAATTGAAAAGTTATATCACAGCGCCTCAGAAATGAATATTGCGCTACATCTTGATGGAGCCAGAATTTGGAATGCTCATATAGCAAGTGGTGTGAAGTTGAATGAGTATGGAAAATTTTTTGAAACGATTAGCGTCTGTTTATCAAAAGGCTTGGGAGCGCCAGTTGGCTCAATACTCCTTAGTACTGCGGCGAACATTAGTAAAGCTCGCGTTTGGCGTAAACGTTTAGGCGGTGGCATGCGCCAGATCGGTATTCTTGGCGCCGCTGGCCATTTCGCACTAGATCACAACATTTCAAGACTTGAAGCAGACCATCGCAATGCGAAATTTTTGGCAGAAAAGATTTTTAGCGTGGCCCCTTCAGTTATTGATCCAGAAAAAGTGGAGACAAATATCGTGGGCTTGCAGTTAAAAGAAATAGATATGACTTCTCAACAACTTGCTGAGGCGGCCAAAAAAGAGAATGTTTTAGTGAGCGCACTTGGACCAAGGTATGCACGGCTAGTAACTCATCTTGATGTAAGCGATTCTGATGTTCGAGTGGCAGCCGAAGTGCTGGCATCAATTCTTGAGAACCGGAGCAGTTGATGAAAATTTTATCTATTGATGGCGGCGGAGTTCGTGGATTAATTCCTGGAATGGTTGTAGTTGAAATTGAGCGGCGAATGGGTAAGCCGGTGAGTGAAATCTTCGATCTCATCGCAGGAACTTCTGCTGGTGGCCATATTGCGCTCGCCTTAACTGCTCCAGGTGCCGATGGAAAGCCTCGGTGGAAGGCGGAAGATTTAGCTGTTTTCTACCGCGAAGCCTATGGGCGCATCTTTGAAAACTCTGGACTAAAAATTCTCGATGCTCTCAAAGGGCTAAGTCACGAAAGATATTCGGCAGAGGGGATTGAGCGAGTCCTGGATGAGATTTTCGGCGATACGAAGATCAGCGAAGCGCTCTGTGAGGTACTCGTAACTGCTTATGAAGTTGAGAGTGGTCTGCCACATTTCTTTGTGCGAAGCGAGGCACGTGAAAATCCAGCGAAAGATTACTTAATGCGCTTTGTCGCTCGCGCAACAAGTGCAGCGCCAACTTATTTCGAACCAGCAGCAAAAATAGAGAGTGAAGAAAAACTTGCTTTTATTGATGGCGCAGTTTTTGCAAATAATCCAACAATGTGTGCATTTGCACATGCGATGTCTATTGGTTATGACGAAGATGAGATGACAATTATTTCTATTGGTACTGGAGCGGTTGCTCGTGAACTTGAGTATGAAGAAGTTCGCCACTGGGGGCTAGCAAACTGGGCTCGTCCTATTCTCGACATAACCTCTCAAGCGGGGAATCATGCGATTGATTGGCAACTCAATCACATCCTTCGAAAAGGCCATTACTTCCGCATCCAACCTCTCATGTCAGGCATGCGCTCGGCAATTGATGATGCTCGCCCAGAAACGATCACTGCTTTAGAAGAAGTTGCCGCGGAGGTAATCTCTCGCCATTCAAAAGATTTAGATACGCTATGCTCAAAACTGTAACCCGCTAGAGAAATCGAGAATGCTCATGTCAGCAGAGTTATTGAAAGAATATAAAGAGGCAACAGATAATTTTATTGCTGCAGCAAAGGCTATTCCTGCCGATAAATTAGATAAGTCACCATCTAATGACGAGTGGTCTCCCGCAAATATCATTCATCACCTTGCTGATTCTGAAGCCCATTTTTATATTCGTTACCTAAAGATTCTCACCGAAGATGTACCACAGACTGATTTCTTTGATGAAGAGGTTTATCCAGTAAAACTAAAATATGAAAAGCGCGATGTCGAGAAGTCGTTGCATTTGCTCCAATCACTCCGCGAATCGTTCTATAACATCATGAGTAATTTCACTCCCGAAGAGTGGGAACGTAAGGGAAAGAATTCAGATGTGGGCGAATATCCAATAATCGCTCTGATTAAAAAGACTAGGACCCACATGAAAGATCATTTAAATCAACTAAATGAAGCGGTCGCGAAGCTCTAATTTCCATCCATAATATGGCGATTGCCGCGATCGTAAGTTAAATAATTCCAAGTCCAATCGGCCATCGTGCCGATTTTGTTCCGCCCGCCAAGTAGATATATGAGGTGCAACCAGAGCCAGGCATACCACGCCGGGATGCCTGCCATTCGGAGTGGACCAACTTCGACGACTGCTTTATGTCGGCCGATAGTGGCCATTGAGCCCTTATCTTTGTAGCGGAACGGTTTTAGTAACTTTCCCGCACTCAATAAAGTAATTTGCTTTGCAACATGGCGAGCCTGTTGCATCGCCACCGGCGCAACCATTGGATACAGATTTCCATTCTTATCAACTACGCCGGCGTTATCACCAATAGCCCAAACATTTGGGTGGCTCTTCACTTGAAGAGTCTCAAGGCAATCGATTCGCTTCCGGGATATGGGGAGATTTAATTTTTCAATTGTCGGCTCGCCTTGTACGCCGGCAGCCCAAATTGTGATCTCTGATCCCACCACTTCGCCATTAGTGAATTCAATTTGGCGCGGTGCAACGGATTTCACCGATTTGTTAAGAATTACCTCTACGCCCAAACGTTGCAAATCTTTGGCAGTTCGATCGGAGAGTGATTGGCTAAACGATGGCAACAGTCGAGGGCCGGCTTCAATAATTCGAATATCCATATGGCTAGCGGCAACTGCTTGATCACCTTTTAGTGGACCACGAATTAACTCGGCAATCGCCCCAGCCATTTCAACGCCAGTAGGACCGCCGCCTACAACCGAAATTCCTAGTCGAGTTTCATCTGAAAAACGACAGAGATCCTCAAAGCGCCTCATTATTTCTCCGCGAATTAATAGCGCTTCTTGAATACTTTTCATACCTAACGAGTGTTCTTTTACTCCAGGAATTCCAAAGTCTGCCGTTGCCGAACCCAAGGCAACAATTAAGTGGTCAAATGGGAATTCTTCGCCACTATCGAGCATGACAGTTTTTTGAGCATGATTAATTGCAATTGGAGAACCCATTCGAAATTGCACTGGCAGTCCACGTAGTGATGCGCGCACTGGATGTGCGATGTGATCCGCGGCTAGTCCAGCGGTAGAAACTTGGTATAGAAGAGGGAGAAAAGTTTGATAGTTATGGCGGTCGATTAACGTAACATCTGCGCTCTTTGCTAAGGCTCGAGCAGCAGTAAGGCCACCAAAGCCTGCGCCGAGGATTACCACTGCGGGTCGTTTCACCGATTCTCCTTAAACCCTATGGGTTTGGTTGACCTTCCACATGCGGAAGTGAAAGGGCAAGTCTAGAGTCTCGGATATGAGTTCGCATCGGCAGGTCCTTGTCACCGGCGCTACTGGGTATGTAGGTGGGCGGTTGGTCGAATCTCTCCTCGCCGCAGAGATTCCAGTAAGAGTCTTTATCCGAGATAAAGGGAAAATCAAAGACCAGCCATGGGCCAAACAAGTTGATATAGCAGTTGGTAATGCCAACGATTTTGAGAGTCTTCGCGAAGCGCTTACTGGAATTCACACCGCCTTCTACTTACTCCACTCACTAAATATGGGTAAGAAATTTGATGAGATTGAACAGCAGATGGCCGCCAACTTTGCTCGTGCTGCTAAAGAAGCTGATGTAAAACAGATTGTCTATTTAGGTGGAATTGCAAATGATAAGAAGGCAAGTCAACATCTCGCATCGCGCGCTCAAGTAGGAACTGAACTTGCAGCGACGGGAGTGCCAACGATGGAGCTACGTGCGGGCATCATCATTGGTGCTGGATCCGCGTCATTTGAAATGGTTCGGCATCTGACTCATCGTCTTCCAATCATGACTACACCAAAGTGGATTTCAAACCTCACTCATCCAATTGGAATTCGAGACATCCTCTGGTACCTGGTAAATGCAGCACAACTCGAGAGACCAATTTCAGGTGTCTTTGATATTGGTGGACCTGATGTCATGAAATATTCCGAGATGATGCAAATCTTCGCCAAAGTTTCTGGGTTGCGAAAGCGCATCATCGTGAAAATCCCAGTGTTGACGCCGCGACTTGCTAGTTTGTGGATTGGTTTAGTAACTCCCTTGCCTTCAGCGCTAGCTCGGCCGTTAGTGCATTCATTAATTAGTGAGGTCGTAGCCGATCCAGAAAAGAGTATTGATGCAGTAATTCCTCGACCACCACAAGGATTAATGGGAGTTGAGCAGGCAATGGAGTTAGCGCTTGCTCGCGTCAATGAAAATAAAGTGAAAACACGCTGGTCTGATGCCACACTTCCGGCACATCCATGGCAGAAAGCGCAATCCGATCCTTCATGGGCCGGCGAAGTTACCTACAGAGATTCTCGAAGCTCTCGCACTAACGCATCACTTGCGAGCGCGTGGGAAACGATTGAAGAAATCGGTGGCGATACTGGATGGTACGGCGCTGATTTCTTATGGTTCCTTCGCGGTCTACTTGATCGATTAATTGGTGGCGTTGGGTTACGTCGGGGGCGACGAGATCCAAAGCATTTACGCCTTGGTGATAGCTTAGATTTTTGGCGCGTTGAATCTCTCGAGCGCGAAGATCACCTTCGTCTCTACGCTGAAATGATTCTCCCCGGGAAAGCCTGGCTTGAATTTAGGCTCCGCCGAATCCCTGAAGGAAATCAAATTGAAATTACTCAAGAGGCAATCTTTCTGCCACGTGGACTAGGTGGCACTTTGTATTGGTATCTCGTTAAACCATTTCACGCATTTGTATTTCCCACGATGCTTCGAAATATCGTGCGGAGTGCAAAACGGAAGGATTATTTCGAGGCAAAATCAGAGAGTTAGTTGGGTCAGGTGCTGTGATTACAACCACTGCACGAACCCCGGGAGTAAATGACATCCGTGTAATTTCGCTCTAAGATAGGGAGCATGGGAGAGCACGTTTTTGCCGCGTCCGCCGGAGCTACGCGCTCGCCTCTTACCGACCAAGAGTTGGCCATTCTGGAATTCGAACGGCAGTGGTGGCGCTATCCTGGTTCAAAAGAAGGGGCTATTCGAGAGCTTTTTTCGATGAGCTCGCCCCGGTACTACCAACTTCTTAACGCCTTGCTCGATCGCCCCGAAGCTGAGGTCGCTTACCCAACCCTCGTTCGTAGGCTCCGCCGACTTCGGAACTCTCGCACCACCGGCTCAAATCTCTAGACCCGTTCAATCCCTCCTTCTTCCGCTCCTTATCCTCGCCAGCGGTCTAATCCCTTCCGTTTGATAGCCCCCCATCTCCTGCCGTAGATTATGCGTTAGCACTCTCGGGTTGAGAGTGATAACCCACCGAAGCGCTGCCTCGGTCCGACTAGCTCTCGCTGGTTCGAGATCAGACAGCACCCACGTAACTATCTAGAAGGAGACTTACCGTGGCAAAGATGATTGCTTTTAACGAAGAGGCTCGACGTGGCCTTGAGCGCGGAATGAATGCGCTCGCCGATGCGGTCAAAGTGACCCTTGGACCTCGCGGACGAAATGTTGTCCTTGAGAAGAAGTGGGGCGCTCCCACTATTACTAACGATGGCGTATCCATCGCCAAAGAAATTGAACTTGATGATCCTTACGAGAAAATCGGCGCAGAGTTAGTAAAAGAAGTAGCGAAGAAGACCGATGATGTTGCTGGAGATGGAACTACCACTGCAACCGTTTTAGCTCAAGCGTTAGTTCGTGAGGGGCTTCGTAACGTTGCTGCTGGTTCCAATCCGATGGCGCTTAAGCGCGGAATTGAAAAAGCAGTCTCTGCAGTTGCAGAGGAACTTGGCAAGATGGCTAAGGATGTTGAAACTAAAGAGCAGATAGCTGCTACTGCTTCAATCTCTGCAGCGGATGTCACTATTGGTGAAAAAATTGCGGAGGCAATGGATAAAGTCGGCAAGGAAGGTGTTATCACTGTTGAAGAGAGCAATACTTTTGGGCTTGAGCTAGAACTCACCGAAGGTATGCGCTTTGATAAAGGCTACATCTCGCCTTACATGGTTACCGATACCGATCGAATGGAAGCAGTTCTTGAAGATCCATACATTTTGATAGCTAATTCAAAGATTTCAAATATTAAAGATCTTCTCCCAATTCTTGAGAAAGTGATGCAATCTGGTAAGCCACTTGCAATCATCGCTGAAGATATTGAAGGCGAAGCTCTTGCAACTCTCGTTGTCAACAAGATTCGTGGAACATTCCGCTCAGCAGCGGTAAAAGCTCCAGGCTTTGGTGATCGCCGTAAGGCAATGCTCCAAGACATTGCGATTCTTACTGGTGCGCAAGTGATCTCAGAAGAGGTTGGTCTAAAGCTTGATGCTACGACCATCGATCTTCTCGGACGCGCTCGCAAAGTGGTCATCACAAAAGATGAAACAACTATCGTTGAAGGCTCTGGTGATAAAGAGCAAATTCAAGGTCGGGTAAATCAAATTCGCGCTGAAATCGAAAAGAGCGATTCTGATTACGATCGCGAAAAGCTCCAAGAGCGCCTTGCAAAACTCGCTGGTGGCGTTGCCGTTATCAAGGCTGGCGCAGCTACCGAAGTTGAACTCAAGGAGCGTAAGCACCGCATTGAAGATGCGGTACGAAATGCAAAAGCTGCGGTTGAAGAGGGAATTGTCGCTGGTGGTGGCGTGGCGCTACTACAGGCTGCAAAGCTTGCATTTGCGAAATTGAAGTTGGAAGGCGATGAAGCGACAGGTGCAAAGATTGTTGAGCTTGCAGTTGAAGCTCCACTCAAGCAAATCGCTATCAACGCAGGGCTAGAAGGTGGCGTTGTCGTAGAGAAGGTACGTCATCTCGAAGCTGGCTTTGGGCTCAATGCAGCAACAGGTGAGTACGTCGACATGATCAAGGCTGGCATCATCGATCCAGCGAAGGTCACTCGATCTGCGCTTCAGAACGCTGCATCAATTGCAGCGCTCTTCCTTACCACTGAAGCTGTTATCGCCGAAAAGCCAGAACCAAAGAGCGCAGCTCCTGCAGCTCCTGGCGGCGGAGATATGGACTTCTAATAGTTTCAATAGTTGGTACTCTTTCGAGTATGACACGTTCAAGCAAAGGGCTTCGCGAAGCAGATTCTGGGTTCTCCGGATCATCAGAATCAATTGCTCGCGAAGCTGCTTTGTCTGAGGCCGAAAGTTCAGTCGGCAATCTCCGTTTTGATGGTGAAAAAGTAGGATCTCATTCTGGAGTTGAGCGCTCCGATGAACAGTATGAAACTCATTTCTTTGAAACTTCACTAACTGGATATCCAGATTGGCGCTGGGCGGTAACGCTCGCATTTGTAAATGAGAGTTCGCAGCCGACAGTCTGCGATGTTGTTTTACTTCCAGGGCCAGACGCGCTCTTGCCGCCAAAGTGGATTCCCTATCACGAGCGCGTTCTGCCGGAAGATGTGCTTCCAGGAACGGTGGTACCAACAAGTGCAGATGATGCGAGATTGGTCCCTGGTTATGCCGCGCTCCCCGCTGATGAAGAGCTCGATGCAACTCAATTGTGGGAACTTGGTTTAGGGCGAGTGCGGGTCCTTTCACCGATCGGGCGGGATATGGCAAGCGATCGTTGGATCGCTGGCGAGTATGGACCAGATGCAGAATTTGCGAAGAGCGCTCCTAAAGCGTGTGCATCATGCGCTTTCTTTCTGCCAATTGCAGGTTCGCTACGAAATGCGTTTGGCGTCTGCGCCAATGGGATATCGCCGGCAGATGGCCATGTAGTTGCAGTGAACTATGGCTGCGGTGCGCACTCTGAGGCATTAGTCCTCTAATCACCTGATATTTGCTGAGCTACACCGCTTTTTACGCCAGAAATCACGGAGCGAGGATGGCTCTAGACACGATAAAATAAGGCTCTGCTTTACAAGCCATCATAAAAAGTATGAGGTTAAGCGCGCGAGATAGAAAGTCAGAAACTAAGAGTGGGGAGTGAGCGATGCCAACTGGACGCGTTAAATGGTTCAGCCTTGAGAAAGGCTTTGGTTTCATCTCCTCTGATGAAGGCGAAGATGTATTTCTTCCTGCAACCTCTCTTCCATCTGGAGTGACAACGGTTAAGCCAGGAACAAAACTGGAGTTTGGCGTGGCTGATGGTCGTCGTGGTCCCCAAGCGCTATCCGTAACAATTGTTGAAGCTCCTCCATCTCTTGCCGCCGGTGCGCGCATTAATCCAGATGATCTCGCTGCAATTATTGAAGATGCAATCAAGATTCTCGATCGCGTTGGTAATGGTTTACGCCATGGCCGCCACCCATCGCCCCATGATGCTGAGCGTCTTGGCAAAGTTTTACGGGGAATTGCCGATCAGATTGAGAGCTAGTTCTTCTCGCGCTTTCGCATAATTCGTAATCCATATACGCCAAGTGCGATTGCGATAATCGCGCTCCAGGTGAAATCAATATTGTTTGTGATGAGCGAACTAATAGCAATCAGCGCCCAGAGAATCAGGGCAATTCCAATGATTTGTCGATCGGATATTTCCCTTAATGACCGCATGGTTCTAGTCTACAACCCTAGAGTTGATTTAGAGGCGTTAGAACCTAATTTCTGAGAGATGATCCGGTGAGATGATGCGGTTGGTGCTCGAGCTATGAAAGATAGCGGTCCATTCAGATCCTTTCGCCATCGTAATTTTCGTATCTACTACATCTCAACCACGCTAAGTAATACCGGAACCTGGGTTCAGCGGATTGCTCAGAACTGGTTGGTACTTGAGTTAACAGATAACGCGCTCTGGCTAGGGGTTGTTGTCGCGCTCCAATCCGCGCCCTCTTTATTCTCTTTCTTTGGCGGTACGCTCGCCGATCGAATTTCCAAGCCAAAGTTGCTGACTTTTACAAGTTTTTCTGGCTTTCTTTGGGCTGGCACGCTTGGTCTGCTTGTCGTGACGCATCGAGTTCAACTCTGGCACGTTTTATTAATAGCGTTAGCGTTGGGTATCACTTCAGCGGTTGATGGACCGGTACGTCACTCATTTCTTCCAGAGTTGGTGCCAGAAGAAGATATTCCAAATTCAGTGGCGCTTAATTCTGTTAATTTCAATACCGCACGATTAATTGGTCCGGCGCTCTCTGGTTTTATGATTGAAGCATTTGATACTGGGCCTTCATTTCTATTAAACGCCATCTCCTTTCTCGCGGTCATTGCTGCTGTGTTAATGATTGATAATGATGAGTTATATCGAAAAGCGCCACGCACTGGCGCCCTATTTTCAGAAGCAATTAAATATATTCGTGCTCGCCCTGATTTGATGGCGATGATGCTTGTCATCTTTTTCTTTGCCACATTTGGTGTTAATCCAGAACTCTTCAGCGCGATCATGGCTACCAAGGCATTTGGATTGCAAGCAGGAGAGTTTGGTTTATTGGGAAGCGTACTTGCATTAGGCTCATTGAGCGCCACATTAATTGCAACAAAGAAAGAGCACGCACCTGGTTTAGCTCGAGTTATTAAGTTCGCAATCTTTACTGGTTGCGCAATTATTCTCTCGGCCTTTATGCCCACTTACTTGTTATACGCAATGGCGTTGCCCATTTATGGGTTTGGCATGCTCACTACTGCAGTGGCATCAAACACCACCATCCAACTCAATTCGGCGCCTCAAATCCGTGGCCGGGTAATTGGCATCTACCTAGCGATGTGGATGGGCTTTACTCCGGGAAGCGCTCCACTCTTGGGATGGATTACCGAACATTTCGGCGCCCGTTTTGCGATTGCGTTCTCAGGGAGCGTCACTGTGATCGGGGTCTCGACCATCGCTTGGCTCTATCGGGGCCGACTAAACCCGCCGAAGGATCTCTCCATCGATGCGGTAGTGGGTCGCTGAACGCGACGGCCATTCCTTTATGGGGCGTGCGGGGAGCTCACAATTTTGACTAAATAAGGGTGGGCAATCCCACATTTTTTTCCAATACCGCTCTGACCTGCGAAAATGTTATCCACAGGTCAAAATTCTCAGGGTAAAAATGGGGTTTGGTTTGGCCAAGACCCCACCTACTTTGGCATCCTTGAAGCCTCCCCCCACCCCTCTATCAGCCTTTTTTGGCTGGAACAGAGACGGGTGGATGAAATGAAACCGGTGAAAACGAATGAGAAAGAGCGAGCGGGAAGAGCGTTGCTAGCGAGGATGAAGGGAGGGCAGTTGCGGATGAGACGAGCATGTCGAGCAAGAGTCATCTCTTTTTGGGAGAGAAGAGTTGCGATTAATGGCGCCCTCGCGCTGATCCTCGCCGTAACCCCGACGGTAGCTCAAGGCGCTGAGGTCAACACCCCGATCCCCGTACCCACTAACGAGAGTTCGCTCGCAGTAGTGACCCCAAGCGAGCCGCTCCCGGTAGAGCCAGCTCCCGAGACCCGTTTAATCGTTGCCACCGAAGTTCTAACGGTCGGCAAGCTCACCGCGCTCAATCTTGCTTCGGTAGCGCGCACAGCCTTTTTGGTGCAGAAAGCTAAAACTCGAAATGGCGCGCGCTATGTTGGAGAGCTGTTAGCTAAAGAAAATTATGGCTGGAGCGGTGCGCAGTGGAAGTGTCTCGATAAGTTATGGATCAAAGAAAGTCAATGGACCTACACATCACATAACAAACGCACTGGAGCACATGGAATTCCGCAGGCCTATCCCGCGACAAAATATGAATCAATTGGAAGTGACTGGAGAAAAAATCCAGTGACGCAAATTATGTGGGGATTGAAGTACATTGATGTGCGCTATGGCACTCCATGTAAAGCGCTGAATACTTTTTATCGCATCCGGATGTACTAAAACTTTTACCTTAGTTGTTAAACCTTTACTTAATTCGGCTTCTTACCAATTGTTACTAATTTTTCGCGCTCAGCAAAGAAATCGTTACCTTTATCATCCACCACAATAAAAGCTGGAAAATCTTCGACTTCAATTTTCCACACTGCTTCCATTCCTAGCTCGGGATAATCAAATACTTCAACCTTTTTGATGCAATCTTGGGCAAGTCGAGCAGCGGGGCCACCAATAGATCCGAGATAGAAGCCACCAAACTTTTTACAAGAGTTAGTTACAGCGGCTGAACGATTTCCCTTAGCAAGCATGATGAACGAGCCACCAGCTTGTTGGAATTGTTCAACATAGGAATCCATTCGCCCGGCGGTCGTTGGACCAAACGAACCCGAGACATAGCCTTCGGGTGTTTTTGATGGACCTGCGTAATAGACGGCATATTTTTTAAAGTAATCGGGGAGCTCTTCGCCCTTATCAAGACGTTCTTTGATTTTGGCATGGGCTAAATCCCGAGCAACTATCAAGGTGCCAGTTAAGGAAAGGCGGGTTTTTACCGGGTATTTGGCAAGCTGTTCCCGGATTTCATTCATGGGGCGATTGAGGTCAACAGAGACAACATCATCATGGAGTTGTGTTGCGGTGGTATCCGGAAGGAAGCGAGCAGGATCACGCTCTAATTTCTCAAGGAAAATCCCCTCTGCCGTAATTTTGGCTAGCGCTTGTCGATCGGCAGAGCAGGAAACCGCAATGGCTATCGGCAAGGAGGCGCCGTGGCGAGGAAGGCGAATTACGCGAACATCGTGGCAGAAGTATTTACCGCCAAATTGCGCACCAATTCCAATATTTCGAGTTAATTCGAGAACTTGTGCTTCCAGTTCGATATCCCGGAACCCATGAGCAGTTGCTACATCACCACGAAGGGGAAGTGAATCGAGATATCGTGTGCTTGCAAGTTTTGCCGTCTTGAGGGTGTGCTCAGCACTAGTTCCACCAATCACAATTGCTAAGTGGTAGGGCGGACAAGCTGATGTTCCTAGCGAAACAAGTTTCTCTTCAAGCCATTTCATTAGTGATTGGGGATTGAGAATTGCTCTCGTCTCTTGGTAAAGAAAGCTTTTATTTGCGCTACCGCCACCTTTAGCAATATATAGCAGTTGATACTGATCATGGTGTTTGGTATCTACTGCAATTTCGATTTGCGCTGGCAAGTTAGTGCCGGTGTTCTTTTCATCCCACATTGTGATGGGGGCCATCTGGCTATATCTAAGGTTTAGTCGCGTATATGCATCGTAAATTCCATGAGCGATACCTACTTCATCGCGCCCTTCTGTTAAAACGTGCTGTCCACGTTTGCCCATCACCAACATCGTTCCAGTGTCTTGGCACATTGGAAGAATTCCACCGGCTGCAATATTTGCATTCTTTAATAAATCTAAGGCCACAAAGCGATCGTTTGGCGATGCCTCAGGATCATCAATGATGTTTCTAAGTTGCTGTAAGTGTGAGCTACGTAAGTAATGCTGAATATCATGAACCGCTTCTTCGGTCAGTTTACGAAGCGCCTCTTGAGTTACTGTAATAAATGTTCGACCAGCGACTTGACTCGTAGTTACTCCCTCTTTCGTGATGAAGCGATACTCGGTTTCATCATGGCCAAGAGGTAAGAGATCTTCGTAGGCAAAATCTGGGTTCATAGTTAAAAGAATACGCCTGGGTAATTAAATGTGCTTATGGCGCACATCTCATTTTTCTCCCTTATCAAGCCGTTCTTTTGCTGACTCAAGCCATTGATTGCAGATTTTTGCGAGTTCTTCGCCGCGCTCCCAAAGCGCTATCGAATCCTCGAGTGAGGCCCCGCCAGCTTCGAGCTTGGCGACAATCTTGGCTAGTTCATCTCGAGCTTGCTCATACGTTGGCTTTTTCTTCTCGGCCATTTACTTCTCCCTCGATTTCTTACTTCGCTGGGACGCGACAACTTCTACTGCTATCTCACCTTTTGCCAGAACAACATCGAGCCTCTCGGAAAGTACAACATCCTTGCTATCAAGGAGTACCTTTCCTTTCTTTTGGACTACGGCATAACCACGTTTGAGAGTAGATAGGGGAGAGAGCGTGGCAATTCGAGCTCTTATCTCTCGAACTTCAATCTTCTCCTCACGAAGTCGAGATGAAAGCGCCTTCCGAGCATCGTTACGGAGAATTTTAATTTCTTCTGCCTTATTGTTAACGATTGTCAGTGGCTCCTTAATAACTGGCCTAGATAAGAGTGAAGATAACCGCGAAATTTCTAGCTCAATTATTGAGTACATCCTTTTCTCGAGGCGATTTGAGAGTTGGAGAATATGTTCTCTCTCTTCAATCAAACTTGGGACAACTCTTTTTGCTGCATCAGTGGGGGTTGAGGCGCGCAAGTCAGCAACGAGATCAAGTAACGGTGCATCTTGCTCATGTCCAATTGCGCTGACAATAGGGGTAGTGAGAGATGCCACTAAACGTATCAACGATTCATCAGAGAATGGCAGGAGATCTTCAAATGATCCACCTCCGCGAGTAACGATTATGACGTCGACTTCATCAATCGCATCTAATTCGATGAGCGCTCTGGAAACTTCAACTACAGCAGTATTTCCTTGAACGGCAACCTCTCGAATTTCAAAAGGCATTCCTGGCCAGCGCCGTTCAACATTTTCAATGACATCTTTCTCTGCAGCACTCGCTCTACCGCAAATCAATCCAATCTTTCTTGGCAAGAGAGGGAGTTCGCGTTTTCGCTCCGATGCGAAGAGCCCTTCTGCAGCAAGGAGATTCTTGAGCTGTTCTAATCTCGCTAAAAGTTCTCCGAGCCCAACCTGTCTTATTTCGCGCGCCATCAATGAGAGCGTTCCGCGAACGGCATACCAATTCACTTTTGCATACGCGACTATCCGTGCATTTTCTGGAAGAGGATCTATCGCCTCCAGAATTGATTTGTGACACGTGACTTGAAGCGACATATCTACGCTGGTGTCCTTCAAGCGCAAGAACGCCATTTGTGAACCGGGTCGTCGTGTGATTTCTGCGACTTCACCTTCAACCCAGACCGGGCCCAATCTCCCTACATACTCGCCGATTGATTCCGATACGACGCGAACCGGTAGTGGTTCTTCGGAGCTACTTTCAATCATGTAGTAAGCGTAATCTGAAACTCCTACTACCAAGCGCGCGAAAGGCCTGGAGAGATTAGGCTAGGGCCGTGATGATGGAGCCAACGGCGCAAACTAAGCGAGTACTCCTTGCCGCTCCGCGCGGATATTGCGCAGGCGTTGATCGCGCAGTTGTTACCGTCCAAAAAGCTTTGGATCTCTACGGTGCTCCGGTCTACGTCCGAAAGCAGATTGTTCATAACAAGCATGTAGTGGAGACTCTCGAGAAGCGCGGGGCAATCTTCGTCGACGAAACGGATGAAGTCCCAGAGGGTGCGACGGTAATTTTTTCAGCCCATGGAGTTTCGCCAGCAGTTCACGAGAGTGCCAAGGCACGTAACCTGAAAACTATTGATGCAACCTGCCCACTGGTGACGAAAGTACATCAAGAAGCGCGCAGATTTGCCGCCGATGATTATCAAATTCTTTTGATTGGCCATGAAGGCCATGAAGAGGTTGAGGGCACTGCCGGTGAAGCGCCAGATCATGTGCAATTAATTGATAAAGCCGAAGATATTGAGAAGTTATCCATCAAAGATCCTAGTAAATTGATTTGGCTCTCGCAGACCACGTTAAGCGTTGATGAAACGTTTAGCACAGTAAAAGCCTTAAAAGATAAGTTCCCGCTACTTAACGATCCGCCGAGTGATGACATTTGTTATGCAACACAAAATAGGCAGCTTGCAGTGAAAGAGATTGCGCCACAGAGCGATCTAGTTCTTGTTGTCGGCTCTCGCAACTCTTCCAACTCGGTCCGATTAGTAGAAGTTGCCCTTGAAACAGGGGCCAAAGCGTCGTATCTCATCGATTATGCGCATGAGATGAAAGAAGAGTGGCTTGAAGGCGTGAGAACTGTTGGCGTGACTAGCGGCGCTTCAGTTCCTGAGATCTTGGTGGAAGAACTGCTCGCGAAGTTAAGCGAATATGGATTTAGCGACGTTGAAGTCGTAACAAAGGCAGAGGAGCATCTGCTCTTTTCGATGCCGCCCGAACTTAGGAAAGATTTGAAGGCGGCCGGCTTGAAATAGCCTGGCGACGCTCATTGATAAAGAAGTAACTCCAACTAACCAACGCGGTTAATAGCAACCACGGGGCAAGACGCGCCAAATTCGAGAGAATTCCAACGAGTAAACCAGTGAGACCAAAACCTTTACTTAACAAGGTGGCTAAAAGCACAGTTGTACTGAGCGCAAGTGGCGGAGTAACGACCGCAGTAAAGAGCGTCCCCTTCCGACCCAATTTAATTGCCGCGAAGAAGAGCGCTAATAGAAAAATTCCGGTTAATCGACCGGGTTGCCCGGAGAGGAAATTTTCTAGCGTTTGAATAAAGAGAAGGCCAAGAAAATAGAGAACGACAATCCCAGGAGAGGTGAGGCCCCGTCCTTGAATAATTGGCCGTCCGTTTATCTGAATATTTCCTGGCGTCATTTATCGTCTCCCTGGATAAAGTCTAATTCATCATCGCCAGAGCCCTCACTCGCGTTAATACTGCGGATGGTGCGGATCTCACTCTCAATTGCTGGTGGAGAGTTGAGCTCTTTACTAGAGGGCGCGCCTAGCTTTCCCATTTTCCGTGCGGGAACCAAGAGATGATTCTCTGCAGATGCAACGAGTTCGTTAAATGCTCGCTCAGCGCCCTTAATTCGTTCGCCAAGATTTTCAATACGTTCATGAACCTTTCCAACGCGCTTTAAGAGTTCACCCGCAAGGTTTCGAATTTCATCGGCGTTTCGGGCGAGATCATGGCGAGAGTAGCCATAAGCAATTGTGCGAAGTAACGCGAGCATCGTAGTCGGCGTGGCAATAACTACGCTCTTTGCAAAAGATTTTTGGAGGAGAAGTGGGTCAGCATCGAGCGCCTCATGAAGAATTGATTCAAAAGGAGCAAAGAGCACTACAAAATCAGGTGAGTTACTTGTACTTTGATAACCACGTTTCGAGAGCGCATTAATGTGATTTAGTAAATCTTTTGCATGTGCAGCCATGTGCGCAGCTCGTTCGGATGGATCATCTGCTCCAATGCCATCCCAAAAGCGATCAAAGGGGAATTTAGAGTCAACAAAAATTTCGGTTCCACCAGGCATTTTAATGGTGATATCAGGTTTTGAAATTTCTCCGTCGTTAACGCGATGCTCTTGACGTTCGTAATTAACGCCCTCAATTAACCCGGAACTTTCAAGAATCAACTCAAGTTGCGCTTCGCCCATTTGGCCACGACTCTGCGCTTTCGATAGCGCGCCAGCGAGTTTTGCAGTCTCTAAAACTAACCGCTCATTCTTCTCGCTCATATTTTTAATCTGCTCTTTGATTTGCGCCTCTACTTCAGCTCGTTTGATCTCCGCTGATTGAGTCTTTTCAGTAAGTTGCGCCATGCTGAGATTGACTGAACGGAGTAGCTCATCAAGGCGGGCGCTCGCCTCGCGGGAGGCGCCGCTTGCTTCGCTCTGAGTGTGAAGTTGGTTCCGGTAGAGCTCGCTCTCGCGCCTCATTAATAAGTAGGTAATTGTGACCCCAAGGGCGAGGCCAACGACCAGGCCGATAGTCAGTCCGAGGGCAGGGGTGAGGTTCATGGTCCAATCGTGTCAGGAGGGGGTGACAAAGCCCCGTAGGCTCTACTCCTCGTGAGCCTCTCTATTGGAATCGTCGGACTGCCCAACGTGGGTAAGTCCACTCTTTTTAATGCTCTGACGAAAAACCAGGTCCTCGCAGCCAACTACCCCTTTGCCACCATTGAACCAAATGTGGGCGTGGTTGGAGTTCCCGATGATCGCCTCGCCGTACTGGCAAAGATATTTGGCTCTGAACAAATTATTCCCGCTTCAGTCTCTTTCGTAGATATCGCTGGAATTGTGAAAGGTGCATCCGAAGGAGCAGGACTTGGAAATAAGTTCCTTGCCAATATTCGTGAGGCAGATGCAATATGTCAGGTCGTCCGTGTTTTCAACGACGGTGATGTCGTGCACGTTGATGGAAAAGTCGATCCACTCTCGGATATTGAAACAATTAACACTGAGTTGGCGCTCGCCGATTTGCAAACGATTGAAAAAGCGTTGCCTCGTCTTGAGAAAGAGGCGAAGCAACAGAAAGAGCGCGTAGTTGAGATTGAAGAGATCAAAAAAGCGGAAGCTGCCCTCAAAGAGGGTAAATTAATTTCGGCTACCTCGTTAGATAAATCTCTCTTAAAGGATCTGCACCTTCTTACCGCTAAACCTTTTATTTATGTTTTTAACGTCGATGCCACCGAACTTGGTGATGAAGAGTTAAAGACGAAGTTGCGCGCACAAGTTGCCCCAGCCGAAGCTATTTTTCTCGATGCAAAAACTGAAGCGGATTTAGCAGAGCTAGATGAAGCCGATGCGATGGAGCTCCTTGAATCTATTGGATTAAGCGAGCCGGGGCTCCGTACTTTGGCTCGAGTTGGATTTAAAACTTTAGGGCTACAGACCTATTTAACTGCGGGACCAAAAGAGGCGCGAGCTTGGACAATTCATCAAGGGGATACCGCACCTGTTGCGGCAGGCGTTATTCATACTGATTTCCAGAAGGGTTTTATCAAAGCTGAAGTTGTTTCCTTTGAGGATTTAGTAGCCACCGGCTCAATTGCTGAAGCTCGCACAAAAGGAAAAGTGCGAATGGAAGGTAAAGATTATGTGATGCACGATGGTGATGTGGTGGAGTTTAGATTTAACGTTTAATCGGAAGTGTTTTTCCGACCTTCGCGCTCTCATGGAGAGTTTCTAGAATTTTCAACCCCTCATAAGAGTTAATAGCATTATGGGTGTAGGGGTTATTTGATGCTTCAACAACTTTCTTCACTACTCTGTTCTTGTAAGCAACGAGATCGGTGGCGATATCGAAGTAAAGATTTGCAAACGCTTCGATGTAGCCAGCTGGATGGCCCGGTTTAAAGCGTGAGTAACGCATTTCGGCGGCAACATTCATTAGGTGATTGCTTCGATCTAATATTTTGGTAACGCCATCTTTTCCAGTGAACAAAAGATATTCAGGGCTCTCTTGTTCCCAAGAAATAGCTGCTTTCTCTCCATAAATTTTAAGCGCTAAACCATTTCGTTTTCCTAATGAAATCTTGTTCCAGTTGAGTGAAATCTGTGTGCCATTATTCATCGTTCCTATTGCTAGAACGTTATCAATTAATTGCGCTACATCACCTGCGTGATTTGCCATTCCAGCAATTTCCGAAATCTTTGCCCCAGAAACGAATTCGACAAGATTTACCACATGTGAACCTAAGTCGAGCGTGACGCTCGGCAATTCATAATCTTGTTGTCGCCATGCTTGAGGTTTGGCCGCTTCTCCAGAAGGCCCAGATTTGATAAAACTCTCTTGCGGCATCTCAACATGAATAGATAAAAGTTTCCCAAACTCGCCTGAGGCAATCATATCTTTGATCTGACGAATAATTGGGTAACCGGTATAAGTAAAGGTAATGCTTAGAAATTGATTTTCATTTGCTACTCGCTGAGTAAGCAAATGCGCATCCTTACTGTTAGTGCAGAGCGCTTTCTCTGAAATCACGGGAATTTTTTTATCAAAAAGAGCGTTAATGTGTTGAAAGTGCAATGGTGTTGGCGTCAGAACAATTACGGCATCAAGCTTTCCAGTTTCTTCTGCCAAGAATTTTTCTATTGAGTTGTAAACCCGATCATTAGCAACGCTATAAAATTCAGCTGATTCTCTATTTGCCAACTCATCGATACTAAAAACCCCAGATTCAAGGGAAAATTTCCGATCTATGTGCAGCGCGCCAAAATGTGCTCGTCCGATTGCAGAATCTATTCCGCCGCCAATAAAACCAACTTTTAAAGGAGCGCCTGGGCGAAGTTCTGACACGATGATTTGCTCCTTACTTTTGCTGATTTATCCGATGGATTTTACTTGTGAGTAATTTCATCATCTAAAAGCCCCGGAATTCGACAAATAAGCCATTTACAACATACTCTAGAACCTGACGAAATGAGTAGATTTTGACTAATGTAAATAAGCGCGATGATTTACGGAATATCGCCATTATTGCCCACGTAGACCATGGCAAAACAACTCTGGTCGATGCGATGCTCTGGCAATCTGGCGCCTTTGCCGCCCATAAAGAGAAGGGCGAAGGCGACGATCGAGTTATGGACTCGATGGATCTTGAGCGGGAAAAAGGCATCACAATCCTCGCCAAGAACACAGCTATTAAGCGTGGCGACCGCACCATCAACATCATTGATACCCCTGGCCACGCTGATTTCGGTGGCGAAGTTGAGCGCGGGCTCGAAATGGTCAATGGCGTACTCCTACTTGTTGATGCATCAGAAGGTCCACTTCCACAAACTCGATTCGTCTTACGCAAAGCGCTCTCAAAGAACCTTCCAGTGATTCTTGTTATCAATAAAGTCGATCGCCCGGATTCGCGTATTGCCGAAGTTGTCGATGAAACCTATGAACTATTTCTTGATCTTGATGCCGATGAAAAACAAATTGAATTTCCAATTGTTTATGCGAGCGCAAAAGCAGGACGTGCAAGTATGGAGCGACCAGAGAATGGTGGCATGCCAGATAAGAGCAACCTAGATGTGCTCTTTGAAACGATCTACGCTGCAATTCCAGCGCCGACATATACCGAAGGTGCGCCACTTCAAGCGCAAGTTACCAACCTTGATGCCTCTCCTTATTTAGGGCGTCTGGCTATTTGTCGAATACACCAGGGAAGTATCCGTAAAGGACAACAAGTTGCCTGGATGAAAGTTGATGGCTCAGTCGAGCGTGCAAAAGTTGTCGAACTTCTGATGAATGATGGATTAGACCGCCAATCGGTGGAGAGCGCCGGACCAGGCGACATCATCGCAGTCGCCGGATTTGAAACTATCACCATTGGTGAAACGCTTGCTGATCCAGAAAATCCAATTGCGTTGCCTTTGATTACGGTAGATGAACCATCAATCTCGATGACTATCGGAATCAACACCTCTCCTCTTGCTGGTCAAGAGGGAAAGAAACTCACCGCGCGATTAGTGAAAAATAGGCTTGATGCTGAGTTAATTGGCAATGTTTCACTTCGCTTACTTTCAACTGAGCGACCTGATACGTGGGAAGTTCAGGGGCGAGGCGAACTCCAACTTGCAGTTCTGGTAGAGATTATGCGTCGTGAGGGTTTTGAGTTAACAGTTGGCAAGCCACAAGTAGTTACAAAAATAATTGATGGCAAACTTAATGAGCCGATGGAATCACTAACCATCGATGTTCCCGAAGATTTTCTTGGAATTATCACCCAACTCATGGCAAGTCGAAAAGGTCGAATGGCCCAGATGACTAACCATGGAACAGGGTGGATTCGAATGGATTACCGAGTGCCTTCACGTGGCTTGATTGGATTCCGTACCGAATTTCTTACCGAAACTCGAGGTACAGGTTTACTTCATCACGTTTTTGACGGCTACGAACCATGGCACGGTGAGATTCTTACGCGTCCAACAGGTTCACTCGTTGCCGATCGTCGCGGCATGGTTACCTCGTATGCTCTCTCTTCGCTGCAAGAGCGCGGCACCATCTTCGTCGAGCCTGGCTCAGAGGTGTACGAAGGAATGGTTATTGGCGAGAATGCACGTAACGAAGATATGGATGTCAACGCAGTTCGCGAAAAGAAGTTAACAAATATGCGCGCCTCTGGTTCAGATGATGCGGAGCGATTAATTCCACCGAAACACCTCAACCTAGAGCAAGCGCTGGAATTCTGCCGTGAAGATGAATGCGTTGAAGTCACCCCAAAGACGGTTCGAATTCGCAAAGTGCTCCTTGATCAAAATGAGCGAGCTCGCGCGACCTCAAAGGTAAAGAAGCGGAACGAGCAGATAGACGGGGAGTAGTTCGCCGCTCTCCCTCTCTTCTTCTCTTCTTCTCTACCGACCCCTTCGATTGACGGTTTGAACCTCATTTCACTCCATTTAGCTGTATTTCGAGGCTATCGCTTGAGGCACAAGAGCTCTACTCGGCAGCGCTGAATTCCATAGAGTCAGCGCTGGCCGGTACCTTTTAACCATGCTCTCGGCCTTCCACCCCACTAAAAGACTCCTCGTAGAGACGGTGGCGGCGCTACTGGAGACGAAGCGACCATCAGAAATTCTCGCCGATGAAGTTCTTGAGCGCTCTGGCGTCTCTAAGGGATCGATGTATCACCACTTCGAAGATCTCCAAGAACTCGTCGAAACTGCCCAAATATTCCGTTACTCCAAATGGATTGATAGCTCGATAGATTTCTTAGCGATGTATGTTGCAACAGCGCGTAATAAAAAAGAGGTACGTGACGCTTTATATAAATTAACTATGCTCACTCAAGCCGATGATCGAAAGGATGCCCGCGCTGAGCGAGCCCAAGCTCTCGCTGCCTGCTTTAACAATCCTCGAATGGCAAAGCAAATGGGAGAAGAGACCCAGCGCCTTACTGACTCTATTGCTGATGTCACAGAAGAGGTAAAAAATAAAGGGCTCTTTCGTGCGGATGTTCATGCTCAAGCTTTAGCTACTTTTATTCAGGCTTACACTCTTGGAAAATTAGTCAACGATTACAACCCTACAAAGGTTAGTGAAGATGATTGGAATCAATTCATCATGAATATCGTTGATAACACTTTTCTCGCACAGGAATAGTGAGAAATCATGCCGAATCAAAAAAATTCGCAGCTTACTCTTCTTCGCCAACCACCGGCTCAATCAATCACTTTTGATGAGAATCAGCAGAAAGTTATTGATCATCGAGGTTCGCCACTTGTAGTACTAGGCGGCCCAGGAGTCGGAAAGAGCGCGACTCTCGTCGCCAGAGCGCAGAGTTATATTTCAGAGGGAATCGACCCCGATCAAATTTTGGTCCTTACCTATGATCGTCATCGCGCTTCGGAGTTAAACGACTTGATATTTGCAGAATCAGAGCGTGCAACATCTGGCTCATTGGTAAAAACCTTCCCAGCCCTAGCTTTTGCAATTCTCCGCCTTCATCGCGCGCGCATTGGCAAGAATCCACCGCGACTTTTTGCAGGTCCAGAGCAGGAGTACTTCATCCGTGAACTCTTAGCAGGAGCGGCTGAAGAGAATCTCTATCAGTGGCCGGAGCAGGTATTAAACGCCTCGCAAACATCGGCTTTTGCCCGAGAGCTTCGCGACCTCATCTCACGCGCAATCGAACTAGGCATTTCTCCTGAAGAGCTAAAGAGCTTGAGCATCAATCAAAAATTTCCTCTTTGGGAGGCGGCAAGTAATTTTTACACCAACTATCGCGAGCTATCTGGACTAGCACATGAGAACGCTTTCGATTCCAGTGAAATGATTTATCAAGCAACTGTCGCGCTCGAACACGATCAAGAATTTCGAGAAGAAATCCGTTCGCGCAATTTGGTGATACTGGTTGACGAATTCCATGAGAGCGATCCAGCTCATCGAAAACTCCTAGAAGCGCTCTATTCCGATGAACTCACCCTGTATGTAGACCCCGATAGCGCCATCGGCCGTTTTCGCGGAGCAGACCCAGAGAGTATTCCCTCAATATTTGATCGCTATCTTGATTCTCGCGGAAAGCCTGCAGAGCAAATAACCCTTTTCCGTGATTACCGCGCAATAAAAGATATAACTGATCTCGGGGTAGCGCTTGCGCAGAGATTCTCTTTCTCCAGAATGAGCGCGCATCGCCTTCGAAGTTCTGCAGTAAAAGCTTTCGATATTAAAGAGGCAAGAGATGCTTCAAAGCCAATAACGCTCGCTCAATGCGAGAGCGCTCACGATGAAGCGCGTTTGATAGCGCAGTACTTTCAGGGCAAGCACTTGCGCGACGGAATTCCGTATGGCGAGATGGCCGTAATCATTCGTTCTCCATCAACACGTGCGACAACACTTAGACGAGTATTTGCCTCGCTTAACATTCCAGTACGCGAAGAGATCCAGAGCCTTCCACTTAATAAACAACCAGCAGTCGCACCGTTGCTTACCCTTGCTTCGCTTGCCTTCGCGCTAGCGGGTAAAACTCTTACAACTGAGCGCGCAGAAGAGCTGCTACCCAATACTTTGATAGATGAGTTGTTGCTCTCTCGCTATGGCGGCGCTGATTTTCTTACATTAAAACGTATTCGAGCCACTCTCATCAACTCTCGTGAGAGCGATGACACGAGAACATCACATCAATTAATTCGAGAGTACCTCACAACTTCAGTAGCTGACCTAGAGTGGAGCGAATTTGCTCCAATAAAGCGCATCTCCGATTTAATAGCTAGCGGCAAGAAAGCGGTCCGACCTGGAGCAACGAGCGAAGATGTTCTTTGGGCGCTTTGGAGTAGCGCAAAAGATGAGACCGGAGCGCCTCTTGCTCAACGATGGCAACGAGATGCCATAGAAGGAGATGAAAACGCCGATCGAGATTTAGATGGAGTTCTTGCGCTCTTTGAGGCAGCGGCTCGTTATGCAGATCAACGTCCAGGAAATACCGGCGATGCATTTATTAAGCAGTTGATTTTTGAATCGATAGCTAGTGACACTATTGCGGCGCGTGCACAGCGACCTGATGTAGTCAGCATTCTCACTACACATGCAGCAAAAGGTCGACAGTGGTCAGTTGTTGCAGTTGCAGGAGTTGAAGAGGGTGTTTGGCCAAACCTCACGCCGCGCGGCTCACTTCTTGGTAGCGAACGCTTAGTGGAATCACAACGTGAAGGCAGCGCTATCGATAGAACTTCACGGGAGTATCAACTAGCAGCCCTAGCTGCCTTAAAAGATGATGAGCGAAGGCTCTTTTACAACGCAATTACCCGGGCTAAATCATCATTAATTATCACGACCACTGTAGGAGAAGATGCACGCCCATCACAATTCTTTAGTGAAGTTGTCGAAATATTAAATATTGATGAGGAAGAGTTATCGGCTGTCGAGAGTGGAATTTATCTGACACCTGCGCGGTTAGTCGGAGCGCTCCGCAAAGAAGCAGAGAGCGCTGATTCCGCCAGATCCCAGGAAGCAATTTCGATTCTTGCCTACTTGCACCAGGCCGGCCTTCGAGTTGCCAACCCAGATTCTTGGTATGGCGCCAAAGAGATATCTTCAGCAGCACCACTTTTTTCCGATACGGAAACTATCTCGCTATCGCCAAGCTCGCTCGATACCCTACATAAGTGTCCCCTCAAGTGGGCCTTTGAATTTACCGGTGGACGAGATTCTGACTCAACTGCACAGATTATTGGCACTACTTTTCACGCTTTAGCAGCAAAATTAAAAGATGGTGCAACCCTTACTACGCTCCAAGATGAGATGCAATTGCTCTGGAACCAACTCAGCGACCAACTTGATTTAGGAAGTGGATGGTCAGGAAAGGCAGAGTTAAACCGAGCGCTAGAGATGCTTGAGAAAGTTGTCCAGTATCACCAAGGATCCAAGCGAAATCTCCTGGCAGTAGAGAAATCATTCACCATAACGCTCGGCAAGATAAAAATTTCGGGGTCCGTTGATCGCCTCGAAATCACTTCAGATGGCGAACTTTATGTGGTCGATTTAAAAACAAGCAAAACCGCTATCACAAAACCAGAAGCAATAGAGCATCCGCAGTTAGCCGTTTATCAATTAGCAATTAGCGAAGGCGCTTTTACCGAACTTACTGAGAGCAAACTCTCAGCCGGCGCTGAACTTTTCTATCCATCAGTTAATAAAGAGGGTGCGGTTCGACCACAACCTCCAATGCCTGGCGATGAAGTAAGGAAAATCATAGAAAACGATGGCGTAACGGTGGCACAATCAGAATTTCTTGCTATTGATAACAAACTCTGCGAATTCTGTGCACTGCGAACAAGTTGCCCAGTCCGTCCAGAGGGGAGGTCATTGCGATGAGCTCAAGCCTCTTCACTCCTGAACAGATTGCAACGATGCTCGGTCAACATCCACCAACAGAGGAACAAGCTGCAATCATCACCTCTGACCACACTCGCCCAGCAGTTGTCATCGCAGGTGCTGGATCTGGCAAAACTGAAACCATGAGTACTCGTTTGATTTACTTAATTGCAAATGGTCTAGTACAACCTGATCGAGTGCTTGGCCTTACATTTACTCGAAAGTCTGCCAACGATCTTGCTATCAAGGTTAGAAAAAGCTTGAAAATATTGGAGAAATCATCAGAATTCCAGGCAGCGGTAAGAGACGGGAAACTCGCTCCTTTATCGGCCGCTGGCGAGCCCACGATTTCGACTTACCACTCATATGCGCATCGCGTTGCAAAGGAACATGCGCTTCGCCTTGGCGTCGAACCACCAGAGCAACCATTGGGTGAAGCGGCAGCATGGCAGCAGGTAGAACGAATTGTTCGAGAGTACGACGGGGATATGAGTCAGGTTTCAGATGCGCTCAGTTCTGTCGTGGACAACGTAATGCATTTAGTCTCGCAATTACAAGAGAATGATGTTAATCCTGACGTGCTCTTCGATGAGGCGCTCAAGTTCACTGAGAGCATCTCCAATAAAACGCCATATCGCAAAAGTGATAAGTTGGCCCCGACGCGCGATGCCGAAATAGTTCAGTACGCCCGCGCTCAATTAATCCCTATCATTAAAGAGGTCATGGCGCATCGAAATAAAAGAGCGCAATTTACCTTTGATGATCAGATGGCGCTTGCGGCGCAAGTCGCAACAACTTTCCCTGAAGTTGGCGAAATTGAACGGGCAAAATTCCATTTGGTTCTTCTCGATGAGTATCAAGATACCTCCTCATCCCAATTGCGATTAATGCAAGGGCTATTCGGTGGCGGCCACCCCATCACGGCAGTGGGCGATCCACATCAAGCGATTTACGCTTGGCGAGGAGCGTCAAGTGACACCATCGGTGCATATCCTCTTGATTTCCCAGATAGTGAAGGGGTGCCGGCGAAGATATTTACTCTTTCAAAGAGCTGGCGAAATGATATTTCCATTCTCAATCTTGCTAATGAAATTTCTTCTCCGCTACGTAACCGTGGATTTGATACTCCAGTATTGACTGCAAAGCCAAGTGCAGTTGCCGGAATTATCTCAGGTGGAATTTATATCTCAAGTCGTGATGAAGCAGAAGGCATAGGAGAAGCGCTCTTGCCATATTGGAGCCGCGAAGCACGTGTAAAAATTCCGGAGTTAAAAGCTGCCGCAAAGAACGATCCATCACTTAGGTTTGTCGAATCGACAGCCATTTTAGTTCGCAAGAAGAAACAGATTGCCGAGATTGAAATGGCGCTGCGCGCGAAGGGTATACCTGTTGAAGTTGTTGGAATTGATGGCTTAATTCATGTTCCAGAGGTTGCAGAGATTCGCGCTGCCCTCACGGTGATTACCAATCCAGAGGCAGGAAGCTCGCTCGTTAAATTAATGAGTGGTGGCTTCTGGCAGATTGGAATTCGGGATATGTCAGCCCTGGCAAAAGTGGCAAAAAATAGAGGTTTTGCCGCTACCGGGGGGCAACGAATCAACTTGGTGGATCGAGTGATGGCCGGTGGTAGCGGTGAAGAGGATGAGCTTGCTCGCTCATCAATTATCGAGACGCTTAATGAGATGGAAGATTTCGTAAGCGAAGAAAGGGCTCTATTTAGCGCGGAAGGGCTAACGCGATTAACCTCACTTGCCAAAGTTCTCCGAAAATTACGAACTCTTATCCATCTTCCAATTCCTGATTTGATCTATCAAGTGGAGCGAGAGCTTGCCCTTGGAGTTGATGTAGAGATCACTGCACATCAACGTCGCTACCTCGACAAGTTCCTTGATGAAGCAGCGAACTTCTATGCCCAGGGCGGTTCGCTCCGTTCATTCTTGGCATGGTTGACGGTGGCGGAGAGTGAAGAGCGTGGACTTCGCGCTGCAGGGGTAGAGGTGCGAAAAGATGTTGTTCAAATCCTTACTGTGCATAGCGCAAAAGGTGGCGAATGGGATTTGGTGGTGGTGCCCGGGTTAGCGGAAGGAAATTTTCCATCTGAACAGAGCGGTGAAAATTGGCTCAAGAGTAAATCAGTTCTTCCTTTTGCGTTACGTGCAGATGGTATTCGATTACCAAAATTTGATCTCCAGAATGAGACTTCAGCACAAGAGGTAGCAAACAAGGTAAAAGATTTCGCGCAGGAATGTAATGACCGTAAGTCAGATGAAGAGCGACGGCTAGCTTACGTAGCAGTTACTCGCGCAAAGTATCATCTGATAGCAACAACATCGTGGTGGCGAGATGCGAAAGAACCTCATGAGCCAAGTGAGTACTTCCTGACCATTGCGCAACATATTGATGCTAACAAGGGCGAATTCTTTGGAAGACTTGATGATAAACCCGCCTCCGATGCGCAGAATCCAAAACTAAACGATGTTCGACAGGCATTATGGCCACGTGATCCACTCGGTGATGCACGAGAGAGTTTCAATCGTGTTGCTCAAGGTATTAAACGCTTAAGCCAGAGCGAGGCCAGAGATGAGTTGACATCTTCACTGGAGAAAGTTCGCGAACTGACTTCGTATTTTGATAGAGCGCAACTTGTTATACGTGAAATTTCTCAGCGGCGAGAGGGAGAGCGCGTATATCTCCCAGCACACTTATCGGTCTCGGGATTGATGGCCTTCGCGCAGTCATCTGAAGAATATGTCGCCCGGTTACGTCGCCCTCTTCCATTTAAACCTGACCCAATTGCCCGTCGTGGAACTGCTTTTCACACGTGGCTAGAGGAGCGATTTGCCCTTTCAATTCCTCTTATAGGTGATGATGAGCTACCTGGCGCTGCCGATGAAGGCGCACTTGATGACAGCGCACTTGAGAAATTAAAAGAGAAGTGGCTCCGTAGCGAGTGGGCAGCGCGCCATCCATATCGCGTTGAAGTGCCCTTCGAGCGGAGCGTCGGCGGCATCATCCTGCGTGGACGCATGGATGCTGTGTATAAAAATTCAGATGGCACCTTCGACGTCGTCGACTGGAAAACTGGCTCTGCCAAGAGCGGCGATGAATTAGCCAATGCAGCAATTCAGCTTGCTGTTTATCGACTTGCTTTTGCCGAGATAGAAGGCGTACCAATTGATCACGTTCGAGCCGCATTCCATTATGTCTCGTCGGAGGATACGGTGCGACCAAGTGATTTATTGGATTATGACGGTCTGCTAGCCCTCATTCACCGGGTTCCACTTGAAAATGAGATTTCCACGCCTAATGGCAGATGATCACTCACGCTTGCCGAACTTTGCACAAATTGAAGCTCTCGCTCAATTTTAATTTCCGAGTTTTCTATCAGGATATGGTCAAACTGTACCTTTGCTCCCCATGATGGATAAGTGAATTGCTCGACGGCACTTCTCCACTTCATAATCTTGCTCGGCAATTTTCCAGGCAGATTGAAATCTCCCAAAAGAATTTTCTTTCCTGGTAGCGACTTAACCCAGCGATGAATTTTCCTTAGTTGAAAAAAATTCATGCCTGGTACAAAAGAGAGATGAGTGTTGATAACCGTAATTCCATTTTCTAAGAGAACTGCATGAGCTACTCGAGGTTCATCATGAATGTAAATTAATTTAATTTTCGGCTTAGTAGCTCCTGGGGGAGTCTGTGGAATCGCCAGCGGCGCGCCAACTTTTGAGCGACCAAGCTCAAGTCGAAATTCGTTAACTATTGGGATACGCGAGATGATGCCATTCCCATAGTAAGAACCGCTCTCCCGAGTAAGTTGAGCGGAGGTTACTTCTGAGGTGTGAAATTTTTCCCACCTCTCTCCAGGAGTACCGCGTAGCGCTATGCCACGTGATATGAAAGAGGTTCCAAGTCCTTCTGCAATTAGTGAACATTGATCGACATAGTGGGAACGTTCTTGGAAAAAATCAACCTCTTGAATGGCAAGGATGTCAATATCGAGAGCCTTAGCAGCCTGAATTAGCCGTTCGTTATGAATTACCCCTTCTGGAACTGCCATTCCATGGAGGATGTTCCACGTTGCAATCTTCACATGTGAACCGTACGGGCAAATTAGATAGGCTCGCCACTTATGAGCCTCGCGTTAATGAATCTCTCCTTGGCCCGCGCCCATCTTGATCGCGCTGCCCATCTGCGAAGCGATGACGCGGCGCTTGATTCACTCTTCTCGACCGGGCGCATCTTTCAGGTTCATCGCGGAAAATTTCTTTATACCGATGCTATTCATTGGCTCGCGCCTGATTCAGCGCCGGAGGGAGAACGATATTTTCTCGGCCTTGATAGCGATGGCGTTGGCTACTTTGTCATTAACGCTCCCTTTGCAGAAGAGAGTGAAAATCTACAGACGCTACGTGAGGCAGGATTGTTAGCGACCGAAGTGGAGATTGGTGCGGCAGTGCATGCCGTTGCTCTTGCAAATTGGCATGACACACATACTCATTGTCCTCGATGTGGCGCAGAAACATATAGCGCATTAGGTGGTTCGGTTCGCCGATGTCGAAGTGATGAAAGTGAGCATTATCCGAGAACCGATAGCGCCGTGATTGTTCTCGTTAGAGATAAAGATGATCGAGTATTACTTGGACGACAAAAAGTTTGGCCAGCTAAACGGTACTCAAATTTTGCAGGCTTTCTCGAACCTGGAGAATCTCTTGAGGCGTGCGTGAAACGTGAAGTATTAGAGGAGGCGGGTGTTCGAATATCACAGATTGAATATCTCGCTTCGCAAGCCTGGCCATTTCCAGCTTCAATCATGTTGGCATTTACCGGCGTTGTTGAGAATCCGGAAGATGCTCGAGCTGATGGCGAAGAAATTGAAGATATTCGCTGGTATAGCCGAGAGAAGTTCACTGAAGATCTCAAGAGCGGCGAACTTCTTATTCCACCAGGAATAAGTATCGCTCGTCGAATGATTGAAGCATGGTATGGCGGTTCATTAGAATTTCCCGAGAGCTGGCGCTAATAAAAAGTGAGTGAGAAATTTCTTGTCGGGCTCGATGATGAGCAACGTCAAGCAGCGAGCGCAATACGTGGCCCAGTAGTCATTATCGCTGGTGCTGGCACGGGAAAAACTCGCACCATTACCCACCGAATAGCGCATGCAATTGAAAATGGTGTAAGTGAGCCATCGCGCACTTTGGCCCTTACCTACACCGCCAAGGCGGCCTCTGAATTACGACTTCGGTTGGCTACATTGGGATATTCGGGCGTGCAGGCTCATACATTTCATAGCGCGGCTTGGCGTCAGCTTCAATTTTTTTGGAATGAAGCAATTGGTGGGAAGCCTTTTCGAATCCTCTCAAATAAAAGCGAGCTCATTGGCGCCGCTTTAGGAGAGATTGGCCGCGGTAAAGGTGGCGCAGCAATACGTGATCTTGCAACAGAAATTGAATGGGCTAAAGGGCAAGAAGTTGCCCCAGAAGATTATGCTCGAATTGCTCAAGAGAAATTTCGAGTTATGCCACAAGGGTTTTCCTACACGGAGATTTCCGATTTATACCGTACCTATGATGCCTTGAAACAAGATCAAGGGCAGTTAGATTTTGAAGATATTCTTTTGTTAATTGTTGGAATATTGGAAGAGCAAACCTCAATTATTGATCGAGTGCGAAATCAGTATCGCAACTTTACAGTTGATGAGTACCAAGATATCTCGCCACTTCAGCAGCGATTGCTCAATCTGTGGCTAGGCAATCGTAAAGAAATTTGTGTGGTTGGTGACCCAGACCAATCGATTTTCTCCTTTGCGGGCTCGAGCAATGAATATCTACTCGGATTCACCACAAAATATTCAGATGCACAGGTATTTCGCCTCGATCGAAATTATCGGTCGTCCTCTCAGATTGTTCGTGTCGCGAATAAAGTCGCTGATCGAGATTTGGTTTCAGTACGAGGCAAGGGAATTCAGAATGTTCGGCTGCACTCTCATACAACTGAGTTTGCAGAGAGTGAAAAAATTCTCCAACAAATACGGGAACTCCTTGCAGGTGGGGTGAATCCGCGCGAAATCGCTGTACTTTTCAGGCGCAATGATCAATTAAATGTCTTGGCGGAGAGTTTAATCTCAGCAGGCATACCAGTAACTATTACTGGTCAATCGCAAGGTCAACGACCTTTTTTCTATGATGGAAAAATTAAAGAGGCAATTCGATTAATTCGTGGCGCTGCTATTGCGAGTGATTCGAGTGATTCAACAAGCGAGAAAATTTCTCTCAGCGATCAAGTGCGATCGGTACTCTCTGCGATTGGCTGGCATTCCGACCGAGCAGCGGGCGACGACCCTCGCCTTAGACTCCTGACATTTATTGAAGAGTTCGAAGCGAAAGTTAATGGCGCTTTGCTTAGAGATTTGATTACCGAATTTGACGAACGAGAGCGAAGTAATGTCGAGCCAGAAGAGAATGCGGTGGTGTTAAGTTCCATCCACTCAGCGAAAGGCTTGGAGTGGAGCCATGTTTTCCTGCCAAGGCTTCGTGAGGGCGTATTGCCAATTACTTACTCACTTGAATCCGAGAAACTTTTGGAAGAAGAGCGCCGTCTCTTCTATGTCGCAGTGACGCGGGCAAAAGATGGTTTGTACCTCTCTTATGCTGGAAGCGATTCATCGAGATTCTTAAGTCTTCTGCCTGCGCTCAATTCCGAATAAAGGGCATGAGTACTTGAGAGCATGAGTACTTGAGAGCGTGAGTACTTGAATGCTAAAGAAGTTCAGTGCTTCAGGCAGAGCAAATCAACGAAGTTCATTGAGCGTTTGAAACTCAATTACTCTAGATCTTTTGGAATTAAACCTAATTGCTGCCGAAAGCCGAGCGCATCCCAAGCATCAAAGCCGGAGACCACGATGCCGCCACGAATGGTGTCGATGCTGACTCCATCGACATCTACTTTTCGGCCAGTGGGTGCGTGGCCCAGAAATTCACCATCGTGGGTTCCGGTAAGGCGCCAGCGAGTCACTACCCGTTCACCTTCGGCGATTATCTCTTCGACGTGAAAATGTAAATCGGAGAAGCCGGCATGCCATTTACGCCACTGAGTTTTGAAGCTCTCGCGTCCGACTCCAAATTTTGGATCATTTCCAGCGGCATCTTCCGCAACCAGTCGATCAATTGCCGCCTCACTTCTTTGATTCCAAATCTCCTCAAAAAATGTCGCTGCAGCGGCTTTGTTCGCTGTTTCCATGTTCTTTCCATCTTGACTCATCTCACACCTGTACTCTCGCTGTCTCTCTGCTTATTAAAGCTTAATCTAAATCGGGTAACTATGGATTAAAACATTAGAAATCTCAGAGTTAATTCGTAATAAATTCTTTCAATGTCGCGAAAAATTCTTCTGGTTCATCACCACGAAGGGAGTGGCTACTCTTTTCAAAAATCTTTAACTGTGATCCTGGAATAAGAGCATGGATTTCTTCAGAAAATTCGGGCGCGCAGATCCAATCGTGGCGTCCAGCGAGGACCAAAGTTGGCGCGGTAATCTTTTTTAGCTCAGGACGTAAGTCATAGTCGAGTAAAAATCCACCAGGAGCAAATGCCCGATTCATGGCTTCAGGGGAGAGAATTGCACGTGCAAGTGCATCTTCATTTTTGGCACGTTTACTCTCATCAAAAGTAGTGGAGTAAAGACCCCAGGTGTTGCGAAAGTAATCTCTCATCGCCGCATCACTTGTTAATTCACCCGCCCATAGTTGGCGCGCAGCCTCCTTTTCTTCTGGAGTTCCACGTAAGGCAACTATTTCTTGCGCGCGGGCATTAAATCCAGAGTGTGCTGCAGTAACGATTAATAGTAATTTTGATACTGATTTGGGATAGCGCGCAGCATGTGCCATCGCGACCATGCCACCATAACTCGTACCTACGCTGACTATTTGTTCGATACCAAGATGCGCCCGAAGCGCTTCTAAATCTTCGACATTTTCATCAAGGGTGTACTGTGAAATATCTCCACGAGCAGAGCGCCCTTGACCGCGGTGATCCCAATAAACAATCTGCGCATACTCACCAATGGGATCCATGCCTGGTCGCATAATGGAGTGATCCGCTCCAGGGCCACCATGAGCAACAAATGCAACAGGGCGTTCCAGTAACTCTCGCCCTTCAGGATCAAAGTTTGAGCCATAGGTATCAAAGAAAAGGAGGGTATCTCGTACTGCGGCGAACATGGCCTGAGCCTAAGGCCGCCCCTCCTGCATCCGCTATCACCCCTCTTTCGAGCGCTGTTCCCCTCGCGCGTACACCACCTAACTCGCCAGTTCCCTCGCCCCAGCGTTTTCTCCGAATCCCCTCGGCTATATCCGCGTAATTTCTAGGGTTCGTTTAATTAAGTTGCCTCGAGCCGCACCGGTTGCGTACTCTGTGTAACTCGCGGCGAGAAACCTCGTCACGAACCCGAGCGAAAGGCAGTCACAGTGGCACTTGCACTTGCTACTACTCGAAGCGCCGATTGGCGTCTTTCGAGCGACTTCGCACGCTCATATTCAACCTATGCCACCGGCAATCCGAAGCATTTTGGATTCAGTGGCACCCGGGGGATCGAAGGCTAAGCCTCAAAGCTCTCCGGGGGCCCCGAATCCACAAGGATTCGCGGGCCCTTTCTCTTTTTCTCGATAAAACCGAGCGAAGCGAGAAAAGAGCAGGAGAGAAAAGAGCAGGAGAGAAAAGAGCAGGAGAGAAAAGAGCAAG
>DAIRSQ010000004.1:38217-39934 GCA_036804325.1 Candidatus Nanopelagicaceae bacterium | reverse complement strand
CTTTCTATCGATAGAAATTCTGAATTTGAGAACTCTAAAATTGCTGCGGATATCGGTATTGGTGCAAAAGTTTACGAATATTTACCTACAGATGGTTTACTTGTCATCAGCTTTATTGAAGGTAAAACATTCTCAGCTAAAGATGTCTCTAGCAACCTCGACAGAATTGCTAAAAGTTGCCGTCAACTTCATTCCGCACCACCTTTCGCTCGAGATTTTGATATGTTTGAAATCCAAAAATCGTACTTGAGGATTGTCCAAGAAAAAGGGTTCAAACTTCCATTTGGTTATCTCCAATTCGAGGAAAAATTCCAAAAAATTAGAGAGGCGATGCAGGTGCTGGATGAAAAAAAGGTGCCTTGCAACAACGACTTACTCCCAGCAAATTTTATCGACGATGGTCAGAAAATATGGATAATCGACTACGAATATTCCGGCAATAACGATCCTTGTTTTGAATTGGGAAATATTTGGTCCGAAGCTAAACTAGACCAAGACAAATTAACGGAACTTGTTACCCATTACTACCTCGGGAATCGACCTGAAAAAATTGCTCGAGCGTGGCTCTTTGCGCTCGTCGCCAGATACGGTTGGACTCTATGGGCCTCAATTCAGAACGCGATTTCGACAATTGATTTTAATTTTTGGGATTGGGGCTTAGAGAAATTTGAAGATGCCAAGAGGGATTTCTCTAGTTCGGAATTTTCAAGAGCACTAGAAGCAGTTACGAGTGAGTGATTACCAATGTCGGTAAGTAAATGGCAGGGCAACGAGAACGCTCAAATCTTCGCGAAAAATTTCTCCCAATTTCTCTCAACACGTCGAAGCACTAGAGAGTTTGCTAAAACTCCACCTCCCGATGGGTTGATAGAACAATTGATTGCTGATTCATTGACTGCCCCAAGTTGGTCAAACACTCGCCCATTTAAAGTTTGTATTGCTACAGGTGAGGTACGCGAACGAATAAGTACACAATTTCTCTCCCGATGGAAACGACTCTCAAAATTTCGTAATGGCAACCCTCTAGTAAAAATAGGAATGCTTTTAAAAGGGGCAGGATTGCCGACAAGTAACCGTCTACTCGCCCGAGGTTACGTGCCGGAATTGAAACCACGAGCTGAACGGGTAGGTAAAGAGTTGTATGAGTGGCTGGGCGTCAAACGCGGTGATCGAAAAGCGCGCGATGAGCAATGGGCGAAGAATTATCAATTCTTTGATGCTCCGTTAGAGCTATTTATTTATATCCACAAAAGTTTGCATATCTTTGCTGCTAATGATGCTGGGTTAATGTTAGAGAACTTAATCCTCTCAGCGCATGCACGTGGTCTAGGAACGTGCCTTCAAGGAGCTGTAGTTATTTGGGATGACATTATTCGTGATGAATTTGATGTGCCCAGCGACTACAAGATTCTTACCGGATTGGCCATTGGTTATCCAAAAGAGTCATATGTAAATAATTTTGGCGCACACCGTCTTGTGCCAAGCGAGATTATCATCCCACCCAAAGGTACTAAGTAAATTTAGGCAAGCATCTTTCTTGCTTGATTAATTATTTCGCCTCGATATTTCTCAACCAATGAAATATGGCCATGGCCGGGGACAAAATTTAACTTCGCTGAGGGAATGTGTTTTGCCAGCCATTCGCTATGAGCCCTTGGCACCATAAAATCGTCATCCCCTTGCCAGACAAGTACTGGTTTAGTTATCTCGCTGAGAG
>DAIRSQ010000004.1:0-38117 GCA_036804325.1 Candidatus Nanopelagicaceae bacterium | reverse complement strand
CCCCACTCGCCAACACCTGCAAGCGTGATTGCTCCTACGCAAAGCGGATGACGAGTCATATTAATTGCATGTGGACCACCACCGGACCAACCGATGGAAACAAATTTTTTTATACCTAGATGTTCGAGAAGCTCTGATTGATCATCAAGATCAGAAGCAACAGTTCGACCAGGTTGTCGATCACTTAAGGCATACCCTGGCCTACTCGCCGCAATTGCTTGCACATCTGTGATTTCAGAGAGCCAGTTTGACCAAACGGTGCACTCTCCAGGTGTGCCGTGGTGAAAAAGAATTGCTTTAGAACTTGTGACCTCATTTGTGATGAAATCAAGCTTTCGAGTATCGCTTAGTTTGTATATCACTTGGCGATCTTTTCAAACACTTCATCAAAAAATTTCGCAAAGACCAATGATTCTTCAAGTGACATAATCCAGCAATCACTTCGCCCGCGAACCTTCTTTGAAAAATCATCAGCCATAAGTTGATAAGGATCACAAGCGTCAAATTTCTCAACTCGCTTGCCATGTTTTCCGTAGATCTCTAACGTGCTAGCTGAATTGTGAGAATTAAAAGCATCATTCCCACCCATAATTACCGCGCCATCGCTACCGAAAACTTCAAAATACAGCGTTGAAGGCACATTCATGGAAGTAATGGCCTCTGCTTTGGCTCCTCCTATAGAAAATTCTACGCGAACAGTCTCATCGCTACCCATGTGATGCCAAGCAACTTCAGCTTTTGAAATTTCCGTGCGAGCAAAATTCATTAACCAAATTGGGGCCGCTACTGAATATGGACCGAGGTCATAAAGACCGCCACCGCCTAATTCAGGGAATGCGCGAATGTTCGCATCGGGTAACCCGTCGTAGGTAAAACAGGTTTTTATTCGCTCAACTTTTCCGATCTCCCCTGATGAAACGATTTCCGCTAATCGCTTCGTCCGCGGATGCCACCTATTCCACGAAGCCTCCATTAAAAGTCGCCCTGTCTCTTTAGACACGGCAATCGCTTCTCGCACTTCCTCTGCATTCATCGCAAGCGGTTTTTCACAGAGCACATCTTTACCCGCCCGTAACGCCTTGATAGTCCAAGGAATATGAAGTGAATTGGGCAGAGAGATGTAAATCGCTTCAATCTTTGGATCATCAATTAATTCTTGATAGTCGTTATAAAAACGCCCTGAAGGAGAGAGCGCTTTCGCCCGAGCGCTATCAGTCCCGGCAACTGCGTAAATTTCGCCCCACTTCGAATTTTTAAGAGCGGGATAGAGCGCTTTTTTAGCAATCATGCCTGCGCCGATAAATCCCCAACGTACCGGCTCTATTCCCTCAGCCATAACTCGTCCCCTCTGCTTAACCAACAGTTGTCAGGGTTAGAACATAGGCTTACCTCATCATGAGGGCAAGCAGTTCACCTACTTCACGTTCATCGAGCGCATCACCCATTTCGCCTGCGCTCACTGAGCCAACCTTTGATGACCTCCCCTTGCCGTTGCGCCAGGGCACCTTTGTCGTGGTCGACCTTGAAACAACAGGAACTTCACCGAGCGCTGGAGCGATGATTACCGAAATAGGCGCCGTCAAGATTCGTGGCGGTGAAGTTCTTGGCGAATTCCATACCTTGGTCAATCCTGGTTCCCCCATCCCCCCATTCATCACAGTACTGACGGGAATAACTGATGCGATGGTCGCTCCTGCCCCGCTTTTCGATGAGGTGCTCCCTGCCTTTCTTGAATTTTGTGGCTCGGCGCAGGAGACGATTCTCATTGCACACAATGCACCTTTTGATGTTGGCTTCCTCAAAGCTGCCGCAGATAGCAACTCGTACTCGTGGCCAAATTTCCGAGTGTTAGATACGGTGAAAATTGCCAGGAAAACTCTTAGTAAAGATGAAACCCCTAATGTGAAATTGGGAACGTTGGCTCAATATTTTGGTGTTGAAGAGCCTCCAACCCACCGGGCTCTCGATGATGCGCGTGCAACGGTCCACATCTTCCATCACTTGCTCGAGCGATTAGGCAATTTAGGCGTCCACACATTGGAGGCTCTACAAGAGCTCTCCCACCCATTAAGTCCTCGGGAACGTAGCAAACGGAATCTCGCAGATGGTTTGCCAAACAGCTGTGGGCTCTACATTTTTCGCGATAGCGAAGATAAACCTCTATACATCGGAATCTCAAAGAATATTAGAAAGAGAGTCTTAACGTATTTTTCTGCATCAGAAACTCGAACTCGGATCCGGGAAATGATCTCTCTCACTGCTCGAATTGAAGCGCTACCCACTCCAACTCTCATTGATGCGCAAATCCGAGAGTTGCGATTGATTCAAGCACATGCGCCTCGTTACAACCGACGTTCGAAGTTTCAAGAGCGAACCCTCTGGTTATCGCTTACCCAAGAGCGTTTTCCACGACTTACGATTGTGAAAGGACATGAAGAGCTCAATTTAAGTAGCGAAGTTATAGGTCCTTTCGGCGGTCGAGTTGATGCCGAAATGGCTCGTGAAGCGCTCCATCAAACAACAACAATCCGACAATGCACCCCACGTATCACGCCTACCTCGATGAAAAAAGCAAGTGCGTGCATTCTCTACGATTTGAAAAAATGTGGAGCTCCTTGTATAGGTGCAATTTCAGAGACCAACTATGGCGATGTCGCAAATAAAGTAAGTGCTCATCTCACTTATCAAGCTGGCGATGTAGTCGCCCAACACTTTGAAAAGATCTCTCAACTAGCGAAGGATGAGCGATTTGAAGAGGCGGCCCAACTTCGCAATCAGGTAACTGCATATTTACGTGGTTTTGCGCGGAGCGAAAACCTCAAAGCATTTTCCGCGCTCGAAGAGCTAATAATTGCAAAATTCACCGATGATGAGCAGATTGAGATTGCGGAGATACGACGCGGAAAACTATATCGATCCGTTTCCGTCAAGCATGAAAGGGAAATAACAGGCGCTACCAATCTCCTTCAATCTCAGGAGCTACTTTCAATTGATAGCGAACTCCTCTTTCCTCACTCCACCCCCGAAGAGCTGGAGCTTTTATTGCGATGGGTATCTGACGAAAAAGCAAGACCCCTTCACATCAAAGGCGAGTGGCAACTACCAACTTTTGGGGCCAATTTTCACCAAAATAGCGTCGCTAATCTTGCTAAACCTGATGAGAACGCTCAATCCACTTATCTAAAAGATCGTTAGCTGCGCCCGTATCTATCGCCTTAGCAACTCGATCAAGCGCAGCAATAAAGCAATTATCTAATTCTTCGCTCTGAAAAATATCTGCGACCCCATCAAAGGCGATAAGAGTTGCTGCAGCATTTAATAAAACAACATCTCGCTTCGGGCCTTTCTTTCCCCGCAATATCTCTCGAAGGTGCTCTGCATTTTCAATCGCGCTGCCACCTTTAAGCGCTTCGATTCCACTTGGGGCTATCCCCCATTTAGTCGGATCTATTGAAGTGAGGAAAATATTCTTTTCGCTAATGACATAAACGTCCGTCTTTGTTGCGAGGGTAATTTCATCGAGACCATCCTGCCCACGAAACACCAAAGCGTCGACGCCACGCGCGCGAAGTACTTCGGCAACGATAGGAAACATCTCCTTCTTTGCAACGCCAATGGAATATGCCGCTGGCTTTGCTGGATTAGAAAGTGGCCCCAAAATATTGAAAATCGTTGGATAATTTAGTGATTTTCGTGCGGGTCCCGCATGGCGCATTGCCGCATGAAAAATAGGTGCAAAACAAAAACCTAGACCAAACTCTCTAACCAAAGTAGCCACTTGCGATCCATTGAGATCTATTTTTACACCGAGCGCTTCGAGTACATCTGCAGCGCCTGATTTAGATGTTGCCGCACGATTTCCATGTTTAACAACTCGCGCGCCAGCGCTGGCCGCAACGATCGCAGAAGTTGTTGAGATATTGATTGTGTGAAAACCATCGCCACCAGTGCCTACCGTGTCTACCGCTCGTTCGGTGATTGAAATCGGCGCAGAGTGCGTATACATCGCCTCTATAAAACCTGATACCTCGTTCGCTGTTCCGCCTTTTGCGGTGTGTAACGCCAAAAACTCTGCAATCTCCTCTTGACTTCGCACGCCAGCCAAAATTTCTTCCATAACGGACGCGCTCTCGCTGCTAGTGAGATCATTTTTTCCAGAGAGATTTTCGAGCGCTTGTCGCCACAGTTCGCTGACCATCACTACACCCTGCTCCGCGTTAGTGATTGGCGTGCGGGGGGATGCCTGCTGAGGTTGCCGCGATTACTTCCCCATCCTTGCGAAGGAGAGCGGCCACCTCTTTCGCTAAAGCTCGCGGCTCAATGGGATGAAAAAGAATTCCTTCAACCCGCGCCCAGGTCGCTAACCAGCGATCCGCTTCACGAGCGATGATGCCAATTATCGGCGGGGCTTGATAAATCTCGTCCTTCAGGGATCGAGCGAGTCCTAGCCCGCCTTCAGGACTTGCTTCACCGTCAACGATGAGCAATCCGGCTCGCCCCTTATCTTCAAAGTACCCCCGTAGGGCATCTGCGGTGGCGAATTCCTTCACCGCAATTGGCGGGATATCTGGGCTTGGCGATGGGGTGATTGCCCGTTTAATTGCAGCCCTAACCAGGGAGTTATCGGAATAAACCAGAACCACGTCGGGAGCCATTGCCCCAGCCTAATGGAGCGATGGACCTCTGTGGCGCAATGACTGCCCTCACGATGACCTCGCGTGATGAGTTTCACCTCATTTTGACCCCCTGTTGGTCGGCTAAAAACTCCATTTCTTATCGAAAAATCAGGAATAATCGGGGCATGTCCGCGACGACCCACCATCAAGATTCATATCACGCAAGTTCGACTCGCCCCAATTTGGTAGCGGTGGGAACCATTGTTTGGCTCTCTAGTGAGTTGATGTTCTTCGCAGCGCTCTTCGCCATGTATTTCACTACCCGATCCGTACAAGGCCCGGAGTTTTGGAAAGAAAATACTGACATCCTTAATATCCCGTTCTCATCTTTGAATACCACAGTCCTCGTTTTGAGTTCGGTGACTTGCCAATTTGGAGTCTTTGCTGCCGAGCGTTTCCAGGCGCGACGGACCGGAAAACTTTCGAACATCTCATCATGGGGAATGCGTGAATGGTTCGCACTGACTTTTCTTATGGGCGCCTTCTTCATTGCCGGCCAGGTTTACGAATATGCGCACTTAGTAATGGAGGGAATCTCGCTAAGTAGCAATGCATATGGGTCGGTCTTTTACATCACTACCGGCTTCCATGGCCTTCACGTCACCGGTGGACTCTTAGCATTCCTCATCGTGCTGATCCGCACGAGTTACGCCCGAAATTTTGGCCACAAACAGGCAACGACCGCGATTGTAGTCTCGTACTACTGGCACTTCGTTGATGTTGTTTGGATTGCACTTTTTGCATCAATCTATTTGGTCAAGTAACGGAAATACACGGGATTTATGAATAACTGGGAGAGGGAGCGCCGCGTAAATGTCATTATTTAAATGGCTGACAGGCAAAAGAAGGCACCGCGCCATGGCGCCAGCTCTTTTGGTCTTCGGACTTTTTCTCATTGGCGGCATCTACTCAATCGCAGCCGCTCCCAATAATGCGACTGCCAGTAATGCAAAATCTGTTCTGATCGAAGAGGGTAAGAATATTTTTGCAAGAGGTTGCTCTTCCTGCCATGGATTAAATGCCGAGGGCGGATCTATCGCACCTTCACTGATTGGAGTGGGCGCTGCTTCCGTTGACTTCCAAGTTGCCACCGGTCGAATGCCAATGGCCGACATGAGCCAACAGGCGAAGCGGAAAAAACCCGTTTACACACCAGAAGAAATTGCGGCACTTGCAGCGTATGTAGCGAGCTTGGCCCCTGGACCTGCAATACCTACCGCTGAACAACTTGATTATGAACGCGATGGAAATATCGCCGAGGGTGGCGAACTTTTCCGAACAAACTGCGCCATGTGCCATAACGCAGCGGCTCAAGGTGGCGCACTAACTGCAGGCAAATATGCTCCAACGTTAATGGGAGTAGAACCTGTTCATATTTATGAAGCAATGATTACTGGCCCACAATCGATGCCGGTTTTTGGTGATCGAGCAATCACCCCAGAGGAAAAGCTCTCAATTATCAAATGGATTAAATCCGTGGAGACCGAGGGAAATTATGCCGGTGCTTCGCTCGGAAAAGTTGGGCCGGTAACTGAAGGCCTTCTTGGCTGGGTGCTTGGAATTGGTTCCTTAATTGGAATCGCAATTTGGCTGGCAACGAAAGCTCGTTGATTAATTTAGTAGCGAAAGAAGTTTGAGAGAGGAAGCAGGAACAGGATATGTCGAACGAGATTGAACCATTAGCAGATCCAGGGCTTCCTCATCATGTGCATCGGAAAGCAGATGCCGATCCCAAAGCAGAGAAACGAGCTGAGCGACAGGTCTCTATTCTCTTTCTGCTCTCAACTGCAGGAACGCTGCTATTCATTTATTCATTTATCTTTATCCCCACTGACATTTTCGTTTTCCTTCCGCTGTTGGGCAAGGTAAATGCTCATAACCTTGGAATTGGCGCCGGTTTAGGTTTCGCACTCTTCTTCATAGGCGCAGGAGCAGTGCATTGGGCAAAAACGTTAATGCCTGATGAAGAAGTAATCGCACAACGCCACACGATGCGATCTAGTGATGAAGATCGAGCTTCATTTGTAGAAACTGTTAAGGCAGAAGCAGGCAAAGTTCAACTAGGTCGCCGTTCTATGATTAAACGAACTCTTGGCCTTGCTCTCGGTCTTGTAGGACTCTCTCCCATCATCCTTCTTCGCGATTTGGGACCACTGCCCGAACAACGTCTCCTCAAGACAACTTGGGATAAAGGGGTTCGCATCGTTACCGATCCAGGTAATAGACCCATCAAGCCGGAAGATCTTGAAGTTGGAGCGATCGCTCACGTTCTTCCTGAGATTAAAGATCCAGAACACCGAAAGCTTTCAGATATCGGCAAGGATGCAGCAATTTTAATTCGCGTTCGTCCATCAGAGCTGAAGCTCTCGGCCGAACGAATGGCATGGACACATGAGGGAATTATTGCCTTCTCTAAAATCTGTTCTCATATGGGATGCCCCGTGGCTTTATATGAACAACAGACCAAACATTTGCTCTGCCCTTGTCACCAATCAACTTTCGATGTTCCAACTGGCGCCAAAGTTATCTTTGGCCCTGCTGCGCGTCCTCTGCCACAATTATCGATAACAGTCGACAGCGAGGGTTACCTCGTTGCCGCAGCGCCATTTAATGAACCTGTAGGGCCTAGCTTCTGGGAGCGAAACATATGATTACGCGACGTGAGAAAATTGCTGGAGGCGTTGCAAACTTCATCGATGAGCGCACTGGCGCAGCTAAATGGGTGAAGAAGAATCTCCAAAAAGTCTTCCCTGATCACTGGTCTTTTATGCTCGGTGAAATTGCGCTTTACTCTTTTATTATTCTTCTTCTCTCTGGAACTTTCCTTACATTCTGGTTCGTTCCATCTCAAGAAGAGTTGGTGTACAACGGCTCTTACCAACCACTAAACGGCATCAAAATGTCCGCTGCCTATGAATCAACGCTCAATATCTCCTTTGATGTTCGAGGCGGATTACTTATGCGCCAGGTACATCACTGGGCGGCTTTGCTCTTCCTTGCCGCAATGGTGGCACACCTTTTGCGCGTCTTCTTCACCGGCGCCTTCCGTAAACCTCGTGAATTGAACTGGATTTTTGGCGTAGCGCTTCTCACTTTGGGAATTGTTGAGGGCTTTTTGGGCTACTCGCTACCTGATGACTTACTCTCAGGAACAGGTATTCGCATCGCCGAAGCGATTATTCAAGCCCTTCCCGTTATTGGAACCTACTTAGCATTCTTCGCCTTTGGCGGAGACTTCCCGGGAGAGCTATTTATTCCGCGTATTTATACAGTCCACGTTCTTCTCTTACCTGGAATTTTCCTCGCTCTCATTACAGTTCACTTGATGCTCGTCTGGTATCAAAAGCACACGCAATATCCAGGCGCAGGTCGAACAGAGAAGAATGTTGTTGGCTATCCATTACTTCCGGTTTACATGGCAAAAGCTGGTGGGTTCTTCTTCATCGTCTTTGGCGTAACGGTACTTCTTGGCGCATTTGCATCGATTAACCCCATTTGGATCTTTGGCCCCTACACTCCAACCCAAATTTCAGCGGGTTCACAACCAGACTGGTACATGGGTTGGCTCGATGGTTTGGTTCGAATGGCGCCACCGCTGGAAACACATGCATTTGGTTACACCATCTCGTGGAACATCCTGATACCTGGGTTAATTATTCCTGGAATCATTTTCACCGGAATGGCTCTCTATCCATTTATCGAAGCATGGGCTACGGGAGATAAGCGTGAACATCACCTCTTAGATCGCCCTCGAAACGCTCCTACACGTACGGCAATTGGTGCGATGTCATTAACATTCATGATCGTTGCTCTTATTAATGGCGGAAATGATCTCATCGCCACCCACTTTGGATTGAGCATTAATCAGATTATGTGGGGCACTCGAATTAGCATCATCGTGTTGCCACCGCTGGCATACATCATTACCAAGCGAGTCTGTCTCTCGCTCCAACGCTACGATCGCGAGTTGGTCCTCCATGGTCGAGAGACTGGCCGACTAGTGATGTTGCCTCACGGCGAATACATCGAAGTACATGAGCCGATTTCTCCGGAGAAAGCCTACTTGTTGACTCAACACGAGCAAGCCCCTCCGCTCGAAGCACCATCTGCTGATGCAAACGGTGTCGCACCTCGTGGCGGTATTAAATCTCGTATTCGAACTCGCTTAAGCAAGGCGTTGCTTGGCGAACAGATCGCCAAACCAACTGCAGAAGATGTTAAAGCTCTTGAGGGCGGTCACCACTAAATCTATCGATTCGGCCATCTTGCGGAAAGTTTGGTTAATCGTGAAAAGGATTGAAGCCTGATTTAGCGTCGTTCGTATTCGAGCGACCAGCCCATAATGGCGAGCATGAGAGCTGATGCGCCAATGAGCGTGAACCACCAACCGAGGATTAAGCCAAGTCCAGTTAGCGTGGCAAAGAGCGCAACAACAAATGGCCACCATGAGTGTGGACTAAAAAATCCCTGCTCCCCTGCCCGGTCGGCAATCTCCCCTTCTAGATTATCTTCCGGCAGAGTGGCGCCAAGTCGTCGATCGGTAAACCAGAAATAGAAACCAATTAAAAGCGCGAGACAAGTGCTGAGAGTAAGGGCGACAATTCCAACAACCTCTTTAGCCCACAGTCCATAGGTCACAGTTACAACACCATAAAAAACTGCAATACCGACAAAGAGACGCCATCCGAACTTCATTTAATTTACCTCGCCTCTCTTATCTTTAACCGTTAAAGCCTCTGTAAACGATGGAAACTAGTGGGCTGCCACTTCTGGATGATGTAAATCAAATGCAGGGCGCTCGCTACGAATACGTGGAATTGATGTGAAGTTGTGACGTGGAGGTGGGCAGCTTGTGGCCCACTCGAGAGATCCGCCATAACCCCATGGGTCGTCCGATGTAACTTTAGGAGAGTTGCGTGAGATCCAGATATTGAGCAAGAACGGAATTGTTGAGAAGGCGAGCAAGAACGCTCCGATGGTGGAGATCATATTCATGCCCGTGAATCCATCGCTGGCTAAATAATCGGCATAACGACGTGGCATTCCCACAATTCCGAGCCAGTGTTGGATCAAGAAGGTGAGGTGGAAGCCGACAAGCACTGTCCAGAAATGAATTTTGCCTAATGTTTCGTTGAGCATTCGACCAGTGAATTTCGGCCACCAGAAATAGAAGCCACCAAACATTGCAAAGACAACCGTCCCAAAGATCACATAATGGAAATGTGCTACAACGAAGTAGGAGGCCGAGACGGCAAAATCAAGGGGTGGACTTGCGAGGATAATTCCGGTCAAACCACCGAAGAGGAAGGTAATCAAGAAGCCTAGCGACCAAATCATTGGAGTATCTAAATGAACCTGCCCGCGCCACATGGTGCCGATCCAGTTAAAGAATTTCACGCCGGTTGGGACGCCAATAAGGAAGGTCATAAAGGAGAAGAAGGGCAGAAGTACTTGCCCGGTAGTAAAGAGATGGTGGGCCCACACTGCAACCGATAGCGCTGAAATCGCAATGGTTGCCGCTACTAGACCTTTATAACCAAAGATTGGCTTCCTACTGAAGACGGGAAGGATTTCACTCACAATTCCAAAGAATGGCAAGGCGAGGATATACACCTCTGGATGGCCGAAGAACCAAAAGAGATGCTGCCAGAGCATTGCACCACCATTAGCGGGATCAAAGATGTGGGCGCCAAAGCGACGATCAGCTTCCAATCCAAGGAGCGCTGCCGCCAACGGTGGGAATGCAAGGAGAATTAAAATTGAGGTAAGTAAAACGTTCCATGTAAAGATAGACATGCGGAACATCGTCATTCCAGGGGCGCGCAAACAGAAAATCGTGGTGATGAAGTTAACGCCACCAAGAATTGTGCCAAGACCGCCGATGGCAAGTCCAACAATCCAAAGATCGCTTCCAAGTCCGGGTGAGTATTCAGCGCTCGATAACGGCGCGTACGCGGTCCAACCAAAGGAAGGTGCGCCGCCGGGAGTGAAGAAGCCAGCGATTGCCATGATTCCACCGAAGAGATAGAGCCAATACGAGAGCATGTTCATCCGCGGGAAGGCAACATCAGCCGCACCAATTTGTAGCGGCATGATTTCATTGGCAAAGCCAACGAATAACGGTGTCGCGAACATCAACAACATAATGATTCCATGCATGGTGAAAAGCTGGTTGTATTGTTCGACGCTTAAAAATTGCAACCCAGGTCGAGCCAGCTCGGCGCGCATAAAGAGCGCCATAATTCCGCCGACCAAAAACCATATAAATGAAGTTATTAGGTAGAGGTGGCCAATGACTTTATGGTCTGTAGTTGTCATCCATTTGATGATCATTCGACCTTTGCGCGAAGGTTCCGTTGGTCGTGGTACGGAGACCGTTGGGCGTTCTGCGTACGTTGTCATGCAACACCACCCTTAAGTGCGTTGATATAGCTCTGATATTCCGCCGGTGAAACTACCTTCACCGAAAATCGCATTTGTGAGTGATTTCGTCCACAATGCATATTGCAGAATCCTGGATATGTGCCCTCTTTTTGTGCAGTAAATTCAAATTGATTCTTCACATACGGCAGCGCCTGCATCTGCATCATAAATGCCGGAATCCAAATACTGTGTACTACATCTGACGCGGTGAGGTTTATTCGAATGCGCTCGCCCACTGGCAAATAAAGCGTTGGATATTTACTTGGCGTTCCGGTAACGGTCTTATCTTCTGCTTCAGGATAGGTAAATTGCCAAGCCCATTGGATTGCGTTGACGTCAATCTCATGCACCGCTACCCCTGCAGGTGAAATTTTTGTAATTGCAGATTGATCTCTAGCGGTGAAATAGAAGAGCACTGCAACGATAATGAACGGAATGACGGTGTACATCACTTCAAGAGGCATGTGGTAACTAACTTGCTCAGGTAATTGTTCTGATCCGCCAACTTTTGATTTATCTTTCGCTCGGTAACGAAGCGCTGCCCATAAAATTAACGCTGCAGTAATGCCACCGACAATGAAGGCGGCGATCCAGGAACCTTGCCATAAGAAATGTGACCGATCGTTAATATCAGTGATGCCTCTGGGATATCCGAGCGCAGGAAGATCTTCAGAAGCGCATCCGGTAAGTGCAATGGCGAGGAGCGAGAAAGCAAGGCCGGTGCGGGGTAAATGACGCCTACTCGCGCTAGTTCGGTCTGCTCTCACAGATCGAATCCCACCCCTGATACCCATGAGAAAAGGATAGTCGCCCCTTTCGCCATCTAGAGAGTTGGCGAGTACCGTCTTCCTCGTGGTACTCATCACAGCCGGAACTTTCGATGGAGAGCGCCCCCTCCATCCTGCCGGTATGCGCGTTCTCCTCGCTGCATTTGAGAAAGGATGGGCCCACCCCGATGGCCTTGGCGAAGCTAGCTCGCAGGCGCGTCATTTACTTAATTCAGCGCGAGAAGAGATAGCCGCCGCTCTAGAGGTAACCCCTGGTGAGGTGGAGTTTTGGGGAGAACCTGCGCTCATCTCCCCCATGGCGATTTTGGGAGCCCCAAATTTTTCCCATGGAAATTTCGTTGCTGGCGCCACCGAGCGCCAAGATATTTTGGCGATGGGCGCTCGGGCGCACTCCATGAGCATCATTCCGGTCTCCCACGAAGGGCTCATTGATCGCGATCTCTTTCTTGAGGCGATTGAGAGTAATTCGACCGTTGCGCTCCAAGCGGCAAATGGAGAGACAGGGGTAAGACAACATTTAGCGGATTTATCTGCTCTTACTGGATCGCTCAATGCGCAATTACATCTCGATTATTCAGCGGCAGGACCGCTCGTCAAGCTTCCTGCTTATTGGTCAACAGCAGACTTCCCTGCAAAAAGTTGGGATGGTCCGTCAGGGTTAGGAATTATGTTGATTCACCGCGACCATCGTTGGGTTAATCCCCTTACCTCCGCTATCGCTCGCCGAAGTCCTGGCTCTTACTCGCTGCCACTTGTTTTGGCGGCGGCTGCCTCGCTAACGGGATGGATTGATGATTCCAAAAAAGAGTCGGAACGAATTCGCACTCTCGTAGCTTTGATGAGAACTGTTATCAAGCAAACAATTGCTGATGTAGATATTGCCGGCAGTGGAGCGGTCAACCAATCCTTGCCGCACATTCTCTCTATCTCATTCCTCAATGTTTCAGGTGAAGAACTTGTTTCTCGCCTGGCTCGTGAAGGTTTTGCAGTGGCATCTGGCTCGGCATGTATTGCCTCCGCAATTGAACCAAGCCATGTTTTAAAGGCGATGGGAGTGCTCACTCATGGGAATATTCGAATTTCACTATTACACGGAGTTCAAGAAAGTGAAGTAAAAAGACTTCTCGCCCTATTGCCCGGAATTATCGAAAAGTTACGTTCAGAGTCTGGACTGTAATGGCTCTTACAAGGATGGTGGCACAATGCGAGAAATAGATTGTCTTGGTGCGCTCTGTCCTACTCCAATAATCCAATTAGGAAAAGCAATTAAAGATATTGCCGCTGGCGAAGTAATTATTCTCAAAGCAGATGACCCTGCTACAGAGAGCGATCTTCACGCTTGGGCCCGCATGACGGGAAATAACGTTATTTCACTCGCTGAACATACCTACAAGATTATTAAAAATTAGGTAGCTTCGCGCTGACTCGTTGCGCAGAATCGATCCCGTAGCTCTCTGTAAAACGCTCAAGAAATTGCTCGCGTGAGAATCGATACTCCTGACCACCTTGTGTCTCAAGGCAATAGGTGGCAACCATTGAACCCACTTCGGCACACTCTTTTAAACCCATTCCCCAATTAAGCGCTGAGAGAAAGCCGGCGCGGAAGGCATCGCCGATGCCGGTGGGATCTACTTTTGCCCGCTCTTTAGCTACGCCAACAGTAATTGTTGGGAAATGTCGCGATTCGATCCGTGCACCTTTTGCACCAAGCGTTGTTATACAAATCTCTACATTCTCAAGGAAATCTTCACCACTCCAACCAGTCTTCTGCATTGCAAGAGCCATTTCGTACTCGTTCAAGAATGAATATTTCGCGCCAACTAGTAAATTACGAATCTGCTCCCCTTCCAAGCTCGCCAGTGTTTGCGAAATATCGGCAGCAAAGGGAACTTTATGGTGGCGACACTCTTCAGTATGTCTAAGCATCGCTTCCGGGTCATCAGGGGCAATAAGTACCAGATCTAACCCATTACGTTTTTCAAATATTGGGCCGAGTTCAATATTGCGCGCCTCGCTCATTGCGCCGGGATAAAAAGATGCAATTTGATTATGAGATTGATCTGTTGTCACGGTAAATCGCGCGGTTAACTGAGTCTGCGAAATGTAAATTTCAGATGTATCTACTCCATGGCGAGTTAACCACGAATTGTAATCTGCGAAATCTTCTCCCACTGCCCCAATAAGAATAGGTGCGCCACCAAGCATCCCCATTCCAAATGAGATATTCGCGCCGGTGCCACCTCGGCGCACTTCAAGATTATTGACCAAAAAAGAGAGTGAAATTTTTTCCAGCGAATCAATAACAATCGAATCGGCTATTTTGCCAGGAAAGCTCATCATGTAATCGGTAGCGACTGAGCCGGTGATGGCAATTTTCACTGTGTAGCGCTAATTCAAAAAGTCGGTGTGAAAATTAGTGGAAAGAATCTCCGCAAGCACAACTACCGCTTGCGTTCGGATTATCGATTGTGAAACCCTGTTTCTCAATCGTGTCCACAAAATCAATGGTCGCACCCATTAAGTAAGGCGAACTCATTTTGTCGGTGACTACTTCTACGCCACCAAAATTCTTGAGAATATCGCCGTCGAGCGCGCGATCATCAAAATAGAGCTGATAACGAAGGCCGGAGCAACCGCCTGGTTGAACCGCGATGCGAAGTCGAAGATCATCGCGCCCCTCTTGCTCGAGTAGGGCCTTCACCTTAGAGGCCGCTGTCTCAGAGAGAACAACGCCATCAGATGTGGCCGGTGTAGTTACCTCTGCGCTCATAGTGGGACATCCCTTCTCAAGCCTATTGAGTAGTTCGATACGTAATCCTGCCATAGCCAAGAACGCTCAGCGCGCTCTAAATCTTCCCAGCTCTCTGTGTCCCACCCGGAAAGAGAAAACCTGAGAAGATACCCCCATGAGCATTACCGATCTCCTTCTCCTGGGGCAGGAATCCGACCTTGCCAGCGAGCGGGGGGTTTCATGCCCAGGTGAGCTACCAGCCCCGAGCGATCCTCAATTGCGCGAGCGAGCCGCACGCGCGCGCGCCGCCTTGGGTGATCGAGTATTTGTGCTCGGCCACCACTACCAACGCGATGAAGTTATTGAATTTGCCGATGTCACGGGCGACTCATTTAAGTTGGCTCGAGATGCGGCTGCTCGACCCGATGCGCCGTACATTATTTTTTGTGGCGTACATTTCATGGCCGAGAGCGCCGATATTCTCACATCACCAACACAACAAGTAATTCTCCCTGATCTTGCTGCGGGATGTTCGATGGCTGATATGGCAAATTACGAGCAAGTTGCCGCATGTTGGGCGGTACTTGATGAATTGGGGATTGCCGAGAGCACAATTCCTGTCACCTACATGAACTCTTCCGCGGCGATTAAGGCCTTTACCGGTGAACACGGTGGCACTGTCTGTACCTCTTCTAATGCAAAAACAACATTAACCTGGGCATTTTCACAGGGTGAACGAGTGCTCTTTCTCCCCGACCAGCATTTAGGTCGTAACACTGCAGTCTTGCAAATGGGTTTATCTCTTGATGATTGCGTCGTGTGGAATCCCTGGAAACCACGAGGTGGATTAACTGACCAGCAAATCAGAGACGCAAAAATGATTTTATGGCGCGGCCACTGTTCTGTTCATGCCCGTTTCTCTCTTGCCTCAATAACTGATGTGCGAAGTAGAATCGCCGGTGTTCAAGTTATCGTCCATCCCGAATGCCAACATGAAGTAGCTCTTAATGCTGACATCATTGGTTCAACAGAGCAGATCATTAAAACGGTCTCTAGCGCCGCTCCCGGATCTAAATGGGCTATTGGAACCGAATTGAATCTAGTCAAAAGATTGGCAGCGGAAAATCCAGATAAGCAAATAGTTTTTCTCGATAAATCTGTCTGCTACTGCTCAACAATGAATCGAATTGATTTACCCCATTTGGTTTGGGCGATGGAATCCCTAGTCGAAGGAAGAGTTGTCAATGAAATTAAAGTTCCGGAGCGAACAGCCCACTTTGCTCGCATTGCCCTTGATCGAATGCTAAGTTTGATTTAGTAATTAAAGAGATGGAGCTTCAACCAAAATGAGTGACGACAAGAAGAACAAGCCAACGCCTAAGCGAAACGCGAAGAAAGTAACCCCTACTCTAGCGCCAGCAGCGACAAAAGAGGCGAAAAAAGCAGAACGCGAAAACGTTCGACGTCGACGAATGGAGATGCGCCAGCTCTATCTCAAAGGCGATGAGCGCGCATTACCAAAGCGCGACAAGGGTCCTGTTCGCAAACTCGCTCGAGATTACGTTGACTCCCGTTGGTCTGTTGCCGAATTCTTCCTCCCCCTCCTCATGGTTGTCTTGTTGCTCACGGCAATGCCCAGTGTGACTATCAAAGTTTTTGCCACCTTAGTGATGTATCTCGTCGTTCTTATTTCAGTTCTCGATGGAATATGGATGGGGCGTCAGATTAAGAAGATAGCCGGAACGAAATATCCAAATGAAAGCGTTAAGGGAGTAACCATGTACGCCTGGATGCGCTCAACCCAAATTAGACGTCTCCGCACGCCTGCACCACTGGTCAAGCGTGGAACTAAATTAGCTTGAACTAGTTAATCCGGTTAGGGACGTGGATTCGGGCTAATATCTTTTGCGGGATCACGTTCAGCAATTGCACCAATTGCGTTATCAATTGCGCGCATTACATCGTCAGTTAATTTCACGCCAGCTGCCTTGACGTTCTCTTTAACTTGTTTAGCCTTCGATGCGCCAATGATCGCGCTCGATACATTGGGATTTTGGAGAACCCAGGCAATAGCTAACTGAGCCATTGTTAACCCTAAATCACTGGCAATTGGTTGGAGTTTTGCAACTTCTTTCAGAATTGAATCATCCATCCACCGAGAGATCATCGCTGCGCCACTCTTCTTATCTGTTGCGCGCGATCCTGCTGGCGGCTTCTTTCCCGGTAGGTATTTACCGGAGAGCACACCTTGCGCGACTGGAGACCAAACAATCTGTCCGATTCCTTCACGTTGCGAGAGTGGGACAACCTCAGCTTCAATCACCCGCCACAACATGGAGTATTGGGGCTGGCTCGAAACAAAACGATCAAAGCCAAGTTCCTTTTGAATTTTTAGCGCTGCTTCTATCTCACTGGCGCGCCATTGCGAGAATCCAATGTAATTAACTTTTCCTTGGCGAATGAGGTCATCAAATGCTCGTAGCGTTTCATCAAGTGGTGTTTCGTAATCGAATCGATGCGCCTGATAGAGATCAATATGGTCGGTTTGTAAACGCTTCAGTGATGCGTGCACCGACTCCATAATGTGCTTTCGCGAAAGGCCGCGATCGTTCTTGCCAGGCCCCGTTGGCCAATAAACCTTGGTAAAGAGTTCATAGGACTCACGCTTCATCCCCTTTAGTGCGCGACCTAATACCGATTCTGCTTTCGTTCCGGCATAGACATCGGCGGTATCAAAGGTGGTGATTCCTGCGTCGTATGCGGCACGAACACACTTAATCGCCTCTTCGGCTGCCACTTGCGAGCCATGGGTAATCCAGTTGCCATAAGAGATTTCTGATACATACATGCCAGAGCGGCCAAGTCGACGATATTCCATGGCGCCACAGTACCCAATACCCTCGCCAATGCAACCTGCCAACGGCTATGCTCGCAATTGAACGAAAAATTAAATACCACCTTGAGGTAGGGGAAGTTCGGTGAAAACCCGACGCTGACCCGCAGCCGTAATTCTTTGTTAAACAAGTTCAGTTAGAAACTTGAAAAGCAAAAGATAAGTCGGATTACCTACTTTGAGGTAAGAGCCAAAAACTCCCGTCGTGGTTTGCGGGGCGGCAACGATGTGCGAACTCTCCCTCGCCATTACTGTCTTAGCCTTGTGGACCCTTTCTCGAAAGGTCCCAGTCTGTATGAAGAAAATATCTACTAAAAAATCAAAGTTCGCTCTACTGGCCATCACTGGTTGGGTAATAACGCAATCGCTCACCGGATGTTCGAGTGGCTCTCAATCAAGCGCAGCCACCTCGGAAAGTTCACAATCTGCAGATGCAGTTGGCTATCGCTATTGGGGATATTCCCAGAGCAACCAAGATGACAAAAGTTGGACGACCGCAATGGAAGGCCCAGCAACTACAAGCCCAGCCGATGGATCAGTAGAGGGCTGGAACTACACCTTCTCTGCGGAAGGAGTCGTCGACCCAACTGCGCCATCGGTGCAACCAGATTTTGCAACGCTTTGCAGCAACACAACCTCAACTGCAGGCGAGAAGAGAGTTGGGTATGTCATCGAATTTGGAAACCCAGCAATTTATCCAGAAGGAGATCAAGCTCCAGAGGCATCGAGTGGTTGCGTTTCTGTTCCATTAAATGCAACCGGACTTGATGTGCTCAATAAGGCAGCAGATGTTCGCGCCGGAGAGGGCGGATTTATCTGCGGTATCAATGGTTTCCCTAGCAAAGATTGTGGCGCGGATGCGATTCCAGTTCCAGCGGAGTTAAAGAAGTAATTCGTGGTGCGAACGTTACATCCACTTGCCTGGTGGAGTTGGGGCATCTGTCTTGCTGTGGCAACGAGTAGAACTATTAATCCGTGGTTGCTGGTAATTATTATTCTGGCAACGGTGATTGTCACGCTATCCAGAAAGACAGATGACCCCTGGGCGTCAGCGCTCTCCATCGGAATCAAAATCGCGACGTTCGCACTTGTAATTCGAATGGTTATTGCAATTATCTTCAGTGTTCCCGGTGACGGACGCGTGCTTTTTTCTCTTCCCAGAGTGAAACTCCCAGAATGGTTGGCTGGAATTTTTCTAGGTGGTGATGTAACTCAGGAGCGATTGCACCTCGTTTTTATCGAAACGCTAACAATTTTTGCATTGGTGGTAACAATTGCTGGCGCGAGCTCCCTAGCAAACCCAAAACAAACACTTCGTGCCCTACCAGGTGTTCTGCACGAAGCAGGAGTTGCTCTCATCATTGCCACAACCTTGATTCCTCATTTCGTCACGAGCATCAAGAGAATTCGCGAAGCACGTAAGTTGCGCGGTGATGAGAGGCGATTTTCCTTTAAACGATCTTTGGTTCCGCTATTTGAAGAAGCTTTGCAGCGAGCTCTCATTATGGCCGAATCTATGGAATCGCGTGGTTACGGCTATCGTGCAACAATAAATAAGAAAGGCGCCCCCTCGGTATTGATGTTGATTGGCATCACTGGAGTGTTAATAGCAGTACTCCAACTTCTTACCAATGGAGCCTTTCGCCTAACTTTGATTATATCTATCGGAGTTCTCGCGTCGGGTTTAATCTGGGCAAATAACGAAAATTCCCGGAGCAAGTATCGCCCGCTGCCGTGGCGAAAAGAGGAGTACCTCGTAATAATCTCATCTGCTCTAGCTGTGGTAATCGCTCACACCACTTTTAATCCAATTAGCGCTATCACACTCTTTCTTCTCTGCTCTATGCCACTTTTAGTAACAAGGAGAGAGGTGATGTTCTCTTGATTACTTTTGAAAATGTCACTCTCATTTATCCATATGTTCAGCGAACTATTTTTGAAAATCTATCTTTCGAGGTTCCTGAAGGTGAATTTGTGCTTGTCATGGGAGATACCGGTGCCGGTAAGTCAACGCTATTAAAATTAATGAATGGACTCGTTCCACACCACACCGGTGGAATATTTTCAGGGACTATAAAGATAGCGGGGCGAGATACCGCGCTATATAAACCTCGGGAACTAGTCGATTTAATTGCAATCGTTGGTCAGAACCCAGCACTTGGTTTTGTGACGGATACCGTTGAAGAAGAGCTCGTGTTCGGAATGGAATCGTTAGGAATCTCCCCCGAGGTAATGCGAAAACGAGTAGAAGACACCTTGGACCTACTTGCACTTGCACCGCTGAGGAATAGAAAGTTGGCCTCCCTAAGTGGCGGAGAGCAACAACGAGTGGCCATCGCATCGGTTCTCACAATGAATCCGAAAGTGCTCTTACTTGATGAACCTACCAGTGCATTAGATCCGATTGCCGCTGAAGAGGTGCTTGCCACGCTATCTCGTCTCGTACACGATCTAGGAATTACTGTGATTATTGCAGAACATAAACTTGAGCGAGTTCTGCAATTCGTTGACCGAGTGATTTATGTTGAAGATCAAAATACTGTCTCTATCGGTTCGCCGGAAGATATTCTCAAAGAGTCTGCAATAGCGCCCCCAATAATTCAACTCTCTCGCGCTTTACATAGTTCAGAAGTTCCCATGACTGTCCGAGATGCTCGTCGGACCATTAGCCATCTCGCCCAAGGTATATCTCCACCAGAACGAAAGGCAGTTGCCTCATCTACTCCGGAAGTTCTCTCTATCAAAAACTTAACTATCCGATACGGTGAAAAAGTAGCTCTTGAAAATATTTCACTCTCAATTAAAGCAAGTGAAATTGTCGCGGTAATGGGTCGCAATGGCGCGGGAAAATCAACGCTTCTCACAAGCATGGTCGGCTTACGCGAAATCGCGAAAGGATCAGTCCATGTAGTTGGTAGAGATCCGAAAAAATTGCACGGAGCAGAGTTGATAAGCACAATCGGATTCGTACCTCAGGAATCAGGTGATCTTCTCTATGCTCAAAGCGTTGCAGAGGAACTTGAAAATAGTGATCAAGATAATGAAGTTGCAAGAGGCACGACAGAACTAATCCTGCGAAAACTTCTACCTTCAGTGGATAGCCAATTGCATCCTAGAGATTTATCTGAAGGTGAAAGGCTTTGTTTGGTTTTAGCCATAGTGTTGGCAAAAACACCCTCCCTTTTGATTCTTGATGAACCCACCAGGGGACTTGATTATCAAGCGAAGGAGAGGTTAATTAAAGCCATCTCCGAAGTAGTCTCGGGAAATACCGCTGTTGTCATTGCCTCTCACGATGTAGAGCTGGTCGCGGACATTGCAACACGAGTTGTGGTTTTGGCCGATGGTGAAATTGTTGCCGATGGTGAAGTTTCTGAAATCTTAACTTCGTCCCCCGCCTTCGCCCCTCAAGTAACAAAAGTTTTAGCTCCGGCTCGATGGTTAACGGTGTCAGAAGTTTTGCAATCACTTGGTGAGAAAAATACTTAATGAAAAACAACGGCTTGAGTTCACATATCTTTTCGTCGTTATCAATTTTACTTGCTTCGATCATAGGTGCACTTGCCTTTACCTGGCCGCTATTTGTAAGCGCTCAAAATGATTTAGCTGCTCGATGGTTATTTCTGGCGCTTATGCCCCTGGTCACCATTACCGCGATTGTTGAAATCACATCGGGTGCCTTAAATGTTAAATCACTTGCATTTCTTGGGGTACTCAGCGCAACTGGCGCCGCACTTCGAGCTATTGGTGCTGGAGCGGTTGGCTTGGAACCCATCTGGTTTTTGATAATTATTGGTGGGCGCGCACTTGGAAAACGTTTTGGATTTATCCTAGGGCTAACGACCATGCTTGCTTCAGCTTTATTAACTGGCGGCGTAGGGCCGTGGTTAGCCTTTCAAATGATGTGCGCCGCCTGGATAGGCTGGGGCGCTGGTGCATTGCCTCGCATTCAATCAAAAAATATCGAAGTAATTGCACTTGCAGGATATGGAATAGCCTCTGCAGCATTCTTCGGGTTTATGATGGACCTGCAACTATGGCCTTGGATTGCTTCACCGAAAACCACAATCGCATATATCGCAGGCGATGCTGTACTCAATAATTTACAGAGATTTATCCTTTTTCATTTTGCTACAGCGCTGGCATGGGATATTCCTCGTGCGCTTTTCAATATGATCTTAATTCTATTACTTGGTAAAGCAATCCTTAATTCAATTCGACGAGCAATGCAGCGCGGAAACGTTGTAATTATTCGCGAACGTGCGATGTAACAAAAGGTGGTTTCACCACTATGGCACCTAAATTTCTACCCCGAACATCCACAAAAACTTGATCTCCAGTTTCAATTCCCGATTCAATGAGCGCCAGAGCTATACCTTCTTTTATAGAAGGGGAGAAAGTTCCGCTAGTTACTTCACCAACAACCGCGCCAACACCATTACGAACCAGCATTCCATTCCGAGGAATGCCCCGTTCTGTGAGTTGCAAGCCCCTCAATAATCTCCCTACTCCTTTAACCTGCTCCGCGCGTAGGGCGGAGGAGCCATGAAATGAATTTTTCTTCCAGCCAATAGCCCACGATAGATTTGCATCGAGTGGGGTAATTTCTAGTGAAAGTTCATGGCCATGAAGTGGGTATCCCATCTCGGTACGTAAGGTGTCGCGCGCACCTAGTCCGCATATCTTTCCATCCACCTTTAACACTTCCCTACTCAGTAAATTCCAGATAGCTATGGCATCCTGACTTGCTGGAAGCAACTCGTATCCATGCTCTCCTGAATAACCAGTTCGACAAATTGTCAGGGAGATTCCTTCGAGTGTTATCTCTGTGAATGACATATATTCCAAAGTTGGCGTGTACCCAACTGCGCTAAGCACGGCACGCGAGAGCGGCCCTTGCAAAGCAATAACTGCAAATTCATTATGTAGGTTTTCAATTCTTAACTGCAATTTGCTATTTGCTAAATTAAGAGTTTCAAAGACGGCCTGCGCATTGGATGCGTTTGGAATCACCAGTAAATCGTTTTCACTCCGGCAATAAATAATGACATCATCAATCACCCCTCCTTGCTCGTTACAGAGCAGTGAGTACTGAGCTTGGCTTGGTGAGATCCGATTTAAGTCGTTGGTAAAGATTTCATTTGCCCACGATTTCGTACCTTCACCCTTGATGGAGATTTTTCCCAAGTGAGATACATCAAAGAGGCCAACTCTCTCTCGAACAGCGAGGTGCTCGGTTAGCGTTCCGCCGCCCACTGGAGCGGGATATTCAAGGGGCATTTGCCACCCGGCAAAATCGCCAAGTTTTGCGCCAAGAGCTTGATGAACTGCGAGTAAGGGCGATTCCACACACTCAACTTACCGCGAATCGTTAGGCTCTCACCATGACACTCTCGATTCAACTCTCTTTGGGAGATTTGGGTAAATCGACGCCACTGGTAGTCGGCTATCGCTGCTCCCCTGATAGCTCTTCATTATCCCTAGTGGCAAGTAGCGAAAATCTTCGAGGAAAGAATTCGCCAGATGCGATCTGGCTTAAGAAATCGCTAACAAATTCGCGCGTTGAGGGAAAATCAGATGAAGTGCGAATATTAACCAATTCAGAAGGTCAGTTAATCGTCGCGGTTGCGCTTCCTACGAAAAGTGATGTGGAAGGAATCCGCCGTGCTGCGGGGGTCGCTCTCCGATCATTGATTGGTCATAAGAAGGTGACCATCGCGATCGAATGTAAAGACAATGAAGAGTTCCGGGCTGTTGTTGAAGGAGCCGCACTTGGTGCATACCAATTTCACCAATTCAAAGGCGATACGAATCTGCCGAGCCCGATTGACAAAATCAGCTTCCTGTCGGGGCGAACAATTAAAAATGCAAACGCAATTTTGAAGCGTACCGAAATTCTCGTTAGGGAAATTAACTTCGTGCGAGATTTGATCAATATGCCACCAAGTTATCTCACGCCAGAAAAGTTTGTTTCTTTAGTAAAAGATGGACTCCCTAGCAATGTGAAAGTTGCGATAAAAACTCATACCCAACTAAAGAGTGAGGGGTATGGAGGCATTACAGCAGTCGGACAAGGGTCGGCAAATCCCCCGCGCCTACTTCATCTCTCATATAAACCAAAAGGCGCGAAAAAGAAGTTTGCATACATTGGCAAGGGAATCACTTTTGATACTGGAGGTTTAGCGCTTAAGCCTGCGCAAGGTATGGAAGCGATGAAATCTGATATGAGTGGAGCCGCTGCGGTCGTCGGAGCAATAAATGCGATTGCACAATTGAAGCTACCAGTCGCAATAGATGCATGGGCTCCACTTGCCGAAAATATGGTAAGTGAGAGCGCAACTAGACCCAGTGACATCATCACAATTTATGGCGGAAAAACTGTAGAGGTGCTTAATCCAGATGCTGAAGGAAGATTAATTCTCGCTGATGCGCTCGTACGCGCAGTTGAGGCAACAAAGGATCTTGATGGAATCATTGACGTTGCTACGTTAACGGGTGCTCAAATTGTTGCGCTAGGAAAACGGACTGCAGCAGTGATGGGAAATAACGAAAATTTCCGATCTCAATTTCTTGCCGCAGCAGCGACTACAGGTGAAAGTTTCTGGCCGATGCCCCTTCCAGAGGAGCTACGCCCTTCGCTCGATTCTCCAGTGGCAGACCTGGCCAATATTGGGGAACGGATGGGCGGGATGCTTGTCGCTGGGCTCTTTTTGAAGGAGTTCGTTCCTGCCGATCTTCCCTGGCTCCACCTTGATATCGCGGGCCCCTCCTTCAATGAAGATCGCGCCCATGGCTACACCCCAGTTGGTGGGGTGGGCTTTGCAGTCCGCTCACTAGTGCACTTTGCCGAGGTCACAACCACTCGCTAGGAGTGGGAAGATAGCCCTGTGTCCCGGTAGCTATATAAAGGGCACCAGCAGAACTAGAGAAGAGATGGGTGGGGGCGGGTAGATGTCTTTCGATGTGGTAATCCTTGGTGGCGGTTCTGGTGGATATGCCTGCGCTCTTCGCTCAGCCCAACTTGGCCTAAGCGTTGCGTTAATTGAGGCGGGAAAATTAGGCGGCACCTGCCTGCACCGCGGTTGTATTCCTACCAAAGCCCTCCTTCATTCTGGCGAGATTGCTGATAACACGCGCGAGGCGCACGAATTCGGAGTTGTCGCTGAATTAGGCGGCATCGATATGACTGGCGTTAACACCTATAAAGATGGCGTCATCTCCAAGCTCTATAAAGGGTTACAGGGATTAGTGAAGAGCCGAGGAATTACTTTTATTGAGGGCCACGGCAAAGTAATCTCAAAAGACACTGTTGAAGTGAATGGCGAGAAAATTACTGGAAAGAATTTAGTTCTCGCTACTGGCTCATACCCCAAGACTCTTCCTGGTCTTGAAATCAATGGCACCACAATTGTCACCAGCGATCACGCGCTAACTCTTGATTATGTACCAAAGAGCGTCATTGTTCTTGGCGGTGGCGTTATTGGATGTGAGTTTGCTTCAGTATGGAAATCCTTTGGAGCAGATGTTCGAATCATTGAAGGTTTACAACACTTGGTTCCGCTTGAAGATGAATCATCATCAAAGTTGCTAGAGCGTGCATATCGCAAAAGAGGTATTAACTTTGAGTTAGGGGTGCGATTTAAGAGCGCAACACCAACCGCATCAGGTGTAAAAGTTGCCTTAGAAGACGGTCGCGAATTTGAAGCGGACTTGTTATTGGTCTCTGTCGGCCGCGGGCCAACTTCTGCAAATCTTGGTTATGAGGAAATTGGCTTAACAATGGATCGTGGGTACGTATTGGTAGATGAGAAGTGTCGAACCAATGTTGCTAATGTTTATGCTGTTGGCGACTTAATTCCCACCCTCCAGTTGGCGCACGTTGGATTTGGTGAAGGAATTCTCGTAGCCGAAGAGATTGCTGGTCTTAATCCACAACCTATTAATTACGATGGCGTACCTCGCGTTACATACTCTGAGCCTGAAGTTGCCTCTGTTGGATTGACCACTGCCCAAGCGAAAGAGCGTGGCCACGAAGTTGTCGAACTTGTTTACGATTTAGCTGGAAATGGAAAATCTCAGATTCTTCGGACCTCGGGCTCAATCAAGCTCGTCGCTGAAAAGAATGGTCCAGTTCTTGGAATTCACATGGTGGGTAGTCGCGTTGGTGAACTTCTCGCTGAAGCGCAACTTATCTTCAATTGGGAAGCTACCGCAGATGATGTGGCGCCACTAATCCATGCCCATCCGACCATGTCTGAGGCTATGGGAGAGGCGCACCTCGCTCTTGCCGGCAAACCATTGCATGCCCACGGTTAGTTATTAGGATAGGGAAAACAGAGGAGAAGAAGATGTCATTTAATGTTGTGATGCCGGCGCTTGGTGAGAGCGTTACCGAAGGCACCGTAACTCGTTGGCTCAAAAACGAAGGCGATCAAGTCGCTGTCGATGAGCCGCTCCTTGAAGTTTCTACCGACAAAGTTGATACCGAAATTCCCTCCCCTGTCGCCGGTACCATTTCAAAAATTCTTGTCGCCGTTGATCAGACCGTCCCAGTTGGCGCCGATCTCGTTGTTATCAATGATGGCGCTGCACAATCAACGCCAGCCGCTCCACCGGTAGCAACTCCTGCGCCAGCACCGGCGGCGCCCACAGCTCCAGCTCCTACTCCAGCGAGTGCAACTTCTGCTACACCTGCTGCCGCAAATACTGCTAGCGCTGGAAGTGAAGTGGTTGTCATGCCTGCGCTTGGTGAATCCGTAACCGAGGGAACAGTCACTCGATGGTTAAAGAGCGTTGGCGATTCCATTGCAATGGATGAGGCGCTCCTTGAAGTTTCTACCGACAAAGTTGATACCGAAATCCCATCGCCGGTTGCCGGAACGGTAAGTGAAATTTTTGCTCCTGCTGATTCCGTGGTACCCGTTGGTGGCAAACTTGCTGCAATCGCAGCATTAGGCGGCGCAGTTAAAGCAAGCGCCCCCGCGCCAACTCCTGCACCAGCACCTGTTGCAGCACCAGTTTCAGCTCCTGTTGCTCCAGTCGCACCAGTTGCACCAGTTGCAACTCCTGCAGCTGTTACTGCACAAGCACCTGCAGCAGCTCCAATGAACTCTATGCCTGCTCCAGCATCGCGCGTTGAATCAGATTCCTATGTAACTCCGTTGGTACGTAAACTCGCTGCGGAATTATCGATCGATTTAGCAAATGTGCCCGGCACGGGTGTTGGCGGTCGAATCCGAAAGCAAGATGTTTACGATGCTGCAGAACGCGCTCGTGCGCAAGCTGCTCCAGTCACAACTCCATCAGCTGTAGCAGCATCAAGCGCTGCACCTGCAAGCGCACCAAAGAGCGAGAAGGCAACAACATCAGTTACCGCCTCTCCACTTCGTGGCACCACAGTTCCGATGACTCGACTACGAAAAGTCATCGCGGCGCGTATGGTCGAATCGCTTCAAACTTCTGCCCAGTTAACAACTGTTGTTGAGGTTGATGTTACAAAAATTGCAAAACTTCGCGGAAAGGCAAAATCCTCATTCCAGGAGCGCGAGGGAGTTAATCTCACCTTCTTGCCATTCTTTGCCGTCGCAGTATGTGAAGCGCTCAAACAACATCCTGTGGTTAATGCATCTATTGATGGTGAGAACATCGTTTACCACGGCACCGAAAACCTCGGCATTGCCGTTGACACCGAACGTGGATTGCTAGTTCCAGTTATCAAGGATGCTGGAGATCTCAACCTGGGTGGAATAGCTCGCCGAATTAACGATGTCGCTCTACGCACGCGCGATAGCAAAATCAACCCCGATGAGCTAAGCGGCGGAACATTTACCATCACCAATACTGGTAGTCGCGGCGCGCTATTTGATACGCCAATCATCAATCAACCACAGGTCGCAATTCTTGGAATTGGTTCCATCGTAAAGCGACCTGTCGTAATCACAGAAGCTGATGGCGAAGAAAAGATTGCTATTCGTTCCATGGTTTATCTTGCAATCTCTTACGATCATCGAATTGTTGATGGCGCTGATGCCGCACGCTTCCTTTCAACGCTTAAAGAGCGCCTAGAGCTCGGTCGTTTTGAAGCTGACCTAGGGCTATAAGAATTCATTATGGCGAGAACAATTGCTGTCACTGGTGCATCGGGCTTAATCGGCTCTGCACTTGTTTCGCATCTACGCGAAAAAGGTGACAGCGTTATCAAGTTAGTTCGCCGTGAACCTCGCGCTAAAGATGAAGCGTTCTGGAATCCAATCGAAGGAAAAGTTGATCTCGTAGCTCTAGAAGGTGTCGACTCGATTGTCCATCTAGCCGGAGCTGGCGTGGGTGATAAACGATGGAGTTCTAGCTACAAGGCGGAGATTCTCAACTCCCGCCTCTATGGCACCACAACTATTGCAAATGCCGCAGAACAACTCAAAGTTAAATCACTCATCTCCTCGAGCGCTATTGGTTGGTATGGCGAAACTGGCAATCGCGCCGTCAATGAAAAAGATCGTGGTGGCGACGATTTCCTTGCGCGAGTTTGTTTGGAGTGGGAGCGCGCTGCAGATGGAGCGCCATCAGTTCGCACCGCAAAAATTCGCACTGGACTTGTTCTTGATCCCACTGGCGGTGCTCTGGGTCGAATGATGCCTCTCTTCAAGTTTGGCTTAGGCGGCAAACTTGGTTCAGGAAAGCAATGGTGGTCATGGATTACCTTGCATGATCAAATTCGCGCTATTGATTTCCTCATTGATCACGATATTTCAGGTCCGGTAAATCTCACCGCGCCTAACCCAGCAACAAATAGCGAATTTACAGCTGCCCTAGCGCGCGCTCTTAAGCGTCCAGCGCTCTTACCAGTACCAGGATTTGCTCTCAAATTAACTCTTGGTGGTTTCTCAACTGAAATTCTCGGCTCCAAGCGCGTACTTCCAGAAGTTCTCGACGAAGCTGGTTTTACCTTTGACTTTCCCCACCTCGCGCCAGCATTAGCAAAACTTGCCGCGCATTAAATTTCTTTAATTATTTATTACGCTCTCACCTGCAAGTCGCCCTGAAAGTAACGCGCCATTTTGTGATGGTTCAGTTAGGTAATCCCCAGCAAAAATCAATCCTTCATCGTCGAGAATCCCAGTCCGCTTTCCTCCCGGAGGGATAATCGGAAGCGCATTCTCGATATCGATTCGAGTGAGGAGTTCACCATCGATCTGCTCGCCATAAACACCTCGAAGGTGCGCTCGCACCTCACTCTCTGAACTCTTCTCAAGGGTAGTGACAGATAGCAGGCCTCTGCCATCGGGCGAGTAACTGGGCACCACTGAGGCAATATCAATCGCAGTAACTACTGGGCCAGAACCAAGTGAAGCAACATGCAGTCGATGCTGTTGCGGCAGTTGTTTTTCGAGAGTGAAATACCAGGCAGTTGATCGCGCAAATGACACTTCCGGTAGAGATTTTGAGAAGAATTTAGCGTGCGTGTAATCCGTGGCGATAATAACTTTACGCGCAGAGAATGTCGCGTTAGTTGTCTTAACGGTAAATCCTCGACCGCTACGTGAAATTTCTTCAACCCGTTCACCAGTCTGTATCGACTTCACTCGATTCTGTAACTCCTGCACCAGCGCCTGCACTCCCCCATCTGGGAGGCCTGGAACGCGGCGATAAAGCGAGCGAAGAACTCGTTGCGTAAAACGTGCATCAACTTCAGTTAACGGCGCTAGGAAGACTCCTCGAAGAAAAGGTTCGATGAGCGAGCTATAAATTTCTCCGCTAACCCCTATTCGTTGCAGAAATTGATCGGCACTTTCACCGTTTTGTATTGTGGAGAGTAAAACTCCGCGCAGTAATCCAAAGAATGGTTTTGGTTCTTGAGTTATTCGTGGCAGCGCGCGAATTATCGAACGTACTTCGCGACGAGGATCTCCAAAGAAGAGTGAATCATTCGCAAACTTTGCTACTGCCCCGGCAGAGATTGGATGGAAGTAGGTGTGAATATCTAAACTTTGAAACTCCGAATATCCGGGGTTAATAACTTGAAAACCACGATCAATGGTAAATCCATCAATTACTTGCGAACTTAACCGCCCTCCGGCATATGGTTGCGCCTCCACTAAGTGGACCTGTTGGCCACTTTCTTGGATTGTTAGCGCCGCGCGAAGGCCAGTCAAACCCCCGCCTACGACCAAAATCATCGCAACGAGATCTCTCGAGCAATATCAATCAAACGAGCAACTTCGAGAGCGTCCTTATTGGCAACTGGCATCGACGTGCCAGCCATAATTGCCTGTCTCACTTGTAGATAGAACTCAACATAATTTCCATTCTCCCCTGGGAGAACTTCAAAGGAACTGTTATCGCCGCGATATAACTTCACCGGCGAGGCGGTGGGCGTACTCCATACGCCACCATGTGGAATCTCGCCACGCTTTAACATCTCCTCTTGAGGATCAAGATCATCGATAACTACCGATCCCGCGCGCGCTGAAACACGCACCCGAGGTCCGGTGTATCCAGAAACCGCGCTTGCCGTGAGATAAGAATCAACACCCATTAAATGATGCAAAACGATAATCACATCATCATCAGATGCACCACGAATATTTCGCATTGCCGCAAAGCCAACTTCAGCAGGACCGAAGAGATCTAACGCTCCAGCAACAAGATGGGTTTGAATATCAAGCAACCAACCGCCACCACTTTCACGATCGCTTTGATCACGCCAACCAAAAGATGCCAACTCCGGTTTATATCGTTCAAAACGAGACTCAAATCGATGAATCGGCCCCAGTGAGCGCTCACGGATTATTCGCTTCAAAGAGAGCGCATCGCTATCCCAACGTCGATTGAAAAATGCAGAAACTTTTACTCCCGCACTCTCCGCAGCCGCGAGGATCGCTTTGGTCTCTGGGAGATCTCGTCCAACGGGCTTATCAATGACGGTAGTTATCCCAGCTTCGATAGCCTTTAGCGCTTGTTCGGCATGCACTTGGTTTGCAGACGAAATCACTACGAGATCTAGTTCACCAGCAAGAAGTTCTTCCATAGTTCCAGCGATTACCGCATTAGGGAAATCTTCCTTTGCATGCGCAATTCGCTCTGGAGAGTTGGTGAGGATTGCTGCTACCTCAAACCCAGCTCCAACTAATAATGGTGCGTGGAATACTCGACCACCTAAACCGAAGCCAACTAGACCTGCGCGTAGCCTGCTCAATCAATTCCCTCTTTCGAAAGCTTGGAAGGCCACCAGATTCGTTTTCCGAGCAAACGAACGAGCGCTGGGACAAGAAGCGACCTAACAACTAACGTGTCGAGTAAAACTCCGAAAGCAACTGCAAAGCCTAGTTCGGCAAGGAAGACAAGCGGTAGCACTCCAAGGACGCCGAAGGTGGCCGCTAATACGATTCCAGCAGAGGTAATCACGCCGCCGGTAACAGTTAGGCCTTTGATGACTCCAGCTATTGTGCCAATCTTCTTTGCCTCTTCGCGAACGCGAGTCATTAAGAAGATGTTGTAATCAATTCCAAGCGCAACAAGGAAGACGAATGCGAAGAGTGGGAAGCTCGCATCAGTGCCCTTAAAGCCGAAGATGTGCTCAAATACCAAAGCGCAAACTCCGAGCGTTGCCAAGAATGATAGCACTACTGTCACCAACAGAATTCCCGCCGCAAGAATGCTACGAAGTAGTAAGCCCAAGATCAGCGCAATTAGCAGAAGGACGATTGGAATAATTACTCGATTATCTCGTCGAGAAGATTGATCAACGTCATAACCGATAGCAGTTTGACCGCCAACTAAGGATGTTTGATTGACGGATTTTGCCGCATCGCGAATCAATTGAATGGTGTTCTTTGCCTCCGTTGAGTCAGCTGGCACCTCAAGAGTTGCATAGAGCAGCACTGATCCGTCTACAACTTTCACCTCTTTTGTTGGTGACATTGTTGCCATATCAAACTTGGTGACAGGAACTACCGAAGCAACGTTCTCTACCTTAGAGATGGCGACGATTGATGCTTGGAGATCAGATTCCTTCACGACAATTTCAACTGGAGTACCTTCACCACTCGGGAAGTGCTCGCCGAGTTTGGCTAGACCAATAACTGAATCAGGTTTTGTCGTAAATGCATCTGTTTGCGCTAAACCATCTGACTTTAGGGTCGTTGAAAACCCAGCGAAGATAATCAGTAAAATCGCGGTACTAATCCAAATAGGTTTAGGCTTTCGATCTACCCAATTTCCAACTTTGGCCCAGATTCCAGAGAGCTTCTCATCTTCACTATTAAATCGTGGCTTCTTCGGCCAGAAAATCCATCGACCAAAGAGAACGAGTAAGGATGGCAGGAGTGTGAGCGCAGCGAACATTGCAGAGGCGATGCCAATTGAACCCACTGGACCTAGACCACGGTTGCTCGAGAGATCGCTAAGTAGTAGGACCATCAAACCTGCGATAACAGTTGAACCAGAAGCGATGATTGGTTCTACTACGCCACGTAAAGCAACTGCCATTGCGACAAAACGAGATTTATGAAGATGGAGCTCTTCTCGATATCGCGATATGAGAAGAAGTGCATAATCCGTCGCTGCTCCGAGGACCAAAACATCCAAGATTCCCTGCGTTTGCCCATTGAGATCAATAACATTTGCTTTAGCCAAGTAATACACAATCATCGTGGCAAAGCCAAGTGCGGTTGCAGCGGTAAAGAGCGGAAGAATCCATAGCAGTGGTGATCTGTAAACCACAATCAAAATAATCGCGACCACAATTAAAGTGGTGGATAGTAATTTTGTATCAATAGATCCGAAGGCGCCAAAAAGATCAGCAAAGATTCCACCAGCTCCGGTGACATGCGTCTCGACGCCATCGCCACCGAAATTCTTTTCGAGATCTCCCCTAATAAACTCAATTATGAGTGGAAGTAATGGTTCATCATTTACATTTTCGCTAGCAATCTTTGAATTCAATTGCAGGTTAATGAGCGCAGCTTTTCCGTCAGCAGAAGGAATTGCTTGGAGCGGCGCACCGGGTGCAAAGTATTGACTTAACGGTTTCTTTGATTCAGGAAGAATTTTTGTTCCCAGGGAAGCTGCATAGTTATTCAATTTTGCGAATGCTTCTGGATTTTTCGCTGGATTTACGTCCCCGAGAAAGAGTAATAGCGTTGGAAGTAAGTCTGATGATTGATCAGAGAACTTCACTGTGATTTTGCTGGCGAGGGTTGATTCCGCACTTTCGGGTAAGAAGGCAGAGTTGTCATTCTCTTGAACAGTAGAAATTTTCGAGAAGACTGGACCAGAAATTCCACCAATTCCTAGCCAGGCAACAATGATGACAACGGCAATACCAATACCTTTACGGGCGCGAAGAGTCCGCCCCTCGATGCTCTTCACTTCATTTGCATTCAATTGATTAGACACAGGGCGATATTTCCTCTCAAAGGTCATTCGGCAGTAGAAGGCAGCGACCGCAAAGTGGCAGGCCGTAGGCGGAAATTCTATCGTCCTAGCCCGAAATAGGGCGTATCAGCCCGCCTTAGGTAGGCTAATGGCCATGGCCGTTCTCACTCAATCGCAACTTCAAATCGAAGAAATTGGCCTACTTGAATACAGCGCAGGCTTGGATTTGCAAAGAAAAATTCATCAAGAGATCCTCGATGGCGACCGCCCTTCTACCCTGTTATTGCTCGAGCATCCTTCTGTCTACACCGCCGGACGGCGAACTGCACCGGAAGAGCGGCCACAAAATGGAATTCCAGTTATAGATGTTGACCGCGGTGGAAAAATTACTTGGCATGGGCCAGGCCAGCTTGTTGGGTACCCCATCGTTAAGTTGAAAGAACCAACCAAAGTTGTCGATTTTGTTCGAGCGCTCGAGCGAGCGCTAATTGCAGCGCTGAAGAGATATGAAATTGATGCGATTCAAATTTGCGACAATTCTGGCGTATGGATTGAAGATGCCTCAGGTAAAAGAAAGATAGCTGCTATTGGAATCAGAGTTGCTAAGGGAATTGTCACTCACGGCTTTGCTTTGAACGTTAATCCAGATCTCTCTTTCTTCGACCAGATAATTCCATGCGGTATTCCTGATGTAGTGACGACATCAATGAGCAATGAATTGCAACGTGAAATCACAGTGAGCGAAGTACTCCCCATTGTTATTCAAGAGATGGAAAAAGAATGTGAAAGGATTATTTCGTGAACTCCCCTGCTCCTGAAGGTCGCAGACTACTTCGCATTGAAGCGCGAAATGCGCAAACTCCTATTGAGCGAAAACCTGAGTGGATCAAAACAAAGGCAAAGATGGGGCCTGAGTACACAAGTTTGCGCTCACTGGTTTCAGGTGAAGGTCTCCACACCGTTTGCCAAGAGGCAGCCTGTCCAAATATTTTTGAATGTTGGGAAGATCGAGAAGCTACGTTCCTGATAGGTGGTTCGGTATGCACCAGACGGTGCGATTTCTGCAATATTGATACTGGAAAACCCCTTCCACTTGATCGAGATGAGCCAAGGCGAGTAGCCGAATCAGTAGCAAAGATGCAGCTTCGCTATGCAACCGTCACTGGAGTTGCTCGAGATGATCTCGAAGATGAAGGAGCTTGGCTATACGCCGAAACGATAATTAAAATTCATGAAATGGTGCCGGGATGCGGCGTCGAAATGCTTGCACCAGATTTCAATGCCCGCCCAGAGCTATTGGAACAAGTTTTTGCAGCACGACCTGAGGTTTTTGCCCATAATTTAGAGACAGTTCCCCGGATATTTCGCCAAATCAGACCGGCGTTTACCTACGAACGTTCACTCGATGTTATTAGCCAGGCGAGAGATTATGGCTTGATTACTAAATCCAATCTTATTCTCGGGCTAGGTGAAACTCGTGAAGAAATCGAAGAGGCGTTGGTCAATTTGCATCAGGCAGGATGTGATTTGATAACCATCACCCAATACCTTCGCCCGACGGCAAAGCATCATCCAGTTGAGCGATGGGTTAAACCTGAAGAATTTGTCGCGCTTGCAAAACTCGCTGAAGAGATTGGATTTGCTGGAGTGATGAGTGGCCCATTAGTTCGATCAAGTTATCGAGCCGGGAAGCTTTATGCCCAAGCCAAAGAATCAAAAAAAGTTACCGCCAGTGAACTCAGCCATGACTGATCGGGTCTATCCATTTGTAGTCGTTATCATCCGAATCTTTTGGCGATATCTTGGATTGAAATTTACTATCAAAGGTGAAGAGCGAATTCCGAGAACTGGTGGCGCCATCATGGCAATTAACCACATCGGATACTTAGATTTTGCGCTCTCCGGTACTGCAGCGTTGCCCGCTAAAAGGTATGTCCGATACATGGCGAAGAAAGAAATTTTTGAGAACAAAATAGCTGGACCCTTAATGCGCGGCATGCACCACATCAGCGTGGATAGAAATTCTGGTTCTGCTTCTTTCGTCGCTGCACTGAGAGCTCTTAAGGCTGGAGAAATCGTAGGAATCTTCCCAGAAGCAACTATCTCAAAGAGTTTTGAGATCAAAACATTGAAAAGCGGTGCCGCGCGGTTAGCTGTGGGCGCAAATGTGCCAGTTCTGCCAACGATTGTCTGGGGTAGTCAACGAATTTGGACCAAGGGGCGTAAGCGAAATTTCCGCCGTAAAAAAACTCCAATCTCTATTTATATTGGGCAGCCGCTTCATTTCACTCGAGAGACTCAGGTAGATGTCGCAGAGGCGCAGATTAAAAACGCCCTCGAAGAGTTGTTGCGCCGAGTTCAGGATGAATATCCTGATGAGCATCGCGGCCAGTGGTGGGCTCCAGCCCGACTAGGCGGGACCGCTCCCACCTTGGCAGAAGTTGAAAGCGAGAGAGGGTAGCCTTACGGATATGGCACGCGAGAAAAAAGCAAAAGTAAAGGGCGAGAAGGCTCCTCGAAAGTCCCCTGAGTGGGTCAAGACTCTTCGTCAGGCGTACTCTGTTACTCGCAAAGCCCGCCCGCTTCTTCCCGTCATATTGCTCTCTATTTTCATTGTAGTAATGGCCATTGGCTTTACTCTTGGTCTCGTTATCGACCGAACGCTATACATATCGCTACTTACCATTCCATTTGCTTTGGTCATCACACTATTTAGCTTCTCTCGAATCGCTGAGAGAGCCGCCTACTCCTCCATCGCTGGGCAAGTAGGGGCGGGCGCAAGCGTGCTGATGTCGATTCGTAAAGGGTGGACTACAACTGCTGGTGTACAAGTTGCCCGAAATCAAGATCTCGTTCATCGAAGTTTAGGCCGTGCAGGGGTCGTCATTACCGGTGAAGGAAGTAACAACGTTCGGGTAATGATGACTGATGAGCGAAGAAAGATGGAGCGCTTCCTCTCTGGCGTACCAGTTCATGAAATTCTCGTTGGCGATGAAGAGGGTCGAATCCCACTTCGAAAATTGCAGAAGCACTTGAAAAAACTCCCTAAGAAATTAACGAAGTCTCAATTAAGAGAAGCTCGCGCTCGCGAGAAATCTCTCGGTGGCATGAAGTTGCCGATGCCTAAAGGCCCAATGCCAACTATGCGGAAGATTCCTAAACGTTAACAATGGCGATTGAGCGAACAGCTCGATCGTGTAGGCCTCGCCCATTGATACTCAAGATAGGCGGGACGACAAGGCAAATCATGGCGCTCCTGATGAACGCGGCCAGTACCCCAATTTTCATCCCGGTATCGATATCCACGATCCGAATGCCAGCTACCACCTGACCGGCAGAGCCACCTAGAAGAATCGTGAATAAGGTCACCTCGAGAAAGAAAATTGCGAGCGTCACCCACCCGGAGAGTTGCTGTTCGGAGACGAGAAGCCTGGCAACCAGGCTGGAGGCGAGCCAATCGAGGCAGAGCGCAAAAAGCCTGCGCCATAAGCCCGCCTGGCGAAGGCCGGGCACCGCATCAGATTCCGAACCAATTTCTCCTGAAGAGCTCATGAGGTAAGCCTAAAGGGTCGCTGGATGGGCGGAAACAATCCGGAAACATTGAGGTTATTCCCCCTTCATGGCAATGCCCTAGCCTCATCTCTCGTTGGAGCGCCCTTCACCAAAGTAGCTGAAAGGCTCTTCATCCACCTGTATGAGCAACCCTTATAAGTAAATGCTTATAAGAATGAAAATGGAGGAAGAGATGTTTAAGAGCGCAAGCGAAATACTTGCCTATATTAAAAAAGAGAATGTGAAGCTGATTGATGTCCGTTTCATTGATCTCCCAGGTATTCAGCATCACTTCAATGTGCCTGCAGAATCTTTTGATGATGCAGTCTTTACTGAAGGTTTGATGTTTGATGGTTCATCTATCCGTGGATTCCAATCAATTCACGAATCCGATATGAAACTACTACCTGTACCAAGTTCAGCTTTTATTGATCCATTTAGAAAAGAGAAGACGCTAGTAATTCTCTTTTCAGTACATAACCCAGTTGATAACTCTGCTTACTCACGTGACCCTCGTGGCATCGTGGCAAAGGCAGTTGAGTACATGCGCTCGACTGGTATTGCAGACACTGCATTCTTTGCACCAGAGGCAGAGTTCTACGTCTTTGACAGCGTCCGTTTCAAAACGGGAATGAATGAGGCGTATCACCACATTGATTCTTATGAGGGCGCTTGGAATACCGGAATTGAGTATGACCAAGATGGCACTCCTAACCGCGGCTATCGCACACGTATCAAGGGCGGATACTTCCCAGTTTCACCAACAGATCAATTTGCTGATCTACGCGATCAGATGGTGATGAATCTTGGTCAAGTGGGGCTTCAGGTAGAGCGTTCACACCACGAAGTGGGAACCGCAGGACAGATGGAAATTAACTATCGCTTCACTGACATCCTCAGCGCTGGTGATGAGTTAATGAAATTTAAATACATCATCAAGAACACTGCATGGCAGGCTGGTAAGACAGCTACCTTTATGCCAAAGCCGCTCTTTGGTGACAATGGATCAGGTATGCACGTTCACCAATCACTCTGGAAAGATGGCAAGCCACTCTTCTGGGGCGAAGGTTATGGAGATCTCTCCGACATGGCTCGCTGGTACATCGGCGGTCTGCTCAAGCACGCTCCTTCACTTCTTGCCTTCACCAACCCAACGGTCAACTCTTATCGCCGCTTAGTTCCAGGATATGAAGCGCCAGTGAACTTGGTGTACTCAGCTCGTAACCGTTCGGCATGTATCCGTATTCCAATCACCGGATCCAATCCGAAGGCAAAGCGCATTGAGTTCCGCTGCCCAGATCCATCATCCAATCCATATCTCGCATTCGCTGCGATGCTCATGGCAGGTCTTGATGGCATCAAGAACAAGATTGAGCCACCGAAGCCTGTTGATAAGGATCTCTACGAGCTCGAAGGTGCAGAGGCGGCAGCGATTCCGCAGGTACCTGGTTCACTCGGTGAAGTTCTCGATAATCTCGAGAAGGATCACGCCTTCCTTACCCAAGGTGGCGTCTTTGCTCAGGATCTCATCGATACCTGGATTGCGTTTAAGCGCAAGGAAGAAGTTGATTACGTTCGACTTCGCCCACATCCAGCAGAGTTTGAACTCTACTTCGATATTTAAATCCCCGAGATCAGAAACCCCTGGCGTCTCATACCGCCGGGGGTTTCTACTTTTTATA
>DAIRSQ010000003.1:0-57096 GCA_036804325.1 Candidatus Nanopelagicaceae bacterium | reverse complement strand
ATCACGTTCGTGAATTGGGAACGTTGACGCTGGAAACAGCAATTCACAAAATGACAAAGAAAGTGGCAGAGCGATTCAATATTCAAAAGCGTGGTGAAATCAAAGAGGGCTACTTTGCCGATTTGGTTGTATTTAATGCCGATACCGTGGATAGCAGATCAACTATTCAGAAGCCACAGGTATATCCCGATGGGATTACCGCAGTACTAGTAAATGGGGAAATCGTGGTCCATAACGGAGTGCATAAAGGTAAGCGTCCTGGGCAGGTAATTCGCAGAACCGCCTAATTTTTTAGGGCATATCCAATTGCCAAGGATGAAGCGAGAACTACCCAAATTTGGTAGGGGAGTATCGCTAATCCATAGCCGATTGACGCTCTAAAGGTAATTACCGTTATGGGAATAGTTAAGAGCGCAGTTATTGGCAACGCAATGGCTGATCCAACGAGATTATGTGGAACGTAAAAGAGGTATGACCAGAGTAAAGCAGCAACAACGCTGAGTGCGAAAAGTATGAGCCAAGCTGTCACAAAATTCTTGGAGAGTCGTCGTGCAACAACAAATGAAGTAATCCCAAGTGCAATGAAATTGTATGGCCAAATCACTCCAAAGATCCAACTCGGCGGTTGCCAAAATGGACGATTGAGCGAGTAATACCAATTTGAATTATTCCCAACCCAGAAACTTGAGCCAATTGCGTATATAAGAACCAAGAGCACACCTATGCCACCAGCGAATGTGCGCCATGTTTCCATAACTTAAATCTATCAGTGTACGTTATCTTTTACGGTATGAACTTTGATGATTCAGTCCATCTGCAATTAGAAGCTTTGAATTTAGAAAGCAGGAGCCAATTGCGAGTTTCGATGGTCTGTCTTGGAAATATATGTCGATCGCCCATGGCGGCGGCTGTTTTACATAACCGCGCTGATGAAGTTAAACCGATTGAAATTCTGGTTGATAGTGCCGGAACTGGTTCGTGGCATGTTGGCGAAGGAGCTAACTTCTCATCCGAAGCAACGTGGCGAAAAGCAGGTTACGAATATAAGCATATTGCGCAACAGTTCACAGAAGATTTTTTTCCTTTACGAGATTTAATATTGGTAATGGATTCCAGTAATTACCGTGATGTTTTGAAATTAGCGCCAAACTCAGAATTTGCGGGAAAGGTTTTCTACTTGCGTCAATTCGATCCAGCTCTCTGCCATATCAATCCGAAGTCTGAAGAGGCAAAGAGCCTTGAAGTTCCGGACCCTTATGGGTTACCTGAGCGAGCCTTTGAAAAGGTCTTGGAAATGGTGGAAGATTCGGTAGAGGGATTTTTGCAAGTTATTAAAAGTAAGGTAGGGGCATAATGCGCGCAGCGAGATTTCATGGACCAAAAGACTTGAGAATTGAAGAGGTGCCAAATCCGCAAGTGCCTGATGGCCATACCCTTGTTGCAATGGAACGTGTCGGAATTTGTGGCACTGATTTAGAAGAGTACTTAATCGGCCCAGTGATTGTTCCCAAACATCGAATGCCAATGATCATCGGCCATGAGTATCTTGGGCGGGTCATCGAAGATCCACTTGGAAAATTAAAGCCAGGAACGCTAGTGATTCCCGATGGAATCGTTGGCTGCGGAAATTGCTACTACTGCAATAGACATGAAGAGGGAATCTGTAAGAGTTACGAGTGTATTGGGCTTACTTGTGATGGTGGTATGGCTGAGTTCATGGCTACCGACCCAACTCGTTGGATTGAAGTGCCAAAGCATGTACCGGCAGATGTTGCAGTATTTGCAGAACCGATGTCAGTTGCTGTTCGTGCGCTAAACAAGGTGCCTTTTATTCCTGGGACAAAAGTTGCAGTCACTGGTGGTGGCACCGTTGGTTTATTGATTGCGCAAGTCGCTCGCTCTTTTGGCGCAGCTCAAGTTGTTGTGTATGAACCAAATCCAGTGCGCCAAGAGGTTAGCCGTTCACTCGGATTTGAAACGCTAAATCCACTGATTGAAAAAGAGTGGGCGCATTACGATGAATTTGATTCACTTCTCGAGTGTTCTGGAGTTAAAGGCACCACCGCAAAATCTCTCGAGAAGATTAGAAATGCTGGCACTTTGGTTCTAGTTGGTTTTAGGCCCGAGGAAGAGAGTTTTCACTTATTAAATTTTGTTTTGAGCGAGAAAAGAATTCAAGGCACTGCAGCACATATGTGGGATGTCGATGTCGCGGCAGCAATCGCCCTTTTGGCCGGCAATTCAATTGATACCAAACCGCTGTTGACTGATGTCATCGCCCTCAATGAAGTCGTAACAAAGGGTTTCGATCGACTACTCAATGATAAGAATGCCTTCAAGATTGTGGTCGATACCACCCGATAAATCTGATAAATAGAGTGGTTTTTAGTTCTGAGGGAAACCTAAATTAATTCCACCATGGCTTGGGTCAAGCCAACGGCTAGTCACTACTTTGCCACGGGTAAAGAAGTGAACGCCTTCACTTCCATGCGCGTGAGAATCTCCAAAGAGTGAATTTTTCCAGCCACCAAAGGAGTAGTAAGCAACGGGAACTGGGATTGGAACGTTTATTCCTACCATTCCCACTAGGACTTCATTCTGGAACTTCCGCGCTGCTCCACCATCATTGGTAAAGATTGCCGTTCCATTCCCATATTGATGAGAATTTATGAGGTTCAAGCCCTCTTCATAACTTTTCACTCGAATCACACTTAGTACGGGACCAAAAATTTCATCTTTATAAATAGACATCGATGGAGCTACGTGATCAAAAAGCGTTGGTCCTAACCAAAATCCGCCACTAACACCATCAATATCAATATTCCTACCATCTTCAACAAGCTTTGCCCCTTCTTTTATGCCCGCTTCTACATAAGAAGCAACTTTGTCGCGGTGGACTTTGGTAACCAGTGGCCCCATGTCCGTGCCTTTAGTGCCATCACCTGTTTTAAGTTTTCTCATTCGATCTTGGATTTTCTTCACTAACTCATCACCTATCGGATCAACTGCGACTACAGCTGAAATTGCCATGCAACGTTCACCAGCAGATCCAAAGCCAGCATTGATTGCAGAGTCTGCCGTTAAATCTAAATCAGCATCGGGTAGCACCAGCATGTGATTCTTTGCACCACCGAGCGCTTGCACTCTCTTGCCATGTTTAGTGCCATTCTCGTACACGTATTTCGCAATTTGAGTAGAACCGACAAAAGATATTGATGCGATATCTGGGTGCTCGAGCAATCTATCTACTGCAACTTTGTCTCCATGAACTACGTTAAAAACTCCATCAGGTAGACCTGCTTCTTTCCAGAGCTTTGCAATGAAATTAGCAGCAGATGGATCTTTTTCGCTTGGCTTGATGATTACGGTGTTCCCGGTGGCTATTGCGATAGGGAAGAACCACATCGGAACCATTGCCGGAAAATTGAATGGTGAGATGATGGCGCATACCCCAAGAGGCTGACGGATGGAATAAACATCTACGCCTTGCGAAACTCCTTCTGAGTAACCACCTTTTAATAGATGCGGGATGCCACAGGCGAATTCCACTACTTCCAAACCACGGGTTACTTCACCAAGAGCATCCGATAAAACCTTTCCATGCTCTGAAGTGATAATTGCCGCCAGCTCTTCTTTCTTAGCATTTAGTAAATGTCGAAAAGCGAAAAGGATTTGTACTCGCTTAGTTAGTGATGTTTGGCTCCATGAAGCGAATACGCTCTTTGAATTCGCAATGGCCGAATCAATAGTTTCAACGTCGGCAAATTGAACGTTTTTAGAAACAGTTCCAAGAGCTGGATTAAAGACATCGCCATGGCGGCCACTTTTGGTACCAACTTCACTTCCATTAATCCAACTTTTAACCTGTTCCACAGCGACACTTCCCTTTTCTACATTGCACACGAGTAAGATAACGCCATCAAGTATTCCAGTATTTTCATCATTCGGCACTTGAGTACCGTGAAAATAATGACACCTAAGAAAACCAGGGAGCGCTGTTGAAGAGCAGGAAATGGCTAGCTCCGTACCTTTTGCTCAGTCTGACCTGGGGCTTGTCATTTATGTTTATCGAGATTGCACTCCCTGTTTTCAGTCCCTTTGGGATCGCATTTGTGCGGAACGTACTCGGCGCCATGGTGCTGTGGGGTTACCTGTTCTACAAGAAGATTTCGATTCCCCGCGATCGTTCAGTTTTTGGCTGGATCTTTCTTATTGGACTTTGCTCCAACATCATTCCAGTAGTCATCGTGCCTTTTGCTCAGACTCAAGTCACCTCATCGTTGACCGGCATCATCAATGCCATGTCGCCAATTTTCGCAGTCCTTTTTACAGTCCTGTTATTTAAACATGAACCAGTAAAGCCGATGCAAATTTTTGGAATACTTCTAGCTTTCTTTGGCGTGGCAATGGTCTTCGGAATTTGGGATATTGAATCGGCACCGTGGTGGGCATATCTCTTTTTACTCATTGCAGTCTCATCATTTGGGTTAGTCGCACCAATTATCGCTAAATACATTGCCCCTAAAAATTATCCTCCGGTGGCGCTAGCCACCATTCAAGTGACGATTGCCGCAGTTGTTTTACTTCCTACCTTTATTTTGTATGGCTTTAATTCTTATGATTTCTCACTCGCTCCAATTCTCGCGATCGCAATCATAGGTATTTTTTCAACTGGATTTGCATTCGCCTGGAACTATCGAATTGTTGCGCTTGTTGGTAGTTCGGTTGCAGCCACAGTCAATTTTATTTCACCTATTGTTGCGGTAGTTGCTGGAGTCGTTATTTTGAACGAGCCATTAACATGGAATGAACCTGTCGGTGGCGTTATCGTGATTTTAGGAAACGCAATCACGCAACGAGCAAGAATTTCAAAATGAGTAAAACAAAAGTAGTCAGCGGGAGTAAAGGTTGGATTGCGTCATATCTTGCTCTAGGAATTGTATGGGGAGCCTCCTTTCTTTTCATTGAAAAGTCGCTAACTTTACTAACGCCCGTGGGAGTTGCATTTTTTCGATGTACTTTGGGAGCGCTATCCTTGTGGGTAGTTCTCCTTTATAAAAAATTGCGAATTAATCGAGACTTTTTATTATTTCTTCAGTTGTGGATTGTCGGACTTTTGCTAAATGTATTTCCTGGAATTCTTTTTGCTTACGCCCAAGAACGGGTCTCCTCCATTCTTGCCGGAATCATGAACTCTTTAACGCCGATTATGAGTATTTTGATGATTCTCATAGTTTTCCGAAGCGAAAGATTAAGTTTTGAGAGAATTTTTGGAATCCTTCTCGGATTTTTTGGTGTTGTGATTGTTTTAACGGTCGGTCAATCTTTCGGGGAAATATCGCTTAGTGCAATTCTTGCTTTGTTGTTAGCAGTTCTGTGTTATGGAGCTTCGTACCCCTTTTCTTCTAAATACATAATTCCCAGGAAACTTTCACCAGAAGTTTTAGCAACTGCCCAAGTTTCCCTCTCTGCTTTAACTCTCTTTCCATTTTTTCTGCTTAATGGATTTCATTCATATGACATTTCATTCGAAGCGCTCTTATCTATTCTTGCGCTCGGGATTCTGGGCACTGGAATCGCTTACATTTGGAATTTCAGAAATGTCGAACTTGCAGGGCCTTCAATAGCAAGTACCGTTACCTATATAACGCCGCTGGTCGCAGTAATACTTGGTTTTCTCCTACTCGGTGAGCCGTTGACTTGGAATGAGCCAGTGGGCGGTTTAATTGTGCTTATCGGAAGCGCTATAGCTCAAGGCCGTATGCGAATAGTGAGGAGAAAATGATGGAGGCAGTAGGAAATATCTTTCTTGTCTTACACTTTGTTGGCCTTGCCGCCTTATTTGGTGGATTTCTCGTGCAAATGGCCTCTTCATCCAAACAGATCACCAATGGAATGCTGCACGGAGCTCTGCTTTCGCTAATTGCTGGAATTGCAATGGTAGGAATTCGCTATCCATTACATGAGCAAGACCCAAATGCTTTTCCACTTTTTGATAATGGCAAGATTTCAGTGAAGTTATTAATTGTGCTTGTTATTCTTATTCTTGGTTATACAAGTAAGAAAAAGGCTAAGACTTCAGGTCAAGGCGACACCACAGCATGGGCCACAGTTGGCTTACTAACATTAACTAATATCATTATCGCTGTTTTTTGGTGAAAGGTGTTGTAGGCCCCAGGCATACATCGCGATAGCGCCAGCGGCAGAAGCATTAATTGAGCGAGTTGAACCATATTGCTCAATAGCTAGTACAACTTCGCAAATGGAAACTGCTTCATCTGACATTCCAGAACCTTCTTGACCAAAAAATAAAACACATTCTCTAGGTAGCGGGCGATGTTCTAGTCGTTTGCTGACTTCAATATTGTCAATACCAATTATCGGAAGTTTTTCGCTCTTAGCCCAATCTGCAAATTCAGCAACAGTGGAATGGTGAAGCACAGTCATGTATCGATCAGTAACCATCGCTCCGCGACGATTCCAATCTCTTTTGCCTACTATGTGGATCCCTGCGACATTGAAGGCATTGGCAGTTCTTATTAGCGACCCAATATTTAAATCGTGCTTCCAATTTTCAACAGCGATATGAAGCGGATTACGTTTTGTATTTAAATCCGCAACAATTGCAGCAACGCTCCAGTAACGGTATTTATCAAGAACATTTCGTTGGTCTCCGTTTGCCAGAAGCTCTTGGTCATATTTTTCACCGACAGGCCATGGTTTTGGATGGGGACCCACACCAACAAAGGGATAGAATTCCCCTGCACCTGGCTCGTTTGTCATGTGTACTTCGCTTTCATATCTTGCGCACCCATGGTGCGCTTGCACAAGAGAACATGAGGAGTCTAGTGGGACCACTTCTGGCGCTAATCTCAAGTGCAACATGGGGCGTTGCGGATTTCTTGGGCGGATTAGCTTCACGGAAAACTCAAATCGCTCGGGTTCTCCCTGTCTCCTACCTTTCAGGAGCGATAGCGGTCACTTTTTTCGCTATTTTTCTTATTCCAGGAGAGATTAATCAAGATTCCTTTGTTTATGGCTTCTTCGCCGCCTTCTTTGGTGTTCCAGCGATTGCACTTCTATATATTGCGCTTAGCCGCGGACCAATGGGAATAGTCTCACCCATCACTGCTTTAATGGCTGGTTTTGTCCCAGTTATCACTGGCCTTCTTCGCGGCGATCAGGTCTCAGGCATTGGTTTTTTTGGCATGGGACTTGCTGCGCTTTCGGTAATTCTCGTAAGTCAAGAACAGAAAAGTGATTCTTCACAACGAATAACTTTCAGCACGTTAGCTATTTGTGTTTCAAGTGGATTCTTGATTGGTTCGTATCTAACTGTTCTAGGTTTAGCGCCTACTAACCAAGGAATCTGGACTTCAACAATTGCTCGTTGGTTTGGCTTCCTCTTTGTCTTCGCTTTCTTCCTACTCCGTTTGAAATCTTTATCAAAAGAGGATAACAAGTCATCATTTCCATGGACGCTAGCAATCATCGCAGGTATTTTTGATGCCTCAGCAAACGGTATCTATCAAATTGCCACTCAAAAAGGACTCTTGGCAATTGTTGCAGTTCTCGCATCACTTTATCCAGCAGCAACGGCTTTATTGGCTCGATACTTGCTTCATGAGAGGTTGAAATTAATTCAGAACATCGGTGTAGTGCTTGCTCTTGGTGCTGCAGCTTGTCTGACTCTGGCCTAACTATGAATAAAAACTCCGCAAAAGTATTTAGAATTTTGTTATCAATATTTTTACTATTTTCTTTTATGCAACCAAGTCATGCCATTACATCCTTGAGTGAATTGAAAATACCCGACGATGAGTTTGCATTAATTACATCAAAATACAGTGAACTTCAAAAAAACCTTACACCAATTATTGAAAAAACTACATTTGCCCAAGAGGAATTTTTACGAGTACGCGCGGAGTCAAAAGGGGTCGGACCGGAATTTCAAGCCGCCCGTAACTTTTTAAGAAATCAAATTAAAAGTCTCTTTCAATCATTTTCCGTGCAGTCGAAGATCAAATTAGAGAGTGACCAGCTGTATCGTAAGATTCTCAAAAGTCCAGAAATGGTTGTGCAATTTATAGCGAGTAGACCGACTGTGTACTTGCCACCGGAATGCCCACCAGCTATTGCCCTTGATGGCGAATCCATTTGGGAAACGGGGACTGTTGTCCGGGTTGAGGATGGCGACACTGTCGATGTTCAAACTTGCCGAGGCGTTCTTAATGTTCGACAGATTGGGATTCAAGCGCCAGAAACAGTTAAGGCCAATCATTTTGCGCAGTGTGGCGGGGCAGAAGCATCTAATTTCATGAAAGCGATGCTGCCTGTCGGAAGCGAAGTTCAACTACGGTCCAATAATTTTGCTTCAGCAAATAATTACGAGGCATTAGCCCGTCCTTATAGATACATTTTTGCAAAAGATGCTCAAGGAAATTTCACAATAGATGTGCAGGCAAAACTTATCGAGGCGGGCCTTGCGATGTGGTTTCCCAATGAGAATGAGTACGTTAGGAATCAGCAATATCTGGAGCTACTCAATACTGTCGCGTCAAAAGGAATTGGACTTTGGTCAGGGGTTCTCTGCAAGAATGAGAGCGATAAAACACCGATGAATGCCATTGAATTATGGCTAGAGACAGATTCACCACTTCAGAATGAAAATCCATTTGGTGAGTATGCGATTTTGCACAATAAAACCGATCAAGATATCAATCTATCTGGCTGGAGCATTCGGGACACTTCACTTGATCTCTTCGACCCAAAATACGCCTTTCCTCCTGGAACTATTCTGAAAGCACGAGGGTTTCTCACTATTTATTTAGGAGCTCAATTACCTAATTTCCCGCTCTCTCAAGATGAAGTAGCGCTCGGACTTGGTAAAGCAATTCTTCAGAATCCAACGGCGATTGGTGGTAAGTACACCGGTGATGGAATGTATTTGCAGACACCACTGTTGGCTAACGGTGGTGGAAATATGCGCGCATGGGTACATCGTCCATGTCTCCCAGTTGATTGCACAAAACCAGAATGGTTAGTTAAAAACTTGGATAACTCACCCCGTTCAATTCCATTGCCACAAACGCTTTCGATACTCCTCAACCCAGTAAAGTATGGTCGCATCGTTCCCGATATGACAGGTTTAACGGAAGAACAAGCAAAGGTAGCGCTCACACCGTTACAACTTCTGGTGACGGTAATTGATAAAAGTAATGGAGTTACAGGGGAGAAGAGCGTGATTGATCAAAACCCCAAACCTGGCTCGTACTTGCCTCCAAACGGAACAGTCAGCGCAATTATCGATGTGAAACGATGATGTTCTTCCGGCGTTAATCCAGCGATTTTGCCCACCTTTGTTTTATCCTTATAGCCAGATGAGCCGATAATTCCCCTCCCTACGGCTATGAGAGTGAGAGTGCACGTGTTACAAAAGCGCGCATTATCAAGTTTGCTCTCCCTTACATTGTTAACGACTTTAAGTCTCACTGCGCCGTTGACGAGCGCTGATGCAAAAACACGGAAGCCAAGTATCGCGGAGATTAACGACGCCAAGGCAAAAGAGGCTGCAAAGAAGGCTGCTGCAGATAAAGCAAAAGCTAAACTTGCGGCTGCTTCAAATCAATTAAAAGTTCTAACTGCTAAAGCGGTAGCAGCGAGAAATCGTTATTTGCAAGAGTTGAAGAAATTAGAGATTGCAACGGCAAAAGCGCAGGCTGCACAGAAGAAGGAAGATGCCGCTATTAAGAAGTCAAATCTCGCGCAAGCAGCGGTTATTACTTCGAAAAATCACATAGGTAGAGTTGCTGCAAATGCTTACATAATGGGCTCAGGCTTTACCGATTTTGATTCCATACTTCATGCCGATGGACCTCAAGATTTGATGGATCGACTTTCAACACTCGATGCAGTCGGGGAAAATAACAGCTCGATTCTCCTGCGACTTAAAGTTGCAGAAGAAACTGCACGTTTATCAAAAATTGAAGCCGAACAAGCGCGAGCCGCAGCTGTAGCAGCGCGTAAAGAACAAGCCGATGCTACAGCGCGCGTTGCACAAGCAAAGAAAGAAGCAGATCAAGCTAGAGCGGCTCAAGAGGAAGAAGTTAAAAAGCTCCAGAAAATGCAGGATAAATTATTAGCTGAACTTCTTAGCGCACGCAAAAAGAGAGTTACGCTAGAGCAACAACGTCAGTTGGCAATCCTGGAAGAAGCACTTGCATCGCGTGCGGAGCAAACATCTGGCCAGGCAAAGATTTGGCCCGTTAATGGAATTGGTTTTAGCAATGGTCGGACAACTATCAGATCAAATGAAGTTATTCGTGGCAAGGCGGTTGAGTACGCTAAAAAGCAGGTCCTTGCTCGTAAACCATATATTTGGGGAAGTGAAGGACCTAATAGTTTTGATTGTTCCGGTCTTGTTTTTGCCTCATATCGCTCTGCTGGCTTGGGTTATCCAGGCTGGGATCGAGTTAACTCCAGAATCTATTACAGCTGGACTAAGCGAGTACCAATTAGCGAGTTGCAACCTGGAGATTTGATCTTCTATTCGTATAAAGCAGATATCAGCACAATTCACCACATCACAATTTATGCTGGCAATGGAATGATGTGGGAGGCACACAACACCCGCATGGGTCTGCTATATAGCTCTATCTATTCGATTCCTGGGCTTATCCCATTTGGTGGACGGGTCTAGCTTCCGGTCTAGGCTATAGCCCATGATCACGAAAGCTCGCCTTGCAGTCAGGCAGGCGCTGCACGGAATAAATCCTGGTGATCATGTCATGGTTGCGGTTTCTGGTGGTGCCGATTCACTTCTCTTAGCACATTGTCTGGTGCTTGAGGGTAAACATCACGCGTTACGTATTACCGCCGTAATCATCAATCATCAATTGCAAGAAAATTCTTCCGAAATTGCCAACTCAACAAAGGCTAAATTATTGGCGATGGGAATTTCAGATGTAGATGTAGTTCCCGTGGATGTTATTAAAAAAGATGGCTTAGAAGCAGATGCACGAAGCGCTCGCTACGCAGCGCTAGATTCCTGTGCTCAAACTTTAGGCGCTCATGCGATTTTTCTTGGTCATAACCAAGACGATCTTGCAGAGAGTGTGCTACTCGGACTCACTCAAGGTTCAGGAACTAAATCACTTGCAGGAATGGCTACCCAAAGTGGCATCTATATTCGCCCCTTTCTCTCTATCAGTCGCGAAGAGGTGGTAAACGCTTGCCTAGAGGTGGGAATTGAATATTGGGATGATCCTCATAATGAAGATGAGCGTTTCACGCGAGTAAAGATTCGAAAACAAATTTTGCCGCTCATGGAATCTTTAATTGGGCCAGGCATCAAAGAGGCGCTTGCTCGATCAGCTCGAATTTTTCGAGAAGACTCCGAGGCGCTCGAAATTCTCACAGAAGAGATTTTCGCCACCATCCCTGATCCGGCGTTTATCGAGGTAGCGCTCCTAGAAAAATTGCCCACCGCCCTCCGCAAGCGGGTTATTCGACGCGCAATATCTCGATTGGGAGCCAATCGAATCTCCGCTGAACAGCTCGACTGGGTTGATGCCCTCATCAGTGACTGGCGCGGGCAAGGGCCCGTTGCCCTGCCTGCCGGTGTTACAGCCCGGCGAGAGTCGGGCAGACTAGCGCTCTCACGGGAGTAGATAGAGAACGGGAGTGGCGCCACAGTGGACCTAGAACGAGTCAAAGATGACATCACAGAAGTTGTTGCAACGCGTGAACAAATCCATAATCGAATAGTAGAAATTGCGGCTGCAATTTCTAAAGATTATGGCGATCGAGACTTGTTATTGGTTGGCGTACTCAAAGGGGCAGTTATGGCGATGGCAGATCTTGCCCGCGCAATGCAACGCCACGTAGAGATGGATTGGATGGCAGTTTCGTCTTACGGTTCTGGAACGAAATCGAGCGGAGTAGTTCGTATCTTAAAAGATTTAGATCGAGATATAACTGGAAGAGACGTTCTCATTGTCGAAGATATTGTTGATTCAGGTTTAACTCTTTCATGGCTCCAAACAAATCTACTTTCTCGTGGCGCTAAGTCTGTTGAAATCTTTACTGTATTCAGGAAACCGGAGGCCGCAAAGGTACATGTAGATGTGAAATATGTCGGGTTTGACATTCCACCAGCTTTTGTTGTTGGTTATGGCCTTGATTTTTCAGAGAAGTATCGAAATCTCGATTGCGTAGCAGTACTTGCGCCGAAAATGTATTCATAGCCGATTATGAAAAAGCGTTTTTCAAAGGCATTTAAAAATCCATTGACATGGATTCTTATTGCCATGCTAATTTTCTTTGGTTACTCCCAAATTTCTAATATTGGAAAATCTTTTAAGGAAGTCGAAACTCAGACAATTATTGGCGCAATAACGGCACAGCAAGTTGATTCCGCGCTACTTTTGGCGCAAGATCAACAAATTCGTGTGGTGCTAAAAAGTGGCGTAAAGATTTCAGATGCTTCAAAACTTCAAGCGTCATATCTAGCGAATCAAGAGAGTGAACTTGTAAAAATTCTGAGCGAGAATCCACCCCCAAATAAATGGAATGTCAAAGTCGCTCGACAATCACTTTTGGTATCGCTGTTATTTACCCTGATTCCTTTCGTATTGATTGCATTTATCTTTTTCTATTTAATCTCTCGAGCACAAGGTGGTGGGCGAGCTTTTCAATTTGGCCGTTCAAGGGCAAAGTTAAACGAAAAAGATAAACCTCAAACTAAGTTCTCTGATGTTGCAGGAGCGGATGAAGCAATTGAAGAACTACGAGAGATAAAAGATTTCCTCGTCGATCCGACGAAATATCAGAAATTGGGGGCAAAAATCCCTAAAGGTGTCTTGCTATATGGTCCGCCGGGAACCGGAAAAACATTGTTAGCTCGCGCTGTCGCCGGAGAGGCCAATGTGCCCTTTTTCTCCATATCTGGCTCTGATTTCGTAGAAATGTTTGTTGGCGTTGGCGCTGCACGAGTGCGAGATATGTTCGCTCAAGCTAAAGCGAGCGCACCTGCAATTGTTTTTGTCGATGAGATTGATGCAGTTGGCCGACACCGTGGCGCTGGTATGGGTGGCGGACACGATGAACGAGAACAAACGCTCAACCAACTTCTGGTGGAGATGGATGGTTTTGAAGCAAATGGTTCGGTAATCATGATTGCCGCAACCAACCGACCCGACATTCTCGATCCAGCGTTGTTGCGACCTGGACGCTTTGATCGGCAAATCCCAGTCGATAGACCAGATCTAAAAGGTCGTGAGGCAATCCTTAAAATTCATGCCCAAAACAAACCACTTGCAGAAGATGTCGACTTGTTGAATCTTGCCCGTCGAATGCCAGGTTTTACTGGAGCTGACTTGGCAAATGTCATTAATGAAGCAGCCCTACTTACTGCGCGGAAGAATCTTGACCAGATAACAAACGAAGCTCTTGGTGAATCAATTGATCGCGTTATGGCTGGTCCGCAAAAGGTTAGTCGTTTGATGAATGAGAAAGAGCGATTGATCACTGCCTATCATGAAGGTGGGCATGCATTAGTAGCGCACGCGCTGCCAAATACTGATCCCGTTCAAAAAATAACCATCATGCCAAGAGGGCGTGCCCTCGGGTACACGATGGTTCTACCTGATGAAGATACCTATTCGAAGTCTCGAAACCAAATGTTAGATGAATTGGCATATACGTTAGGTGGACGTGCAGCAGAGGAATTAATTTTCCATGATCCAACAACTGGTGCTGCTAATGATATTGAAAAAGCCACTGCGCTCTCTCGGGCTATGGTTATGGAATATGGTTTAAGTGAACGAATCGGAGCAATCAAACTTGGCTCCGCAACGGGCGAACCTTTTGTAGGTATGAGTTATGGACATCAGCGAGATTATTCTGAAGAAATTGCAGGTATTGTCGATGAAGAAGTCCGTAATTTAATTGATAATGCGCATCAAGAAGCCTATGAAATTCTCGAAGTTAACCGGGAGACTCTCGATAAATTGGTTTTAGAGTTAATGGAACGAGAAACTTTAGAGAAGGAAGAAGTAGCAGAGATTTTCGCTGATGTGAAAGAGTGGCCAGCCCGGAAACCTTGGACTGGCTCTAAGGATCGCAAACCTTCTAAGCAACCGCCAGTAGTTTTTGAGAAGTCCGAGAAGCCACAGAATGGATGAGATCACTCCAATTTCATTCACCTCACCATTTGAAGGTAAGGCGAGTGCACCTTTCGATAAAGACCGAGCAGAACGGGCTGTAAAAGAGCTACTTCTTGCTCTCGGTGAGGATCCAAATCGAGATGGATTGAAAGATACGCCAGCACGAGTTGCTCGCGCCCTACAAGAAAATTTTGCTGGGTTATGGATGTCCCCAGATGAAGTTCTCACCACCACTTTTGATGCAGGCCATCGCGAGTTAATCATCGTGCGAGATATTGAGCTCTACTCACATTGTGAGCATCACTTGACCCCTTTTCATGGACTTGCACATATTGGATACATCCCCGGCGAGTCAGGACGAATAACTGGATTATCAAAATTAGCGAGAGTAGTTGATCTCTTTGCAAGAAGACCACAGGTGCAGGAGAGATTAACGACTCAGATCGCTGATGCACTTGTTGAAATACTCGAAGTTGCAGGTGCAATAGTCGTTATTGATGCAGAGCATTTATGTATGTCTATGCGGGGAGCCAAGAAACCAAGAGCGCGAACAACTACCAGCGCAGTTCGCGGAATTCTTCGCGATCCGACGACGCGTGCAGAGGCGCTAAGTCTGATTCTCGGTAGGTAATAGGAGTTATCGTGGCGAAAACTCTTGTGATGGGAATACTTAACATCACACCTGATTCTTTTGCTGATGGTGGAAAATATCTTTCAACTCGCGATGCCTTGATAAGAGTAGAAGAGATGCTCGCCGAACAGGTAGATATCATCGATATCGGCGGTGAATCTACTCGACCTGGCGCTGAGCGAGTTTCAGAGGATGAAGAGTTGGCGCGCGTATTGCCAGTTATAAAAGAAGCTTTGTTGCTCGGTGCGACTGTAAGCGTCGACACCATGCGTGCGAAGGTAGCTAGAGCTGCCATTTCGCTTGGAGCTCACTTCATTAATGACGTAAGTGGCGGACTGGCAGATGTAGATATGGCATCAGTCATCGCAGAGAGCAAAGTTAAATACGTAGCGATGCATTGGCGCGGCCATTCCGCAAATATGATGGAAAAGAGTAACTATCGGGATGTTGTTACTGAAGTCAAAGATGAATTGAGCGCTCGGGTAGATGCTCTTGTTGAAGCGGGCGTTGGTCGCGAGCGCATCATCGTCGATCCGGGCATTGGCTTTTCAAAATTGCCCAAGCAAAATTGGGAGTTGCTTCGCGGAATAGATGAATTATCAGAGTTAGGGCTGCCAATACTTATAGGAGCTTCCCGAAAAAGATTCCTTGGTGAGAACTTAAAACCAGAAGAAAGGGAAGAGGCGAGCGTGGCAGTAACTTCATTCTGCGCTTCACAGGGAGTATGGGCGGTTCGCACCCATTCAGTAAAACCTCATAAAGATGCGATTGCGCAAGTCGAGAAAGTGAAGGTCTCGCTCAATGGATAAAATTATGATCACTGGAATTAGGGCTTTTGGATTTCATGGCGTGCTCGCTGAGGAACGAAAAACAGGACAAGATTTTGTAGTAGATATTGAACTAAAAGTAAATTTAAATGCTGCTATCAAATCTGATGATTTATCAAAAACTGTCAATTATGCAGAGGTCGCGGAAGTTGTTAAAGAAACGGTTGAAGGCGCGCCATTTAATTTAATTGAAGCTTTAGCGGGGAAAATTGGAGATGAAATTTTAAAAAAGTTTCGTCGAGTTCAGAAAGTAATGATCACCGTGCATAAACCTCAGGCTCCTATACCGGTGGAATTTCTTGATGTCTCTGTTGTGGTTGAGCGGAAGCGATGAGAGCTGTTCTTGCACTTGGCTCAAATCTAGGAGAACGCGAAAGTATTTTAAGTTCAGCTGCAGAAGCCTTGAATGAAGTAGGTGAAGTAGTTGCACTATCTAACTTCTTGGATAACCAACCAGTCGGTGGCCCACCGCAACCAAATTTCCTTAATGCAGTATTGATCTTGGAGACCCAACTAGAGCCAGAGGAATTGCTTAGAGTATGTCAGGCAATCGAAGGGGTTTTTGGAAGAGAGCGAGATGTGCAATCAGAGAGATGGGGCCCTCGGACCCTTGATATAGATCTGATTTCATGCGATGGAGTTAGTTACAACAGTGAGTCATTGACCTTGCCTCATCCGAGAGCTGTAGAGCGAACCTTTGTTTTAGCTCCATGGTTGGAGATAGATAGCGCTGCTTATCTGCCTGGCGCCGGACCAGTCGTCGAACTTTTGGCGAAGTTATCGGGGCGCGATACTCTTTAACCGCCTGGTACCCCAAGCGGACTGGAGCCGAAAATGAAACATTTGGAATTGTTTGCAGGGCCAATTGCTGGCCTCGCTTTCGTACCCACTATGGGTGCGCTACATGATGGCCATCTTGCTCTTATAAAGAGTGCAAAAAAATTGGGCGCCAAAGTTTTAGTAAGTGTGTACGTCAATCCAACTCAATTCGACTCAAAAGATGATTTAGCAAAATATCCGAAAACTCTAGATCGCGACCTTTCGCTTGCTGAAGAAGCTGGAGCAGATTATTTATGGACTCCATCAGTTGATGAAATCTACCCCGAGGGCTTAGCGAAGGTAGAGCTAATACCTGCTGGTCCGTTGGGTGATATTTATGAAGGCGCCTCACGACCTAATCATTTTTCTGGAGTTCTTACCGTCATCAGCCGATTATTCACTTTGACTCAACCGAAATTTGCACTTTTTGGCGAGAAGGATTTCCAACAGCTCTTTTTGATTCGTAAATTTGCGGCAGAAAGATTTCCCAATATTTCTGTCGTCCCTGGAGAAACTATTCGTGACAGAAATGGAATTGCTCTATCCTCTCGAAATAGCAGGCTTAGTGCTGAGGAACTCGAAATCGCACGAGTACTTCCCAGAGCTCAGGAGAGCGCTAAAAAAACCAATAACTTAGTTGAAATCAAAGGAGCGCTTGCTCAGACTTTTGCGAGGGAGAGTGGATTTAGCTTTGATTATGCGGAGGTAGTTAATGCAGAAACTCTTCTTCCCGTCACGACTAATTTCTCTGGGAGGGTTCAAATTCTGTTAGCTGGATGGATAGGATCAGTCCGGTTAATTGATAATTTTTCTCATGAAATAAAGGGGAGCTCATGAAACTACTTGCTCCTCGCCCTGGTTGGACCATCACCTCTGATGTAATCATCGTTGGCTCTGGAATTGCTGGTCTAACGACAGCGCTACAGATTCGGGCATATGGTTACTCAGTACTTTTAGTAACAAAAGCGCGAGTTGATGAAGGCTCCACCAAGTGGGCGCAAGGAGGAATTGCTGCCGCACTCGGACCTGGTGATTCACCTGCTGAACATGAGATAGATACCTTGAAGGCGGGTGCCGGGCTCTGTGATCGAAAAGCGGTACATGCATTAGTAACTGAGGGTCCAGAGGCGGTAGCTCGACTTATTGCGCGCGGCGCAGTTTTTGATCGTGGCGCAGGTGGCGAAATTGCATTGACGCGCGAGGGTGGCCATTTAAAGAATCGAATTTTGCATGCCGGTGGCGACGCGACCGGCGCTGAAATTTCACGGGCGTTACTTGCCGCAGTCACCGAAGACCCAGGTATTGAAGTTATTGAACATGCACTTGTCCTTGATGCCCTAAAGAGTGAATCAGGAAGAGTCTGTGGAGTGACTTTGCATGTGATTGGTGAAGGTACGCGCGATGGAGTGGGGCGTGCCTTAGGAAAAGCTGTCATCTTAGGTACGGGCGGTTTAGGTCAAGTCTTTGCGCAGACAACAAATCCATCAGTTTCTACCGGCGATGGCGTCGCGCTCGCACTTCGCGCTGGTGCAGAAGTTGCAGATGTTGAATTTATTCAATTTCATCCCACCGTTCTCTTCCTAGGAGAAAAGAGCTCGGGACAACAACCACTAATTAGTGAAGCAGTTCGTGGCGAGGGAGCAATTCTGCTCAACGATGCTAAAGAGCAATTTATGAAAGGTTTACATCCGCTCGCCGATCTAGCTCCTCGCGATGTAGTCGCAAAGGCAATTATGAGTCAGATGTTAAAAAATAACGCGCAACATGTCTGGCTTGATGTGAGTAAAGTGCAAAATTTCTCGGAGAGATTTCCAAATATTTATCAATCATGTGTGGATCATGGAATTAATCCAGAGAAAGATTTAATTCCAGTAGCTCCCGCGGCTCACTATGCATCTGGTGGAGTGCGCGTTAACTTATCTGGCCGTTCTACAGTTCCAGGTCTTTACGCTTGCGGAGAAACTGCATGTACTGGTGTTCACGGTGCAAATAGATTAGCATCAAATTCACTTCTTGAGGGGCTGGTTTTTGCCGCTCGCATCGCAGACGATATTCACCAGACGCTTCGAAAATTCACAAGAGAAGAACCAGTAATGATGTCGAGTTCGGAAATATTAATTTCACCAGAGGCTCGTTCTGAGATTGCACATGCAATGAGCGCAGGTGCAGGTGTCATCCGAACTCGAAGTTCACTTGAAAACACATCAGAGGTACTTGAAGGAATTGGCGAGCTCCGGAGCGATAAACCTTGCGTTGAAGCATGGGAGACAACAAACCTTCATACTTTGGCGACCGTAATCGTTTCCTCGGCGTTAATCCGAGAGGAAACTCGCGGTTCTCACTGGCGTGAAGATTTTCCGTATGAATCTGAGGCGTGGATGAAACGAATACTGCAAAAAATGGATCCGTCAGGAAATTTATCCCACCGGTTTGAAGGGGTGAGCAATGATTGATAAAGCGTTACTGATTTCTCGAATCGATGCAGCTATTGCTGAGGATTTTGTTGGGAATGTTGATGTCACTACTGGTCCAACGATTCCATTATCTCAGCGGTGTATTGCTGAGTTTCGTACTCGCAAATCTGGTGTGATCTCTGGAATAGATATTGCAATCGTAGTTCTAGATCGAGTATGTAAAAGCGGATATGAAGTGATTAGTCGAATTTCGGACGGCAACCAAGTTGGTGCAAATGTCACACTTCTCAAAGTTTCAGCGCTAACAAGAGAGATGTTAGTTGCTGAGCGGACAGCCCTTAATTTTCTCTCTAAACTTTCCGGAATCTCGACTGCAACAAGTAGCTGGGTCTCAGCAATTTCAGGAACGAATGCAAAGATTCGAGATACCCGTAAGACAACTCCAGGTTGGCGAGATTTAGAGAAATACGCGGTGTTAATGGGTGGCGGAGTAAATCATCGATTAAATCTTGCAGAGAGTGGGTTACTTAAAGATAACCACATCGCAGCTGTTGGTGGAATTGAGCCGGCAGTGAGAGCGATTAAGGCCCAGTATCCTGGGATTCGAATTGAAGTTGAGATTGATCGGTTAGATCAATTAGCAGAGGCAATTAGCGCTGGCGTTGATGAAGTTCTTCTCGACAACATGACTCCCGATCAATGTAGTGAAGCTGTTCGACTCACGGCAGGGCGTGTGAAATTGGAAGCCTCTGGTGGAATCACATTAGAGAGTGTTCGTAAGTATGCAGAGTCTGGTGTGGATTACATAGCAGTAGGCGCCATCACACATTCCGCACCAATTCTGGATATCGGACTTGATATAAGTGAGGTTAAGTAATGTTGCTAACTATTGATGTTGGAAATACCAATACAGTTCTTGGAATTTTCGATGGCGAAGAAATATTACATTCTTGGCGAGTAAAGACTGACACCCGAGATACGGCAGATGAGCTTTGGATTAAGTACCGTTCGCTTGTCGAAGACTATGAGATTGATGGTATCTCGCTCTGCTCAACCGTTCCTGCAGTATTACGTGAATTACGGACAATGCTTACTCGCCACTATTCAAATATTTCCTCCACAATTTTGGAGCCAGGAATAAAGACTGGAGTTCCGCTCCTAGTTGATAATCCAAAAGAGATTGGTTCGGATCGAATCGCAAATACTTTGGCAGCGCACACTTTGTTTGGCGATGGCGGCGCAGTCATTGTTGTCGATTTTGGCACTTCAACTAATCTCGATGTTGTATCTGTTAAGGGGGAATTCCTTGGCGGTGCGCTGGCGCCAGGGATTGAAATTTCAGTTGACGCGCTCGCCTCGCGAGCTGCTCAGTTGCGAAAAGTGGAGTTGATTAGACCTCGTTCACCTATCGGTAAAAACACGGTAGAGGCCCTTCAATCAGGAACTATCTATGGTTTTGCAGGGCAGGTAGATGGCTTGGTCCGTCGCATCAGCGATGAATTGGCTGAAACTAGTAATGGGAAAATCACCGTTGTTGCCACGGGTGGTTTAGCGAGCCTGGTAATTGGCGAATGCGAAACTATTGATTTCCATGAGCCAGACCTCACTCTTATCGGATTGCGACTTGTACACGAGCGGAACCACTAAGCCGGTACCCTCTACTCATGGCGGAATCAGAGCTTAATAGCGCGTCGGAGATCGATGATCTTCCTGAGCAGATGCAGGTTCGTCGACAAAAGCGCGACACTCTCTTGGAAAACGGACAAGAGGCCTATCCCGTCTCCGTTCCACGAACCTCTTCACTAAAAGCTATTCGTGAGAAGTTTGGCCACTTAGAAATAGATGTAAAGAGCGGTAAGAGTGAGAGCGTAACTGGTCGGGTTATCTTTAAAAGAGATACTGGAAAATTAGCCTTTGCGACGCTGCGCGAGGGCGATGGCACCGAGTTGCAAGCGATGTTCTCTTTAGATCAAGTTGGCTCGGAAACATTAGAGCAATGGAAATCTTTCGTTGACTTAGGTGATTTAGTAAGCGTGACCGGCGAAATCATCACATCTAAACGTGGTGAACTCTCTGTATTGGCAACGAGTTGGCAAATGGCGGCTAAAGCCCTTCGGCCATTACCTGTTGAACATAAACCACTTTCTGAAGAGACTCGAGTGCGACAGCGCTACGTTGATCTCATCGTTCGCCCTGAGGCTCGGACAATTGCACGCCTTCGTCCAGCAGTTATGAGTTCACTGCGATCTTCATTTGCAGCGCGAGAATTTATTGAAGTTGAGACGCCAATGTTGCAAGTCCTTCACGGTGGTGCAGCAGCGCGTCCATTCAAAACACATATCAACGCTTATGACATGGAGCTCTTCTTACGGATTGCACCCGAGCTGTATCTGAAACGTTGTCTTGTTGGCGGTATTGAGCGAGTTTTTGAAATTAATAGAAATTTTCGAAATGAAGGTGCAGATTCAAGCCACTCACCAGAGTTTGCAATGATTGAGTCATACCAAGCTTATGGCGATTGGCGAGATGGAATAGAGCTCACCCGCGGCTTGGTCCAAGAAGCAGCAAATTCGATCTTTGGCAGCACAGTTGTCAAACATTTTGATGGTCGAGAGAGCGACTTAGGTGGTCAATGGGAAGAAATTTCGCTCTTTGATTCGGTATCTAAGGCTTTAGGTGAAGAAGTTGCGCCACATACTCCATATGAAAAATTAGTTGAGTATGCGAAAAAAGTTGGGTTAGGCGTTGATCCAAAATGGATTCACGGCAAGTTGGTTGAGGAACTTTTTGAGCATTTAGTAATTGAAACATTTACAAAACCAACATTTGTTATGGGATATCCGGTTGACACTTCACCGCTGGTACGTAGCCATCGCGATATTCCTGGCGTAGTAGAAAAATGGGATCTGTATGTTGATGGTTTTGAATTGGCAACTGGCTATTCAGAACTTGTTGACCCTGTAATTCAACGCGAGCGCCTTGTTGCTCAAGCTCAACTTGGCGCAAAGGGCGATTTAGAAGCAATGGCTCTCGACGAGGACTTCCTGCGCGCTCTCGAGGTAGGCATGCCACCAACTGCTGGAATGGGTATGGGGGTAGATCGTTTGCTTATGGCGCTAACTGGACTTGGAATTAGAGAGACAATTCTCTTCCCATTGGTAAAACCAGAATGACTCCAATAATCAGACCGGCGAAGACCACTGATATTAAAACTATCAGAGCAATGATTGATGAGTATGCGTTGCAGCGAAGGTTGCTTTCAAAAGAGACGGTAACCCTCTACGAAGATGTCCAAGAATTCACGGTTGCGGAGCTCAATGGCGAGGTAGTTGGTTGCGGTGCGCTTCATATTCTTTGGGAGGACCTTGCCGAAGTTCGCACAATGGCTGTTCGTGAAAATTTACGTAAGCAAGGAATCGGCCACATGATTTTAGATCGAATTGTGACCCGCGCTATTGAGATTGGTGTTAAGAGATTGTTCTGTCTCACTTTTGAAACTGATTTCTTCGCAAAGCACGGTTTTGTTGAAATCGAGGGAGCGCCAGTTGCGCCAGATGTGTATCAACAACTTCTCCGTTCTTATGATGAAGGTATCGCTGAATTCCTTGATTTGGAATCAGTTAAGCCAAATACATTGGGTAATACCCGAATGCTAAAAGTTCTTTGAGAGTAATTTGTTAAGCGGAACGCTTTTTCTCCATGGCGGTAACGAGTTTCACGCTGACTCTGCTGAGTTTGATCAGCACTTCGTAAATGTAATTTCAGGGGCGAGGGTTGGTATCTTCCCTGGCGCGAGCGTTAGCGAACGAGATCGCATCGCAACCGTTGCATTTGCCTCTGGATATTTTTCACTTTACGGGATTGAACTTGAAGAGCTCAAAGATTTATCTGCAAGCGCACTTGCACCGATAGATGCGCTCATACTCCCTGGAGGGTCACCGCTCCGCTTACTAGAAAAATCTCTGCCTCACCGCGACGCACTTGATGAGTTTTTAGATCGCGGCGTGATTTATGGAGCAAGCGCAGGGGCCATGGTTCTGGGTCGAGGATTTACCATGGCTGGCGCATGGCACTCCGGGCTTGCCTTCGGCCAGTTTGAGGCCCTAGTTCACTTTGCTGGGGAGCTCCCGGCTCGACCAGGGCTTTTGTATGGGCTTCCAGAGGGCGGCGGACTAGCAGTAGCGCGAACTGGCGAAATCCTTGCCAAATCTAGTGGCGTTGAGATTCGGGCATAACTTCCCATTAAATGGCGTTATACCGGTCAAGTAACGAGAAAAAATCGAGATGAACTCTTACCCGCTCCAGCTCTAGGCTATGGGGGTAAAGGGAAATCTAGACCAATAACTCAAGCCAGAACAGCCAGAAGAGCTAGAACAGTTAAAAAAGGGAGCACCATGTTTGAGCGCTTTACAGATCGGGCCCGTCGCGTTGTCGTCTTGGCGCAAGAGGAAGCTCGGATGCTCAATCACAATTACATTGGCACTGAGCACATTCTCCTTGGTCTAATTCACGAAGGTGAAGGCGTTGCCGCCAAAGCTATGGAGTCACTCGGCATTTCGCTCGAAGCTGTTCGTGCTCAAGTTGAAGAGATTATTGGGCAAGGGCAACAGGCGCCAAGCGGTCACATTCCATTCACTCCACGCGCAAAGAAAGTTTTAGAGCTCTCACTACGAGAAGCGCTCCAACTCGGCCACAATTACATTGGCACCGAGCACATTTTGCTTGGCCTCATCCGCGAAGGCGAAGGCGTTGCTGCACAAGTGCTCGTTAAGTTGGGCGCCGATCTCAATCGCGTACGTCAACAAGTAATTCAACTTCTCTCCGGATATCAAGGAAAAGAAGCTGTTGCCAGCGGCCCCGCAGAGGGAACACAATCCACATCGCTAGTGCTAGATCAATTTGGTCGTAATCTCACGGCAGCTGCGCGTGAAGGAAAGCTTGATCCAGTAATTGGTCGTGAGCGTGAGATAGAGCGAGTAATGCAAGTTCTCTCGCGCCGTACAAAAAATAACCCAGTCCTTATTGGCGAACCTGGCGTTGGAAAAACTGCAGTTGTTGAGGGGTTAGCTCAAGCAATTGTTAAGGGCCATGTGCCAGAGACTCTTAAAGATAAGCAGCTCTACTCTCTTGATTTAGGTGCGCTTGTTGCGGGTAGCCGTTACCGCGGTGATTTCGAAGAGCGTTTGAAGAAAGTGTTGAAGGAGATTCGCACTCGCGGCGACATTATTCTCTTCATCGACGAGATTCACACTCTTGTAGGCGCGGGAGCAGCAGAAGGTGCAATTGATGCAGCGAGCATCTTGAAACCGATGTTGGCTCGTGGTGAACTCCAAACCATTGGCGCAACCACTCTTGATGAATACCGTAAGCACTTGGAGAAAGATGCTGCTCTTGAGCGTCGATTCCAACCAATCCAAGTTTCTGAGCCAACAGTTGCACAGACGATTGAAATTCTTAAAGGTCTTCGCGATCGCTACGAAACGCATCACCATGTCTCCATCTCCGATGGTGCGCTCGCCGCGGCGGCAAACCTTGCCGATCGTTACGTTGCAGATCGATTCTTGCCAGATAAGGCAATTGACCTCATTGATGAGGCTGGATCTCGCCTTCGAATCCGCCGAATGACCGCGCCACCAGATCTCCGTGAATTTGATGATCGAATCGCTTCAGTTCGCCGGGAAAAGGAATCGGCAATCGATGGCCAAGATTTCGAGAAAGCTGCCGCTCTCCGAGATAAAGAGAAGACTCTTATTCTTGAGAAAGTTGAGCGCGAGAAATCCTGGAAAGCTGGCGATCTCGATCAGGTTGCAGTTGTTGACGAAGAGTTAATTGCTGAAGTTCTTGCATTCTCAACCGGAATTCCAGTTGTTAAGTTGACTGAAGAAGAGACTGCTCGTCTTCTTAAGATGGAAGATGAGTTACATAAGCGCGTTATTGGTCAAGAGCAAGCAATCAAAGCGCTATCGCAAGCTATCCGTCGCTCACGTGCAGGTCTTAAGGATCCAAAGCGTCCTGGCGGCTCATTTATCTTCGCTGGTCCATCGGGCGTTGGTAAGACCGAACTCTCCAGAACGCTCGCGCAATTCCTATTTGGCGATGAGAGCGCGTTGATTCAACTCGATATGAGCGAATATGCAGAGCGCCATACAGTCTCACGTCTCTTTGGTTCACCTCCAGGATACGTTGGTTATGACGAGGGCGGTCAATTGACTGAGAAGGTTCGTCGTCGACCATTCTCTGTTGTGCTCTTTGATGAAATTGAAAAGGCGCATCCAGATATCTTCAATTCACTCTTACAGGTACTTGAAGATGGGCGCCTCACCGATGCTCAAGGACGTGTTGTTGATTTCAAAAACACAGTCATCATCATGACTACCAACTTGGGAACGCGAGATGCTTCCAAGCCAGTAAATCTTGGTTTCGCAAATAGTGGCGATGCACTTACTTCGTACGACCGGATGCGGGCAAAGGTGACTGATGAATTGAAGGCACATTTCCGTCCTGAGTTCCTCAACCGTATTGATGACATCATCGTGTTCCATCAGTTGAGTCAGAACGAGATTGTTCAAATCGTTGATCTGATGATTAGCGGCGTTGACTCTCGTCTCAAGGATAAGGACATGGGTATTGAGCTCACTCCAGCTGCTAAGAATCTCTTAGCTGCTAAGGGTTATGACGCAGCAATGGGCGCGCGACCACTGCGTCGCACTATTCAACGAGAGATTGAAGATGTCCTCTCGGAGAAGATTCTCTTTGGCGAAATGGGAGCGGGTGAACTCGTATTGGTCGATGCAGAGGGCGAAGGAAGCGATGCTCACTTCACCTTTAAAGCAACACCAATCGCGTCAACGCCAGATACTCCAGAGGATTTGCAGGAGACCCCCGCAAGTTAATAACTAATTGGCAAGGCTAAAGCGCTTGCCTCTCTTTTCGATGAGCCCATCGTTAATAAGAGAGGTAAGCGCTTTTTCATATTGTGATGGATCGCTCCATAAAGTAATCAAGTCTCTCTCGTGAAGCTCATTATTTTCGCGAAGCGCCTGCATAATCACGCCACGACATTGACGATCGCTACCGTGCCAAGTCGCGCTCTTTTTCACTTCAGCAACTTCGGGGTATCCGATGGAGCGCCATAGGCATGGGTCCTGTAGCGGGCACTCTTCACAGAGTGGAGCTCGAGCTTTACAAATGAGCGCGCCCAGCTCCATCGTTGCTGCAGCCCATCTACCGTCATCACCAGGTGGAATAAGCCCTCGAGCGAGCTCTCGTTCGGAATTATTTGGCGAACTAGTTGGCGCACTCTTTCCTTGCCAACAGCGGGCATAAACTCTTCTGATATTTATATCGAGAACAAGTTCTGATTTTCCAAAGGCAAAGGCCGCAATTGCAGCGGCGGTGTATTCGCCAATTCCTGGAAGTGCGCGAAGTTCAGCAATATTCTCTGGAACTTCACCATTGTGATCGCGAACAATAATTTCGGCACATTGGTGTAATCGTTTGGCGCGACGTGGGTAACCAAGTCGACCCCACTCGCGGAGCGCATCGCTTAACGGCGCCGCTGCAAGATCTGCTGGCGTAGGCCAGAGCTCCATCCACCGTTGCCATTGCGGCAGAACCCGATGAACGGGAGTTTGTTGGAGCATAAATTCACTTATGAGAACACCCCATGGAGTGGTTTTGCGCCATGGCAAATCTCGCTTATTTTGTTGATACCACTCAAGAAGTAAATCCATAAAAGTTATTTCTGGTTTTGTGGGAGTAGCTTGACCTTTTCGAGGGCTTGCGCAAGTCGATGAACTTCAACTATCTCCATGCCAGCTACCTTTACTTCACTTCCTGCCGGAAGAATTGCCTTCTTAAAACCTAAGCGATATGCCTCTTGCGCTCGTTGTTGCAACCCATTAACGCGACGAATCTCTCCCGCTAAACCAACTTCTCCAATTGCGATGAGATCAGGAGGGAGCGCAAGGTTAACTGCAGCAGATGCAACTGCAAGCGCTAACGCTAAATCAACCGATGGTTCGACAAGTTTCATTCCGCCAACAGTTGCCACATATATATCTCGACCAGCGAGGTTTACTCCGGCGCGAAGTTCGAGCACCGCTAAGGTCATCGCACATCGTGAAGAATCAAGACCGCTAGTAACTCGGCGAGCATTTCCATAGTCGCGATCTTTCTCGGCGCCAACCAGAGCTTGTATCTCTGCAACAAGCGCACGTCGACCCTCAAGTGCAACGGTAAGACAGGTACCCGGAACTGGTTGCGCATGGCGAGTTGTAAAAAGACCCGTCGGATCTGCTACTCCGGTAATGCCACCATCGTGTAAATCAAAACAACCTACTTCATCGGTCGCGCCAAAACGATTCTTCACCGCGCGAATCAAACGAAGTCTGGAGTGACGATCTCCCTCAAAATTAAGTACCACATCGACGAGGTGTTCTAATAATCGTGGGCCAGCAATAGAACCATCCTTTGTGACATGGCCAACGAGAATTACTGTGATGCCGCGCTCTTTTGCGATTCGAATAGCAGTGTTGGCAACTTCGCGAACTTGAGTGATACTTCCCGGTGAGCTATCTAGAGCGCTACTTGCAATAGTTTGAATAGAATCAATTATTAGTAAATCGGGTTGAACTCGATCAACATGAGAGATAAGTGCTGCTAAATCAGTCTCTGCTGCAAGCCATAGCGAAGGATCAATTGCTTTGAGTCGTTCAGCGCGTAATCGAACTTGTGCCGCCGATTCTTCGCCAGTGAGATAAAGGCTTGTTAAACCATTTCGGGCGCTCTCTGCCGCAACAGTTAATAGCAGCGTAGATTTACCAACACCTGGTTCACCAGCGAGAAGGAGCACGCCACCAGGAACTAATCCACCGCCGAGTGTTCGATCGAGCTCAGGCACGCCACTTGAGCGCGATTGCGCCGCTGCAAGATTAATTTCACCAATCGGAGTTGCCGGTGCAGCAACAGCTCCGGGCAGCAAGGTAATTTTTCGTGGCGTTAATCCAGCGCTCTCTTCAACGCTTCCCCATGCCTGACACTCACCACATCTGCCGACCCATTTAGTGGTGCTCCAACCGCACTCGGAGCAGCGAAAGGGATCGCGAGCGGGAGCTTTGGCCATACCAACAGCCTAGAGCGAACTACCGACTCTTGCTCTGTTGAGCCAAGAGCGTGGCGGGGTGAACCTGCAGTAGCGGCAGTAGCTTGGGAGCAGCTTGGCGCCGCGCTTCCATGCGCGTATCGCAGATCTCTTTCAGTACTGCGTATGCCTTGGTTCCCATCAACTTAATTAATTCATAAGCATTAGAAATATAAACCGGCTCTTTTCCGTTGTGCGCCTCTGAGTTACTTGTGCAGTACCAATCAAACTCGACGCCTCCTGGACCCCAACCTCGCCGTTCATACTCACCGATGACCGTTACTTGCTTTACTTCATCGTCACCAAGATCTAATTTTTCGAAGGAGCGACGAATTGGTAATTGCCAACAGACATCAGGTTTAGTTTCAACAAAATGGACGCCTTCTCGAATTGCCAAGTGATGTAGAACGCATCCCATTTCACCAGTGAAACCAGGAGCTTCATGGCCTTTACGATTTAAAAAGATGCAACCATCTTTAACGGTGCGAGTCTTTCGTTCGTTATCTTCATCAACTTCGCTGATATTTAATTTTCCACCTTTGCGCTTTGGTTGCGCTTCATCAAAGAATTGCCATTCGCTACGTTTCAGTTTCGCCGCATATTTAAGAACGCGCTTTTCATCATCTTTATCAGAGTACATCGCGCCTTCAGAACAGCATCCATCATTTGGTGTCTGTGCATATATTCCTTGACAGCCATTTCCGTAGATGCAATTCCAACTTGATGTGAGCCAAGTGATGTCGCAACGGAACATGTCACCATCAGGATCTGCAGGGTCGACAAACTCAACCCACTCGCGGGGGAAATCAGGCTTTACCTCAGGCATAAGACTGAACAATAGAGGTATCTGACGCTAGGCTTTAACACATGGGTGCTTTGGCAATCGTTGGCGCAGGTGCAATGGGCGAGGCAATCCTCGCTGGCCTTATCAAGGCGGGAATCTCGGCTGATGATATTGGGATTATTGAGAAAAGAGCTGAACGGAGCCGTGAACTCGCCTCCAAGTATGGCGTGCGCGAGCTCAGCGGTTTAGAGGGCGTTTCCCACTGTTTTCTCGTTGTAAAACCAAACGACCTGCAGAGCACGTTGGCAACGTATGCGCCAGGGCTACCAGAGAGTGCGCTGGTAATTTCGATTATTGCAGGGAAGCCAACATCCCTGATTGAAAGTTTGATTCCGCATCGAGTAGTGCGAGTGATGCCTAACACCCCAGCTCTCGTTGGTGAGGGTATGGCCGCGATTTCCGGGGGAAGTCGTACCTCTAATGAAGATTTAGCTGATGTCGAAAAATTATTATCGGGGACCGGGAAAGTAATTCAAGTGGAAGAGTCGTTACAAGATGGTGTAACCGCTGTTAGCGGCTCTGGCCCGGCATATTTCTTTCTCGTTGTAGAAGCAATGATTGCAGCGGGAGTCAAACTTGGTCTAAGTGAGCAAGTTGCACGAGAGCTCACAATTCAAACACTAGTGGGCGCAGGAAAGATGCTCCTCGAAAGTGGCGAAGACCCCGCAACTCTCCGAGCAAAGGTCACAAGTCCAAATGGCACAACCGCAGCAGCGGTAAAAGTCTTGCAAGAAAAGCATATTGTCGAAGTATTTGCCGATGCCTTAACGGCAGCTCGAGATAGATCGCGTGAACTTGCTTCAGGATGAAACCTAAAATAAAAAACGTTACGGCAATCCTCGCGGTATTCACTTCATTTTTCAGCGCCTTCTTTTGCGCTAATTCCGCAATAGCAGCACCAAAAATTCCTTTGATAAAAATTTCATCAAGCGTTTCCATCCCTGACTTTTCCGAGGTTATTGATTTCGCACGGCTACAACAAGGTTATATCTTGGCTGGAAATGATATTAACGAGAAAAGCGTATTGGCATTCGTTGATGAAAAAGGTTCACAAATTTGGCGGATAAATCCATTAGGTAGTCAAGAAGGTTTTGTTACTGCTCTCTCAATTATTGGCAACAGAATTTTTATTTCAGGAATATCCCAAGGGGCTTTTCAAAATTCGCCAACAATAGGCGCTACTCCTGCGCCGACTCCTACGCCTACTCCTACCCAATCTTCTTCAGCAACCGTAATTCCAGCTCCAACACCCACACCATCAACTTCCGTCGCGCCGATTAAAAAAGTTCCACTTGTAAATCCAGATAATGTGGTTTCAGGAAATGAAATCGTTTCTCGCGAAGATTTAAACAATATCTTTGTAGCGGAGATTGATTCAGTAGGAAAGATTATCTCAATCTTAAATACCAGTAACTCAAAACTTTTTCTTCCGAGATCAATTGCGATTAATAAAGGCGATATATTTCTAGTGGGTAATGAATATCCCTCGGAAAACTCTACGCGTGGCGCGTTATATGTTTTTACCAATCAAAACTTTGATGGGTCATATACCTATGGTGAGAAATTAACGGAGTTCAATCGAGGTTTTATTGGTTCTGACAAGAGTTTGAAAATTATCGGAAGTAGCGCAGATCTCATCGCTGATAAGAAAGTGGTCGGTAAAGTTGATGCGGTGGTACTTACTATCTCTGTAACCTCCAGAAAAATTGAAAAGGTCCTGAGAAGTAGTGGCGCGAAAGCAATCCGCTCGTGGGATTCGGGAAGCGGTAATTTAGTGGTGGCTGGAACTTCACAACAGCAAAAATTACGCGAGAGCGTGATAACACAGTTCTCTCCTAAGGGAGATGTTAAGTGGAGTACGAGATATCAAAATAGCGATCGTGCTCTGATAAGAGGTAACTGCATCGCGCTCTCGTTATTAGGGCCAACTAAGAATCTGCCATTTACACCAATTGGACCCGAGATTTTTATCGCGACTATTGATGGAGAAGGGAAAGTACTCAAGGGAGTTCGAGTGGCTAAGGAGCAAATAGTCGCCGTAGCGCCCACCTCTAATAAGGGGTGCGCCGCTCTGACTTATTCGCCTGAGGCCGGGGTACGGGTGTCATACCTCTAGCCAAATTTGAGGTAACCTTCACCCTGCACCAGACAACATTTTTAGGGAGCGTGACGTGGGTTCAGTAGTAAAAAAGCGCCGCAAGCGTATGGCGAAGAAGAAACATAAGAAACTTCTAAAGAAGACCCGAATTCAACGTCGTAACGCGAAGTAAGCACGAACTCCTAGAACTCTGGTCGCTTAAGCAGCGACAATCGTCCAGAGGTATTTGCTAACGCATAAACCACTTGTTTGAGATTAATCCAGGCAATCTTTGATGTCTTTATGGTCGACTCTTCGCTAACAAGCTTGCTTTTTCTTGTGGCTAAATCAAAGTTACATAGACGATCTTCACATCCATAAATCACCGAGTTTTCGGATATTGCTATCGGCGCTTTCGGGGCAACATTTAACTTTTCCTCAACGAGCGAGGTTGAATCGTTGAGATCCATCCATCTAATTCGATCAGGCAGCACTGGTGATGCGGTCGAAGTTCCTAGCCATGCGGCCATCAACTTATCTCCAGTGGCATTTAGTGAAACATCAAAACCTGCAATAGGTGATTCTCTTCTACCTAGATCAACAGTGGTGTATTGCCAATCTACTGGCGAAGTGGAGCTCCTTGTCGCATAACGGACATCACCTTGGGCGACAATTTTATTTGGCGCTGCAATTACGGAATCGTAGAGAAGATGAACTTTTTTGCCTATTGAAACAGCAGAGAGATGAAAAGCCACGTCTCCTTCGGAACGTCCGCCAAGAAGTGAGTCGCCATCAACAATTTCGTACTGCCACTTTTTAGCCGCAAGTGTGGCGCCAAGAAGAATGCCTTGGCTCTCATCGCGATAAAAGACTTGTAGTCCAAGAGGAGTTGATACACAGGCATTAGAGACAGCAACATTGCTTGCGGTGCGCACGCGTAAGGATTCTCGATAATCTTGAATGTACTGGCCATTTCCATCAACTGTTTCATATCGAAATTTTTTGCCATCATATTCGGCACGCAATAGATCTTTATCTACGGTATCAGTATAAAAAATTTGAAGCTTTTCAGAGCTGCCAGTTCCGGTAACACATAAAGACATAGGGCCATTTAGATTGTTGGTTCTGCGTCCACTCTGCGTGGAATTTCCATCAACTATTACCTTATTCCACTTTTTGCCATCGTAAAGCGAGAGATACAAATCACCAGAAGTGCTACTCGAATAAATCAGCGCGGGCTTTCCTCTAAATTGTCCCTGGGCGAGAAATTGACCATCGACGCTCTTATCAAGCGTGCTCACTGACCAGGTACTTTCAGGAACGATTATTGATGTTTTTACCTCTGGTCCAACATTTGACGTTCCATTTGGAATAACGCCAAAGAAATATGGAAGTCCTGGATCTAATTTCTCTATAGTGAAAGGAGACTTTGTTGCAGTTACCACTTTATTTGATGGATAAATTTTTATTGTGTAATTAGTAATATCTTGGCGAATAATTTGCTCGGGCGCGTCGAAGAATAGAGTCACAGACTTATTCCCAGCTATACCACGTAGGTTTTGCACGCCAGAGAGTAATGAATCTGGAGTTTTGCCGCGCATATCTTCAAGCATTGCAAGAGCAATTGGACCTGGATCATGGATGGCTTGTTGAATACTAATCGATGAACTCATCAATCCATCTGCAGCGGTTTTGGGATACAGACCATCATCGAGATGGCTTATCGACGAACCTGATTTGTACTCGCTAGGAGTGAAAAGTTTAATTCGAGAATTTTGATTAGCTGCTTTCCCATTCTCGCCAATCCAGTAGAGATCACTTGTCACGTATGAAGGAAAACCTGTATCGGTGTTGGGGATATCTGATAAACGTCGGTCTAATCCATTGGCGACAAAACCAGAGAAGATAGTTGGGTTGTTATTACTAAAAGTTTTTAGGCGGTCGTTATATGTTTCCTGCGAAATAAATCCAAGGCCATGGCCTAGCTCATGTAGCACCGCAGTGACAAAGTCGTACTGTCTAGCTCCAGGTTTGGCATCTTGACCGAAGTACCAACTTACATAGAGAGAATTCGAATTAAATCGTGCAGTAATTTCAGGATTGATATCATCTAAATCTTTTTTATCCCGGTTGAGCGCGTTGGCAAGAGCAGCCGGATACCAAAGTTTCTTCTCAGGCGCTCCAGCAAAGTCTTGGAAGTAACCGCCTCCGCGTGCGCCGCCCGGACGTGCGCTCCCAAGAATTCCTGGTTCAAGTGGCGACCAATAAGCCTCAACATCAATTGGTACCGGCGAGGGGAAGAGGTATGACCAAATTTTTGTCGCGCGGATAAATGCCTTCTTGGCATCTTCGGGCCATTGTTGTCGTGATTCGGAGATAAATGTGACGTTAAATGAAGAGAGAACATCACGCCCGCTCTCATTAAAAGTGAATGATGACGGTCCTTGAGTAGGCGTCGAACCGACATAGGTAACATCCCAGTTTCCGGGGATTGATCGAACGGTGAGGCTCTGCGCAGGTGCGATTAGAGATGCTGGTCCCAGCCAACTCGATATGACTAAAAAGAGTGCAGCGCCTAGGCTTTTAATCCTCACCGGATGAAAATACCAGTACCGGGGATTGAATAACTCGAGAAGTGGGGAGGGCATTAATGGAGCGAAGTCGAGCGGCGTTTGAAAGAGCTGATCGAGAGTTTGCAGATTCGGCGCCTGAACCTACTTTAGATGAATTGCGAAGTGACCTCGCCCGCGCGATAGGAGATTTCGCCAATCAAAACTTTGCAGATAAATATGGACCACTTGTTGGATCGGTAGCCGAAAATACGGCAGAGCAAATTTTGCGGGATTTTGAGTTAAATGGTGTTAAAGCAAAAAAGGAAGCTGAGTTTGTGGCGAAAGAACTTGTAGATCGGATAATTCGTGGGCTCAGCAAGTAATCTAATAATTGTTTTAATAGCAGCGGTCGTGATAATTATTACGATGAGCAGACTGTGAAATTCTTACCTTAACTAGTAAACGAGCGCTTGAACGTCTGGTCCGAGAATATCTGCGACGAAAGAACTGGCTCCAGATATTTCTATTCCAGGTAGCAACTGCTCTTGTGTAATACCTCTTCGTTTTGCGCACTGAGTACAAACTTTGACTTTACCTAATTCAAGTATTTGATCCCGTAATTCCGAGAGAGCCGCTGAGTGCTCAAGTATGAATTCTTCCGCTTTGCCAGGCAGGCCGAGCTGTGTGGCTTCTCCAGTAAGCCAAAGAATGACTTCAACTCCACTAGCAAGGGCGGTTGCGGCGACGGTAAAACCTTGAGAGCACCGCTCAGCAGATTCCTGACCGACGGTCACTTTAACGACGAGAGTTTTTCCGGCCATATAGAGAATCTACACGGAATTTAGCTCTACGACAGCACGTTGCTATATGTGAGTTTCGCAGAAGTTCCATATGCTTTACCAATGATTCTTGATCTGGTGTTTGCTGGAGTGTTAATTCTCTTTTCATTCCTCATTTCACTATTCTTGATTGGCCGCTCAAGTCGAGCGCTCAGAAAGTTTCAGCAAGAAAAATCCGGAGACACCATGCGAAGGAAATTAATCTCCCGAAACCAAGTACGAAAGTTAGGCGAGTAAAAATGGCATTTACAATCCCTGATGGACTCCACCAAGACCTATACCCGCTCGCTTGGTTAGTAGGAACCTGGCGCGGCAAAGGGCAGGGAGAGTATCCGAGCACCTCGCCGTTTACATTTGAACAAGAAGTGACTTTTAATCATGATGGTCGCCCATTTCTTACATATTTTTCGCGCTCATGGCTTGTTGAAGAGGGTAAAGACGAGTTAATTCCGGCAGCGCAGGAGACAGGTTTTTGGCGAGTAAAGCCAAATAATGTTCTTGAAGTGATTCTGGCGCATAACACCGGAATTGCTGAGGGTTGGGTTGGTCGTTTTGATGTTGCCAAGATTCAACTTGTGATGGATCAGGGATATAGCGCACCAACCGCAAAGGTAGTTACAGGCGGAACTCGACTTTATGGATTGGTAGAGGGAGAGCTCTTCTACGCCTATGACATGGAAGCACAAGGGCACCAGTTGCAGGCACATGTTTGGTCAACGATGGAGCGGGTAGTGGTGTGAGCGCGCCACAACCACTGGCGGAGGTAATCCGAAATGGGATGGTCGAATCTGCCCATTACGGTCACCTTTTAATTCTCAATTCAAAAGGCGAAGAGATTTTTACTCTTGGTGATAGCGCTGCACCAATCTTTCCGCGTTCTTCGATAAAACCAATTCAAGCTCGGGCGATGGTGAAACTTGGATTATCAATTGAGCCACAACTTCTCGCACTGGTAATTGCAAGTCACTCAGGTTCGACCGAACATATCGCCGGTGTTAGGCAGTTACTGGGACAATTTGGCTTACGCGAAAAAGATTTACAGTGCGCTCTCGATCTTCCACTAGGAGAGATCGAGCGGAAGTTATGGGGCGAGAAGCCTCCAACTCGCATCACGATGAATTGCAGCGGCAAACATGCGGGCATGCTTGCTACATGTGTAATAAATAATTGGGATACCTCAAATTATCTTGAAATGAATCACCCACTTCAGATTGCTATCAAAGATGAGATTGAGGAAGCTGCTGGTGCAACAAGTATTAATGACACCTTTGATGGTTGTGGTGCGCCGCTCTTTGCTATTCCACTTAAAGGGCTAGCTCAAGCAATAAGAAGTGTTGTTGAAAGTGATGATGAGCATTCTCTTGCCATAGTCCGTGCAATGTCATCATTTCCCGAAATGGTTGCTGGTAATGGCCGACTCTCAGCGCGCTGGATGCGCAAAGTGCCCGGGCTCATTATGAAAGAAGGAGCAGAAGGTGTGCATATTGCTGCGCTTCGCGGTAAAGGTGTAATTGCCTTCAAAGTGATAGATGGTTCAATGCGCGCCCACGAGGTTGTCACTCGCGCTGCTCTTAGTCGAATCGGAATAATTGGAGATGTGCCCGCCACAACAGTCTTTGGTGGGCCTGCTCCGAAGGTAGAGATTTGCTCCAGTTTTTAAGTGAACTAGGGGCGAGTAGAATCTGGCCATGTCATTAACCAATCCGTTGGGCTCACTCTCCGATTTAGTTCTATTGGTAATCGGCCTTGCGCAATTGGCGGGATTGCTCTTTGGTCTGACACATGCAATTCGAGTGCGTGGCGATGCCTTTGCCGCAGCTGGCAAACAGAGCAAAGTATTTTGGGTCTCACTTCTGGCTGTATCACTAGTACTTCGTCTGACTATTTCAAGTCCACTTGATCTATTTGGGGTAATTGCATCGATAGCTGCAATTGTTTATATCGTTGATGTCCGCCCAGCAATAAATGACATTCTTCGCGGACCTCGCTGGTAATCAGGAATTGATAGATATATGAGAGCTACTGGTCGCATCGCAACGCTAATGATGCATACCTCACCGCTAGATCAAGCTGGAGTGCGAGATGCCGGTGGTATGAATATTTATGTTGTAGAGACTGCAAAGCGAATAGCAAAATCTGGAATCGCAGTTGATATTTTCACTCGCGCTACATCGGCTGCGCTGCCACCGATTGTTGAATTAGCTCCTGGCGTTGAAGTGCATCACATCACTGCTGGCCCTTATGAAGGATTAACAAAAGAAGATTTACCATCACAGATGTGCACGATGGCTTCTGAACTTTTGCGAGTAGAAGCCAGTCATCCTCGTGGTTACTACGATTTAATCCACTCTCATTATTGGATTTCCGGACAGGTTGGTCTATTAGCCGCGCAACGATGGAATGTTCCACTGGTGCACACGATGCATACGATGGCAAAAGTTAAGAACCGAGCGCTTGCTGATCACGATAAACCAGAGCCCGCCGCTCGTGCCATTGGTGAGGAGCAGATCGTGGCCGGTGCACAAGCCCTCATCGCAAATACCGATGCTGAAGCTGCAAATCTCGTCAGTCTTTATGATGCATGCCCAGACCGAGTACATGTAGTTTCACCCGGCGTTGACTTAGTCCATTTCTCTCCAGGTGGCGGTCGTCGCGAAGCACGAATTCAACTCGGTTTAAATAAAGATAGTTTGATTCTTGCCTTTGTTGGCCGAGTCCAGCCGCATAAAGGTCCAGATGTTCTTATTGCTGCTGCTGGAGAGATGGTTAAACATGATCCAGTACTAAAAAGCAGGTTAGAAGTCCTCATTATTGGCGGTGTCTCTGGTGGCGATGGTGAAGAAATTAATCGCCTCCGCACATTGGCAAAATTCTTGGGAGTAGATGAACTCGTTAAATTTATCCCTCCTGCTTCGCGGGAAGATCTGCCTCATTGGTATCGCGCAGCAGATCTTGTCTGTGTTCCCAGCCATAGTGAATCATTTGGTTTAGTTGCGCTTGAAGCTCAAGCGTGTGGCACCCCTGTTGTTGCAGCTGCAGTTGGTGGATTGCGTACCGCTGTCGCCGATGGTTTCTCGGGTTCTCTAGTAGATGGCCATGAGCCACGTTCGTGGGCGGCAGTCTTAACTCGATTACTTGATGAGCCGCAACGTCGAATCTCACTATCTATGGGCGCACTTGAACATGCTCGACGATTTGGTTGGGAAGCTACTGCGCGAGGAACGATAGATATTTATGATCAGTTATTAGCCGAACCGGGCTTAGCCGTTCGCTCACTTGCATAGTGATTCACTCAATGAAAGAACCTTTGGTTACTATTAAAGAAGCGCTTCAAAGTTCAAAAATTTCATTTGAAGAGTTGGATTCGAAAAGCCTTCTGGTCACTGTTCCAGGTGAGAAAAAGTTATATACCAGCGTTATATTTAAAGTGAGTGAAAAGACTCTTAGCGTCAACGCCTTTGTCATCCGTAAACCTGATCAAAATACTGAGAAAGTTTATGAATGGTTACTCCGTCATAACGCCAATATGTATCTTCTCTCGTATGCAACAAATGAGTTAGGAGATGTTTATTTAGTTGGTCGCCTACCGATTGAGTTAGTTACTCACGAAGAGATAGATCAAATACTCGGTGCAATTCATGAATATTGTGATTCTTCTTTTAATATTCTCTTAGAGTTAGGTTTCGCCGATGCAATACGGCGCGAGTGGGCTTGGCGAATCTCTCGCGGGGAATCAGTTGCAAATCTAGAGGCTTTTAGACATCTTCAGAGTTGATGTTTGCTCCTCTTCAGGGCAGGATTACCGATATGAGCTACACCCTAATTCTTCTGCGCCATGGTGAGAGCCAATGGAATGAGAAGAATTTGTTCACTGGCTGGGTTGATGTTTCACTAAGCGCCAAAGGTGAAATGGAAGCCAAGCGCGCAGGCGAGCTCTTTCGTGAGAAAAAATTATTCCCTGAAATTCTCCACACATCGCTACTGAAGAGAGCAATAAATACCGCTGAAATAGCGCTTAACGAATGTGAACGGCATTGGATTCCGGTACGTCGCTCCTGGAGATTAAATGAACGCCACTATGGCGCACTTCAAGGAAAGAATAAAGCAGATACGCTAGCGATGTATGGAGAGGAACAATTCCAATTGTGGCGACGCTCTTTCGATGTTCCGCCTCCGCCTATAGACGATTCCAGCGAGTATTCACAGGCTAATGACCTGAGATATCAAGAATTAGGTAGCGCCCTTCCGAAGACTGAATGCTTACTTGATGTAATCAACCGAATGATTCCGTACTGGAACGATTCAATCGTTCCAGATTTACAAAGTGGAAAGAAAGTTCTCGTAACAGCGCATGGTAATTCGCTTCGAGCTTTAGTAAAACATCTTGATGGTATCAGCGATAAAGATATTGCAGGATTGAATATTCCTACTGGCATTCCTTTGTTGTATCAATTAGATAAAGATTTCCGTCCTATTAAATCAGGCGGCGAGTATCTAGATGCTGAAGCTGCTCGAATTGCAATTGAAGCGGTAGCTAATCAAGGGAAGAAGTAGTTACTTCTGATCTGAGTAATACTCTCCCTCAACCAAGAAATAGATTCTTCGGGCAATTGAAACCGCGTGGTCCGCAAAACGTTCGTAGTATCGCCCAATCAGCGTCATATCAATTGCAGTTTCAATTCCGTGCGACCAATTATCATCTAGGAGCGTCGCAAAAAGTTTTCGATGGAGAATATCCATCTCATCATCATCTTTTTCCAAGACTTTTGCAGCTTCTGCATCTCGGGATGAAATTAGTTCAATCGCTTTTCCGACAATCTTGCTTGCGACTCGACCCATTTCTTGTACGGTTAGTAAAAGTTCCGGCGGAACAGCTGTGGCTGGATATCTCATGCGAGCGAGCTTGGCAATGTGATGGGCCATGTCACCCATCCGCTCTAAGTCAGCGCTCATTCGAAGCGAAGTGACTAAGGCACGCAGATCATTTGCGACCGGAGACTGTCTAGCAATTAAATCTATCGTTTTTGCGTCGAGAGCATGTTGGGCATCGTCTACCTTGTCATCGTCTGCGATGACTTTTTCTGCCAGAGGCAAGTCGGCCGTTAAAAGCGCATGTGTCGCCGATTCGAGAGCTTGCTCAGTTTGTTTTCCTAGCGAGACGAGCGCTTGATTGATTTCATCAAGTTCTTTTTGAAACGACTCGCGCACGCCAGAAGCATACTTTGCCGCAGGGGCCGAGAAATAGGGTTTCATGAACAAAAGTTGAACAAACCTTGAACATTATAAAAAGCCTGAAAGAGTCCCCTACTAATTGGTGGCTGAGCCTGGCAACTTCTACGATTACGGGTATGGGGCGCTTCAGGTTTATGGCAAAGCGGCAGGATCCAGCTGCTGCTTCCCAATCGGGGGTGGCTTCATCTGAGCTACTAGCTGTACTTGAGAACCTAGACTCCATTTCAATTCTCTTTTCGGGCGCAGAGGGAATTATTCATTCAACGAGCGAAGCTACTCAAATAGGAATTCTTCGCAATGGGCGAGTAGTCAGCGAAGAGCTTTTAGCCCTTATTCGGGTCGTTCGACGCACCGGTCAGTCCCAAGAGGGGCATATTGAACTACCAACTACCGGTTTGTCAGAAAAGGTTTCTAACTTAAGAGTGCGAGTAGTCCCTCTAAATGATCGTGGGATGATTTTAGTGTTGATTGACGATGTGAGCGAAGCTCAGCGCGTTGATGCGGTTCGCAGAGACTTTGTGGCAAATATTTCCCATGAACTAAAAACTCCAATTGGCGCTCTCTCTCTTTTGAGCGAGGCTGTGGCAGCGTCTAGTGATGATCCTGAAATGGTGCGACACTTTGCAGGCAAGATGTCAGTAACTGCAAAAAGATTAACGGAATTGGTTCAACAAATTATTACCTTGTCTAAGTTGCAAGATAATAATCCTCTTAGAGAATTTGAAATCGTAGATGTCGGCGATTTGGTTAATGAAGCAATCGGACAATCGCAAACAAGTGCTGAAGCTCGACAAATTTTGTTAACATCTGAAATTTCAACCGATTTAAAGTTATCCGGTGATAGGGAGCAACTTGTAATGGCTTTTCACAACCTCATCGAAAACGCTATTAACTACAGTCCCGAGAAAACAAAAGTGAGCATTTCAGTAGAATCAGACATCGCGTCAATTTTCGTTATAGTTAAGGATCAAGGAATTGGCATTCCGGAAGGCGACCTAGAACGCATTTTTGAAAGGTTCTATCGAGTAGATCCCGCACGATCTCGCGAAACTGGCGGTACGGGACTCGGTTTATCAATCGTAAAACATGTGGCATCTATTCACGGTGGGGAAGTTAGCGTGTGGAGTAAGCCTGGCGAAGGAAGCAGTTTCACCATGAAATTTCCCAGAAATTTCATTTCCCAAAAAGAAAAAGAGGCAGAGTAATGACAAAGATTCTGGTAGTCGAAGATGAAGATTCGTTTTCTGATGCACTCTCATTTTTACTTGGAAAAGAGGGGTTTGAAGTAAACGTTGCAGAAGATGGAGTAAAAGCGCTTCAACTCTTTGAAAGAGATGGAGCAGATCTTGTCCTTCTTGATTTGATGCTACCAGGACTAAGCGGAACCGAAGTTTGTCGTCAGTTACGAATGAAGAGCTCGGTGCCAATTATCATGCTAACAGCGAAAGATACTGAGGTGGATAAGGTGGTTGGACTCGAGCTTGGCGCTGATGACTACGTCACAAAGCCGTATTCATCGCGAGAACTCATTGCAAGAATTCGTGCAGTATTACGCAGACAACAAGAGCCAGAGCAATCTTCAAATTTACTCACCGTTGGTCCAGTTCGCATGGATATCGAACGTCACATCGTGACGGTAAATAATGTGCAGGTCGCCTTGCCGCTTAAAGAGTTTGAACTCCTTGAATTTCTGATGCGCAATTCAGGAAGGGTGCTTACGAGGACTCAGTTAATCGATCGCGTCTGGGGAAATGATTATGTGGGCGATACCAAAACTCTCGACGTTCATATAAAGAGATTACGTTCTAAAATAGAGAAAGATCCTGCAAATCCAGAATTCATTCTCACGGTACGCGGACTAGGGTACAAATTTTCTAACTAGTGCGAGCTAGTTGAGTAGTGTTGCTCCGACATTTGCGAATTCCCCACTTCGATCGCGAACGAGAACTTCAAGGGTTTCAGAACCCGATTGTTTAAAAGAAACTTGCATCGTGACGTGTCTACCAGGTTTTACATTTAAGCCTGGAATAACTGCTAGTGCATTTGCGCTATCTCCAGCAAAAATAAGTGGTTGGTCAGGTGTAATTACTGGCGCTGTAGGAGTCACGAGCGCTGGAATGCCATTAACAGAAATTGAAGTAAGTAGTTCTGGAGTAGCGCCATCATTAACTAAAGTGCCTACAAGAACTGCGCTGCCATCGCTCTGAGCGACTAGCAAAATATGAAGAAGTTTTATCTCGCCTACAGTTTTTTCAACGCCATCTGTTACTTGCTTAATCAATCGCGTTGGCGCATTTGGACCAGCGCCGCAACCAGTGATTAAAAGTAATGAGGCCATTAGAACTGTAAAACGTGTACCGAACCTTCTTTGCATAGCAGTGATTCTCCTCGGGAAGAGTGAAAAAAGCGAATTTGTCAACTGGAATTCTTATGCAGTTCTAGGGAAAATATACCGACAATCAGCCGATTTTTTCTGTCGGAATTGGCTGGTAGAATATGACTCTAATCATTCGTACAGCCACCCACGAGAGGCGGATGAAGCTCACTATGTCATTTAAAGTCGGCGAAACAGTCGTTTACCCCCACCACGGTGCAGCGCTTATTGAAGCAATTGAAACTCGCATCATTAAGGGTGAGGAGAAAACCTACCTCGTGCTCAAGGTCACCCAAGGAGATCTAACAGTTCGAGTGCCGGCAGATAATGTTGATTTAGTTGGCGTTCGCGATGTAGTTGATAGCGCAGGACTCGATCGAGTCTTTGGCGTTTTGCGTCAGCCATACACCGAGGAGCCAACAAATTGGAGCCGTCGCTATAAAGCAAATCTAGAAAAGCTTGCATCTGGCGATGTCATCAAAGTAGCTGAGGTTGTTCGTGATTTGTACCGTCGCGATCTTGACCGTGGTCTCTCAGCTGGTGAGAAGCGAATGTTGGCAAAGGCTCGACAGATATTAATTAGCGAACTTGCGCTCGCCGAGAAGACTGATGAAGTAAAGGCAGAAGGCATTCTCGACGAGGTGCTCGCCTCATAATTGGCTCATCAAATGAGCCACTCACAAACCGCAACAATCATTCCTGCAGCAGGTAGCGGGGAGAGACTTGGCGTCGGTATTCCTAAAGCCCTCGTAGAAGTCGATGGGATAACACTCATTGAGCGGGCGGTTACAAATCTTGCTCCAATGTCAGCAACGATAGTGATCGCCGCCCCAGTTGGATTCGAAGAGAGTTTTCGAGCGCTATTTAGTGGATCCTCACACTTTGCTCAAATCCATTTTGTTACTGGTGGCGCAACGAGAAGCCAGAGCGTTGCTAACGCGCTTGCAGCTCTACCTAAAACAATCAAATATGTTTTGATTCATGATGCCGCACGAGCCTTTGCTCCAGTGGCGCTTGCAGAAAATGTAATAAGTCAACTTCTTGCAGGTGAGCAAGCGGTAATTCCAGCCCTTGATGTCGTCGATACCATCAAGGTCGTAGATAATCAGGGTTACGTAGTTAGCACTCCAGAGCGCGATTCATTACGTGCCGTGCAAACTCCGCAAGGCTTTACTCGTGAAACGATACTTGCTGCGCATTCATCTGGAGATGATGCAACAGATGATGCCGCCCTGGTCTCAAAACTTGGTATTCCAGTCAAAGTAATTGCCGGAGATATTTGCGCCCGAAAAATCACAACGCTCGATGATCTCGCGTGGGCACGAGAGTTGGTAGGTCAGCGATGACGCATCTAACGGGAATTGGTTTCGACGCCCACAAATTTTCTACCACCAAGCCGATGCACCTTGCTGGATTAACTTGGGCAGATGAGTATGGAATTGAAGGGCACTCTGATGGTGATGTTGCCGCACATGCAATCTGCGATGCGCTCTTATCAGCTGCGCACTTAGGCGATCTAGGCTCGGTCTTTGGCACTTCAGATCCGAAATGGTCAGGAGCTAGTGGCGCCGCGCTTCTTAGCGAGGTTTTCACGAGACTTTCTACCGCTGGCTTCACAATTGAAAATGTTGCTGTGCAAGTTATCGGCAACCGGCCAAAAATTTCACTTCGCCGCGAAGAGGGCGAGAAGGCGTTATCGCAAGCTCTAGGTGGCGCCCAAGTTTCGCTAAGTGCAACAACTACTGATGGTTTAGGTTTCACAGGCGCGGGCGAAGGTATTGCCGCGATTGCAACTGCGTTGATTGTGAAGCAAATATGAGTCTTAATCTTTATAACACTCTTACTCGTGAAGTCACTCCGTTTACACCAATTCAATCTGGAAAAGTTGGTATTTATCTCTGCGGAGCGACAGTGCAAGCTCCACCTCATATCGGCCACATTAGAAGTGGTATCAATTTTGATATTTTGCGCCGCTGGTTGATAGCAAGTGGTTACGAGGTAACTTTCATTAGAAATGTCACCGACATCGATGACAAAATTCTCCATAACGCTATCCATGAAGAGATGCCATGGTGGGCGCTGGCACAAAAGTATGAGCGAGTATTCACGGCTGCGTACGCAGAACTAAATGTGTTACCGCCAACTTATGAACCACGAGCCACCGGCCACATCACGCAAATGATTCAATTAATCTCTCTATTGATTGAACGTGGCAAGGCTTATGCAGCGTCAAATGGCGATGTCTATCTTGATGTCCGCTCTCTTGATGCGTACCTCACGCTCTCTGGGCAGAAAATTGATGATCTTCAATCGAGTTCTGATGGTGATGAAGCGACGCAATCACTAAAGAAGAATCCACAAGACTTTGCGTTATGGAAGAGCGCTAAGCCTGGCGAACCTTCATGGCCTACACCATGGGGAAATGGTCGTCCTGGTTGGCATATCGAATGTTCAGCAATGGCGCAGGCCTATCTCGGTGAGAAATTCGATATTCATGCTGGCGGCTTAGATTTAATCTTCCCGCACCATGAAAATGAGATTGCCCAATCTAATGGCGCAGGTTATCCATTTGCGCAACGTTGGTTACATAATGCATGGGTAACAACTGCTGGTGAAAAAATGAGCAAGTCTCTTGGAAACACTCTTCGCATTTATGAACTATTAAAACGAGTTCGCGGCATTGAACTTCGTTGGTATTTAGGAAGCGCGCACTATCGCTCAATGTTGGAATATTCACCAGATGCGCTTGATGAGTCAGCGGTCAACTTCCGACGGATTGAAAGCTTCCTGAAGCGTTCAGCAGCACAACTTGGCAAAGTCCCTGATTGTGCGATCGCTCAGAGTTTTGCTAAGGCAATGGATGATGATTTAGCTGTGCCTGCTGCGCTTGCTGTTATCTCTGAATTGGTTCGTGAGGGTAATAACGCTGCAGCCGCGAAAGATTTAGCGAATCTATCGGCTCGTGCCTCTGAAGTGCGTGGCGCATTGGCAGTTTTAGGTTGCGATCCTTGGGATACAACATGGAGTCGCAACGACGAAGGTCTAAGTGAGGTAATGTCAGGTTTGGTCAAAGTTCTCCTTGATGAACGCGAAACTGCGCGAGCTCGTAAAGATTTTGCAAGCGCAGATCGAATTCGGGACTCCATCACCTCGTTGGGTCTTTCGATTGAAGACACCCCAGAAGGGCCACGGTGGAGTAAATAATGGTCGCGAGAAAAAAACCTGGCTCAGGTGGAAACAACAAACGTCGCCTTGCTGGTAAAGGGCCTACTCCAAAAGCTGTTGACCGTCCTTATCATCCTGCGGCAAAACGTAAAGCCGCTGCTGCGAGCAAGGCAAAAAGTTCAACTCGTAAATCGCAATCATCTGCAGAGACGAGTAAAGGACGCGCAGGTCGTGAACCACGAGAGAGCCGTGATGATCGTGAACGTCGCCAATTTGAGGTTCAAGATGATGTGATTGTTGGCCGAAATCCAGTCTTGGAAGCTTTGCGCGCTGGGATCGCGGTGAAGCGTGTGATGGTTGCTCGCGGCATTGATATTGATGAGCGCATCAATGAAATAGTGGAATTGGCACGGCAATCTCGTATCGAAGTAATCGACATCAATCGAAAAGAGTTAGATCCATATCCGGCGCATCAAGGAGTAGCCCTTCGCGTTGCGCCTTATAAGTTCAAGCCGCTTGAAGAAGTGATCAGCAAGATTTCAGGTACTCCGCTATTGGTGGCGCTAGACGGTGTAACCGATCCACGAAATCTGGGCGCGATTATTCGTAGTGCCTGTGCATTTGGTGCCAGTGCCATTGTTATTCCGGAGCGAAGAGCCGCTGGAATGACAGCAGTGGCTTGGAAAGCTTCCGCAGGAGCGGCGGCACGAACTCCGGTTGTACAAATTAAGAATATGACAGCAACAATTCACGATCTACAGAGTGATGGTTACTTTGTGGTCGGTCTTGATGCTGGCGGTGAAGTGCCACTTGCTGAGATGGCAGTCGCCGATGAACCGTTGATGATTGTTATCGGTGGCGAAGGAAAAGGCCTCTCACGTTTAGTTCGGGAGAGTTGCGATCTTGTCGTTTCAATTCCCATGTCATCTGAGATGGAATCTTTGAACGCTAGCGTTGCTGCCGCTATCGCTCTATATTCAGTGTCGGAGAAGAGAAAGATTAACAAGTAGTAAAAGTGAGTTGATATGGCTAGTTACACTCGTTTTATCGCGCTCGGTGATTCGTTCACTGAAGGTATGCAAGATGAGCGCATCAATGATCAATATCGAGGCTGGGCAGATCGAGTTGCTCAAGCGCTTGCAACGCAAACTTCAGACTTCACTTACCTAAACCTTGCAGTTCGCGGAAAGTTAGTTGGACAAGTTAGCGAAGATCAAGTTCCAGTCGCACTTCCATGGATTGAAGGAAGTCAAACCTTGGTTTCATTCCATGCCGGAGCAAATGATCTTTTGCGCCCTAGCTACGATCCAAATCAAGTGTTACCTATATATAAAGCAGCAGTGCGAAAGCTTGCCGCCACAGGGTGCCAATTGATGCTCTTTACCGCAATCGAGCGAGTGGCAAAGTCAGGCAAGATGCAAGATCTCTGGCATGCACGGTTTAGTGAATTTAATAAAGTAGTGAGAGAGATGGGCGAAGAAGCTGGCGCAATCATTATTGAAGCAACTGTCGACCCCGATATTGCAAGTAGAAGATTTCTCGATAAAGATCGACTCCACCTCAACCCATATGGACACCATCGGGTCGCACAAGGAGTGCTGGCAAAAATTGGTGGACCGCACGACCCAAATTGGCGAAGTGACCTGCCACCACTTCCACGCCGTTCGTTACTGGCGAAAATTTACGATGACCTTCGTTGGTTCGTTACCTTTCTTATTCCATGGATGTCCAGGAGAATTCGTGGAGTATCCTCAGGCGATGGACGTTCTCCAAAACACAGTACGCCCGTAAAGTTAAGTTAACCGAGCAGATTCAAACGAAAGGTTTCCTAAGATGAAAATTGATTCCGTTGATCTCTTCTACCTTCGCATGCCCGAAGTTTTAGATATCGGAGATGGAAGCCAAGATTCGTTGCTCTGCCGTGTTACATCTAATGGTCACGTAGGTTGGGGCGAGGCAGTTTGCTCACCTATGGTTGGAATTACCAGTTGGATTACGCCGATGTCACATAGCGGTTGTCACCCAGTGATTGATTCTGTCCTTGGACAACGCCTTGATTCACCAGAAGATATTCGCCAGGTGTATCGAAATGTCCGTCAAAACTCTTTCTATGGTCTCTTGCAGAGCGACCTTCTCATTTCGGGAATTGAAATTGCAATGTGGGACTGCTTAGGGCGAGCTAAGGAAGAGCCAATCTGGAAACTTCTTGGATACAAAAACAATGAACGTAAGCTTCCTTATGCTTCAGTGCTATTTGGCGATACTGCCGCTGAAACAAAGCAAAAGGCAGTTGATATGCGAAATAAAGGTTTCAAGGCAATCAAGTTTGGCTGGGGTCCATTTGGAACCACCACTGTTGAAGATGATGCGGCGCATATTCACGCTGCCCGCGAAGGTATTGGTGCAGATGGCTATTTAATGATCGACGCCGGAACAGTTTTCAAAGATGACATTGAAGCCGCAGCAAAACGTTTACCTGCGCTCGCTGAGGCAAATGTTTATTGGTACGAGGAGCCTTTTGATGGCTATGCCCTTGCAGAGTATGGCGAGTTAGCAAAGCGAACTCCAAAAGTGAAACTTGCCGGTGGCGAAGGTGCACACAATGCCTTCCAAGCAGAGCAGTTAATTGATTACGGTGGAGTTGGATTTATTCAAATCGACACCGGATATGTTGGTGGTATCGGAAATGCTTATCGAGTCGCGCAATATGCAACATCGAAGGGCGTGCAATATGTTAATCACACCTTCACATCACAATCTGCACTTTCTTCGTCGCTACAACCATTTGCAGGTTTGAAAGAATCAAACATCACCGAATACCCAATGGAGCCAAAGACTCTTTGCCAAGAGTTAACGCTCGATCGCATCGAAGTCGGGGCTGATGGAATGATTGAAGCTCCTGATGCACCTGGCATGGGTGTGACCATTAATACTGCCGCAGTTAAGAAGTATCTTGTCGAGGCTGAGATTAAGGTTAAGGGGAAAGTTCTCTACTCCACGCCTACCGTTTAACTGCCCTGACCTGGAAAGTAGGGTTTTTCCCTACTTCACTCTTGGAGTTAGCTCGCTGGAGAATTACTCTTCTACCATGCGATCCATTAAGTCGGGTGTCACTGCTGCACTCTTGAGCCTGCTATTGAGTTCCTCAGCTCAAGTCGCATTTGCAACTGCAACGTGTGATGGTCCCTGGAGCCCGAATCCCAGCAATCCGGATGGTTGCATTTGGACTGGTGGTAGCGGCACTTACACGGGTGGTACTGGTGGAAGTGGCGGAACTTGGACCCCGTATGACCCGTCATCATCTTCTGGATCAACTAGTACAAGTGATCCTTATCGAACAACTTCCTCGGCCCCAGCACCAGCTCCGGTAGACACAAGTGCAACGCAAATCGCCACGCTTAATAGACAGATTGCGGATCTACAAGCAGAGATTGCTGCGCTAAAGGCTGAACTTGCCCAAAAGAACGATGCGGTAAAGAGCGCTGAAGCAAAAGCTTCGACACAAGTAAAAACTTATGAGCAACAAGTTCAAGAACAAAACTCTCGCCTCGCAGAAGCTAATAAAAAAATTACCGAATTAGCGGTACAAGCAGATGCAGCTTCGGCAGCTAAACAGAAGTTGATTGAGGCAGAGGCAAAAATTGCTTCTATTGCTACAGTGGCGAAAACTGCAACCGAAGGGCAAGAGGTAGTGGATGCAAAAGGAAATAAAGTTGCAACAGTTGTCGCTAAAGATGAACAGGGCGCTGAGTTAACAGATGAAAATGGTAAAGCTTTAGTTCTTCAACCAGTACTTGGCTCATCAGGTAAGGCTGTTGTTGACGATAAGGGAGAGGTAGTCAGATCGTCCCTTGCAAAGAGTGAATCAGGTCAAATTATTTACGTCGATCGAATAGTGCCCGGAAGTCCGAGTAAAAAGAAAGCACCAGTTGTTTTACTTAATGTTTTGGGTAGCGATGACAAAGTATTAACTGGCCCCGATGGAAAACCGCTAACAACGGCGCCAGTTCTCAAAGATGGCGCTTCGGTTTTTGTTGACAAGAATGGCCTGCCGATCATGATTCGACCAGTGCTAAATAGCGCGGGCGAGCCAGTGGTTGATGGCGATAAAGTTGTGATGACTAAGTTAATTACCTTTGGAACAGACGAACCGGTATACGACAGCAGCGGAAGTCCAGTTCTTGCGCTCCCACTGTTAGATAGCAATGGGAGAGTAGTTAAAGCCGGCAATGGAGAGATTGTTTATGTTCCACCAGTTCTTAATGCAAAAGGTGTCGTGCTAAAGAGTGCATCCGGGGAACCAGTATTAGCTGAGGCGCTTGCAGATTCTGTGGGAAGCATTGCTCTTGCTGCTGACGGAAAACCATTGGTGGGGCAGCCGTATTTAACCAATAGCGGCCAGAAAGTTTTAGTCGCTAATGCACCCGTGTACGTGGGTGCGGTCGGAGTTCAAGCATCAACCATTGATGGAAAGCAGATTAAAAGCAGCGATGGTCAACCGCTCCAATTTGGATATAACGGTTTATTAGTGACATCCGCAGGCAAGAACATAACTGGTAGCGATGGACGTCCGGTCACATTAAGCTCTCGTGGAATGCTTCTCGCCCCTAATGGTGAATTTTTATTGGACCGAGCTGGCAAACCCTGTCGGTTAGATGCGAATGGTCAGATAATCGATTCTGGAAATAAGCCGGTACTAAATCTCTCGGGCAAACCAATCACAATCAGCCTGAAAGCAACTCAGTTATCAATTCGGATCAATAAAGAGGATGTACTTGGACCAGATGGCAAAGCCATTAAGGTTGCGCTCAACGGCCAGATTTTTGATGGCAATGCAAACCCAATTCAGACTTCTTCTGGATCATCAATATATGTAGATGGCAAGAAGAAGTTGCTAGTTGATGCAGCAGGAAAACCAATCAAAATTGGGGATGGCAAAAAGACCAATCAGATAGTTGGCAAAATAGGTAAGGCCACACTCACAGCCGCCTAAGTTGGCGTTGGCGATTATTGCCTGAGGCGTTGCGAGGTTTGCCGAGATTAATTTTCCACTAGACTAGACTTTGTACGCTTCACAGCCTTGCCGACCTGGCGCAATTGGTAGCGCACCCGACTTGTAATCGGGTGGTTAGGGGTTCAAGTCCCCTGGTCGGCCCCAAGTTTTTCTATCTCGAATTTTATTTAGTTAAAAAATTTAGAGTGAATTAATAAGTCGGCCGTCGCACGATTTGAAGCGGTTGGGATATTTTTTAACACCGATACTCGTAGTAGCGCTTTCACATCAGGATCGTGCGGTTGAGGCTCAAGAGGATCCCAAAAGAAAATAAGAGCATGAATTTTATTTTCAACCATCTCTGCCCCAATTTGAATATCGCCACCGTATGGTCCGCTCTCAACAAGTTGGACCGGCAATCCACTCTCTTTCGCAATTAGCGCGCCAGTGGTGCCTGTTGCAATGAGCTCATGGGTGGCAAGTTCGACTTTGTTGGCTAAAACCCATGCGAGCAACTCACTCTTCTTTCTGTCATGCGCAATTAGGGCTATTTTCTTCATGCACTCATCATACGGTTCCAGAAACAACTTGATTCGTTTCTGGAAAACTATGATTCGAGAATAACCATTGAACTTCAGGTGAATTTGTATTCCGTCATAAGCCTCTGGTTTTTCTTAAATTCATCAATTGAGCCGTTGATTTCAACCCAAATTAGGTGGAAGATACTGACAGGCCTTCACAAATGCTGCGATGGTCCGCCGGCCTGGTACGGCTTTTCCAACAAGAGAGGTTTGGGAAAATGAAGTCAAAGAAAGTATTTGCAATCGGAGCATTTGCTCTGGCGCTGTTACTTGGAGCCTGTTCGTCTTCTAGTGACAAAAGTGCAGAGAGCACTCCAACTGAGAGCGCAGCCGCGCTCCCAACTGAAGATCTTACTCTTAACATTTCTTGGTGGGGCGAACAAGAAGCTCCAGGTGCTCAGAAGTGGTTAGAAGAATCAATCGCTCTCTACACAAAAGAACATCCAAATGTGACTATTAAGCATGTTCTCCAAACGACCGATGGTTTGATACCCGCATTTGAGGCAGCAGCTGCCGCACAATCTGGTCCAGATATTCAATATTTCTGGGGTGGTATTTACTCTCAACAGCCAGGATGGGATGGCCATATCGCGCCAATCTCTGACTACTTAAGTGAAGAGGAACTTTCTCATTACATTAACGCGAAAGTTGAATCAGGTTTCCAAGGCAAAGTATGGACCGCGCCTTGGTATGTAAACCCATCATTCCCTCTATTGGTACGTAAAGATATTCTCGCCGACAATGGATTAGCTGTTCCAACTAATTGGGACGAACTCATGAAGGTCTGCGACGCCTTATCCGCGAAGAAAATTACAACAATCGCAGGTGGCGTGAAAGATGGTTGGTTCGGTGGTTGGATTTACTCCATCCTTGGAGCGCAATCAGTTCAATCACAGACTGATGTAATCAATGCAGTCGTTGGAACTACAAAGTTCACCGATCCAGAACATGCAACATGGTGGACAAAGTTGGAAGAGTCCAAGAATCGTAAATGCTGGAACGATGACATCAATTCACTTGAGCTTTATCAAGCGCAACAGAAGTTTGTTGATGGAAAAGCTGCAATGACAATTACTGCAGGTCCTGATGCACCGAACTTCGCGAAGAAGGCTGGCGGCGATGAGAAGGTAACCATCATGGCAATGCCTGCATGGTCAGATGGACCTCTAGCAGGCAAGATGGGTACAACCTCTCAAACTCTTGGAATTACAAAGTGGTCCAAGTACCCACAAGTTGCTGCTGATTTCATCAAGTTCACACATACAACAGATCGTCTCAACGCATGGTACGCAGCCACAGGTTCCATGCCTGCTGATGATCGCTTCGATATCTCTCAGGTTGAGAGCGCATCAACCAAGGCTCTCTTCGAGTCAGCGCTCAATGGTGCTCCATACCTAGAGAACTTCATTCCTGCACAACTTGATGCTGACGCTGTTTTCAAGAATGTTCAATTAGTTCTCAAGGGAACTGTCAAAGCAGCAGATGCAGCGGCAGACATGCAAGCTGTCATGGAACGACTACGTAAATCAGATCGCAAACTCGTAGATAATTTCACCGCCTGGGCTAAGTGAAATTAATAGGAGTTAAGAGAGAGGCCGTTGGCGTTAAAGAACGCCAACGGCCTGCTCGTTCGTCCCGAGAAGCCCTCTTTTGGATAGCTCCAGCAGCTCTTGTCATTCTCTTTATTTTTGGCTACTCAGTAGTTACCGTTCTCATTCAATCTTTTCGATATGACGGAGATTGGGTAGGTTTTGAAAACTTTTCAATCGTTATAACAGACCCTATATTTCTTACCGCCTTAAAACATAACGGATTACTCCTCTTGGCAGTGCCGGTACTAATCGCTTTAGCCTTCATCATTGCAATAGCGCTCTTTGAAACTCGCAGAGGAATGCGCTTCTATCGCTCGGCCGTTTTTTTACCATACGTTCTGCCGATTCCAGTAGTAGCTGTCGTTTTCGGCCAGATTTATCAACTTCACGGAGCGCTCAATATTTTCTTCAAGGCAATCGGTGCTGATTTCTTAGTGAAAGACTGGCTAGGTGATCCTGCAATCGCGTTAGGAACGATGTCCTCTGTAATCATCTGGAAAGAGGTAGGTTTCGGCGTTATTTTGATGCTTGCTCACATAATTTCGCTACCTAACGAAACATATGAAGCAGCACGAATTGATGGCGCAGGATTCTGGCGAACTCACTTTTCAATTACCCGACCTGCAATTCTTAACACCATTGTTTTTTATGGCGTAATTGAGGCAATCACAATGGTCTCTTGGGTCTTTAACTACGTGTATGTGATGTCTAATGGGCTAGGCGGACCAGGCAACGCAACTATGGTGAGCGAGCTATATATCTACCGATCTGCATTTCAGAACAAGGCTCCCGAACTTGCTGCAGCGGCCGCAGTGTTCCTCTTTCTCGCCACACTTATTCTTATGATTGCATTCTTCCGAATTCAACGCCGCTCAATCGCAGGAACCTTTAACCGATGAAAATAAATCGTGGCGTTCAACGTTCAAAGGTAGAAGCAACCTTTCGATATTTACTGTTGACTTTTGTTTCGGTAACGGCGCTCATTCCTGCTTACATCATGTTTGCCGGTTCATTTAAATCACAAGGTGAGTTTTTACGATCGCCTTTTGGACTTCCGCTCTCTCCAAATTTTGCGGGTTATCGAGCAGCCTGGACTGATAACTTTCCTCATTGGCTCCTTAATTCCTTTCTAATTGTCACCGGTGCGGTAATTCTCACTGAAGTTCTAGCAGCGCTTGCGGCATGGGGCTTTGCGCGCTTTCCTTTTAAAGGACGCGAGACAATCCTCGGAGTTATGGTTTCACTGATGGTCGTTCCACCTGTTGTGCTCTTAATTCCACTTTTTCAACTTGGCGTTGAGCTCTCACTTATCTCAACCCTCAGACTAGTGATTCTGATTTATGTGGGCTTAATGCTGCCGTTCTCGATTTATATGCTGACCAATTTCTTTAAATCAATTCCCGAGTCAATTCTGGAATCAGCGAGCATCGACGGCGCATCTTCATTTAAGACATTTAAATCGATTGTGCTGCCACTCTCGGGCGCCCCTTTGGCGACTTTGGCTGTGGTAAATCTTCTATGGGCATGGAACGAGCTTCTTCTAGCGTTAGTTTTCTTACAAAACAACGAAAAAAAGACTTTGATGGTCGGCATTACCGGATTTCAAAGCCGATATAGCCTTGATATCCCTACAGTTATGGCCGGAATGTCGATTGCGACACTTCCACTTGTCATTGCCTATCTATTTGGGCAACGATTCTTCATAGCAGGTTTGACGGCAGGATCAACAAAGGGGGAGTAATGGCTGGTCTATTGGAGGGCAAGCGTGCGCTAGTCACCGGAAGCGCAAGTGGAATTGGCGCCGCAATTGTCGCAGAGTTTGTCGCTCAAGGTGCCACTGTTTTTGGAGCTGACAGAAATAATTCAGTTCACCAACCTTCAGCTAAATTTGATTTATATAACGTTGATAAATTACCTGAGCTTCTCGCTGAAGCTGAAGATGCAATTGGTGATATTGACATTCTTGTCAATTGTGCTGGATTACAAATCGGAGAGTCTATTCCTGATCTAACGTGGCAGGCATATGACAAGACACTTCGAGTAAATCTCCACTCACCAGTATTTTTGATGAAATACCTTGGCTCAAAGATGGTAAAGCGGGGATACGGAAGAATTGTAAATATTACTAGCGTGCATGGTCAATTCAGCGAAGAGAAAGCAATGTCTTATGATGTATCTAAAGGTGGCTTGAATTCTGCAACGCGTACAGCCGCAATTGAATTTGCACCACATAATGTTTTGGTAAATGCAATCGCTCCTGGTTTTACCAATACGCCAATTTCTGTAACTAACGGCGTAAGTGAATTGGAATCAGAATGGTTTCAAACTGTCTATGTTAAGTATTCAAAAATTCCACAACTTCGTGCAGCTCAACCATGGGAACAGGCAAAGCATGTTGCTTGGTTAGCAAGTTCGGAAAACACTTATTGCACAGGTCAGGTCCTACTCGTCGATGGCGGAATGTCCGCTCGGTTCTAAGGAAGAAAATGAAATCACTTGCAGCGCTTCTTCGCACTAGCGGTCAACCATTGCCATATGAAAAAACCAGGCCACTAGAGCTTGTTGAGATTGATCTCGATAAACCAGGCGAGGGCGAAGTACTTGTAAAAATCACCGCTGCTGGTATCTGCCACTCCGATTTATCAGTAGTTAACGGTTCTAGACCACGCCCGACACCGCTTATTGGTGGTCATGAAGGGGCTGGAATAGTTGAAGAGGTTGGGCCAGGAGTGAAAGATCTCAAACTTGGAGATGCAGTTGCAATTGTTTTCTTACCAAGCTGTGGTGAGTGCGAACAATGTCGTGAGGGAGTCCCTGCCTTTTGTTCTGTCGGATCAGCGGCGAATGTTAAGGGTGAATTAATTCGAGGTGGCTCCAGAATAAGTTATAAAGGCGAGAAAATTCACCACTACAACGGAGTCTCGTGCTATAGCCAATACATGATCTTGGATCGTCGCTCTTTGATTCATGTTCCCTCTGATCTTCCAATTGAAATTGCTGCAATTTTTGGCTGTGCTTTCTTAACTGGAGTCGGTGCAGTTCGTAACGGTGCGAAAGTTCCTGCAGGTGCATCAGTTGGCATTTGGGGTCTTGGCGGAGTTGGCATGGCTGCGCTCCTCGGTGCAGTGGTGGCAAAAGCTTCACCAATCATCGCTATTGATCCAGTTCCCATGAAGCGCGCCCTTGCGCTAGAACTGGGCGCGGATATTGCGATTGATCCAGCTGAAGATATTCGAGAGCATATAAAAGGTGGCGTCGAATTCGCTATCGAAGCTGTAGGTAAAGCAAGCGCACTTAAACATGCCTATGAAAGCACTGCACGTGCTGGAACTACGGTGACCGTTGGATTGCCGGCACCAGCCGACCAACTTTCGTTCTCGGCCGTTTCACTCGTGACTGATGTAAAAACCCTCAAGGGTTCCTATTTAGGATCGGGAGATCCACGGAAAGATATTCCAGAGTTTGTTCAATTGTGGCGTGACGGAAAGCTGCCTGCTGAAAAGTTGATTACAAAGACCCGTCCATTAACTGAGGTTAATGAATCGATGGATGAACTTGATGATGCGCAAAAGGTCGTACGTCAAATAGTTCAACCTCATTAAGGCGCTCTACTGCCGATGATTATTCGTCAATTTGAGGCGGCTGATTTACCAAAGATTCAAGCCTTCTTCGATCAGATGGGTGAAGAGAGCACGAAATTCTTTAACACGAATGATGTCAATCGAAATTTTGCCATCAAATTTGTCACGGAAAAGAATAAATCAATCATTCGTTGGTTAGCGGAAGAAAACGAATTGATGATTGGCTATGTATTCCTCTGGGATATTGACACCACATTGCCATGGTTGGGCATTGCGGTACATGATGGTTTTAAAGGGCAGGGGATTGGTAAAAAATTAATTGAGCATGCAAATAATTGGGCGGAGTCGAATGGCAAGGGTGGCATTATCTTGATTACCGCCAAAGATAATGAGCGAGGCCAGAAACTTTATGAAGGAATGGGTTACCAGTACTACGGCGTACACCCATCGGGAGAATTGCTTTATATAAAGCGATTCATTTCATATGATGATTCTGAAGTAGAGGGCAGACTTCCAGTAATTCCTGGCTTCTAGCTCCATTTTCATCGGGAGTATGTTGAAGGACAGGCCGTCGAGAGGGAGAGTCTCGTGGATGTAACAATATTGACGAGAGAGATAACGCCATTCGAACACCTGGTGGCGAAACACCTCTGTGAAGGTTTATCAAATGCTGCAATTGCTGAAGCAATAGCTCATACCGAAAAAGTTGTTGAAAATACCGTTTCGAGATTAGCAAAGGCTTTTTCATTGAAGTCTGGCCCAGATATAAATATCCGCGTATTACTTGCACTGGCATATCGAGCACATTTTGGCGACTCCGCCTTTGATCAACTGGGAATACCGTGCAAACATTTAGAGATGGATGCTGACGGTCGCTTGATATGTAACCGGCATTTCGAATAGAAATACGGGCAAGTTTCAAGTAAACCGTGAAGTAATTGTGATGCACATCTAAGTGCTACCTCTCAATGTTCTCATAAAGTGCTAGCACTCATCATTTCTCTTTCTGTCTCTTCTATTTAGGCGTATCCATGTACTGAAGACAGAAGTTGTCTTCCATTACAAAGGAGAGGTGTTATGAGAAGAAGAAAATTTGATGGCATTGTGAGCGCAGTTGGTGCTGGCTTAACAGTTTTTCTATTAGTCGCCGCAGCCTTACTTAACTGGGGATATTCATTTGCAAATCAGAGCGTTACCGATCAATTAAGCGCGCAAAAAATCACATTTCCCGCAGCTGATAGTGATGGTCTCAAAGCTTTGCCGGAAGA
>DAIRSQ010000002.1:0-83725 GCA_036804325.1 Candidatus Nanopelagicaceae bacterium | reverse complement strand
CCTGCGCTCGATGCCTCTCGGATCATCGCCGAAATGAATTGCTGCTGTCGCTGCATTCGCCCAAGATCACCCATGCCGTCAAAGTATCGAGTTCTTACATATTTCAATGCAGTAATGCCATCTAGTCGATGCGTTCCCGCTGGAAGCACAAGATGAGATTTCGGGTCGTTTATTTTTCGCTTGGTGCAAATCTCAACGCCACCGAGAGCATCAACCATCTCTTTAAATCCGAGGAAGCTCACTTCGATGTAGTGATCTATTCGAAGATCAGTCATGCTTTCAAGCGTTTGAACAAGAAGCGGCGCATCACCACGTCCAAAAGTGGCATTTATTTTTGAGTAACTAGGAGGATGAATCTTCCCCTCGCTATCGGTCCATTCCGGAATTAATACGAAAGTATCTCGGGGAATGGAAACAATCGTCGCGTGATCGCGAGATTTACTGATGTGGACCAAAAGCATCGTGTCTGAGCGCTTTCCCGCGGCGACTTTTGTGGAGCCAACTTTTAGCGCCTTAATCTCGGCCCGAGTTAATCCCTCGCGAGTATCTGAGCCAACGATGAGATAGGTGACTGCAGAGCGGGCGACTACCTTCGGGCGTTCGGTTCGATCCTTGAAAACATCGACACGTTTGATTTGTGAGGTTGCCGCACCAAAACCACCCCAGATAATGGTGGAGATGAGCACGATAACCACCGAGAAGAGCGCAATTATCCGCTGGCGCTGGCTTTGGCGAGGGAGAATTCGCGCCAACTTCTCGAGTATCACGTGCATAGCCTATGTGGAGAGTACCTTCAGACCTTAATGACCACGCCAATCTCGCACGACAGTCCGGTCTCGGTGATTTTGCCTGTCCTCAATGAGGAGCGCTATCTCGAGGCAACGGTGAGCGCAATCACCTCTCAGGAATATTTCGGGGAGATAGAAATTGTTCTTGCGCTTGGACCATCCAGAGATCACACCAACGATGTTGCAGCAAAACTTGCTGCTGCAGATCAACGTATCCGTTTGGTTGATAACCCAAGCGGCAAAACAGCAGATGCGCTCAATCGAGCAATCGCTGCATCGACCTATCCCATCATTGTTCGAGTAGATGGCCATTCACTTTTGCCAGGTGGCTACATCAAAGAAGCGGTGGCAACGTTGGTAAGAACTGGCGCAGTCAATGTTGGCGGCATGATGGCTGCTGAGGGAGTAACAAAGTTTGAACAGGTAGTTGCAACTGCGATGCGGAGCAAATTCGGTGTAGGTGGTGCGAGTTTTCATGTTGGTGGCGTTGAAGGACCCACGGATACCGTGTATCTCGGCGTCTTCTTGAGAAGCGCTGTGGAAGAAATTAATGGTTTTGATCCGCACTTTATCCGCGCTCAAGATTGGGAGTTGAACTTTCGACTTCGTGAACGTGGTGGGCTAATTTATTTCAATCCTCGATTACAAGTGACCTATCGCCCTCGACCAAATATTCGTGCACTTGCTAAACAATATTTCGAGTACGGCAGATGGCGGCGAGAGGTTGCTCGAAGCCATAAAGGCACCATCAATGCTCGGTATTTAGCGCCACCATTAACGCTACTTGGTACGTTGGTAGGAATCTTAGGCGCTTTCTTCAATCCACTTTTTCTACTGCTACCAATTATCTATTTGACCTTCATCGCAATCGGCACATTAAATCTCTTTGTTAAAAATCGTTCCACAGAGCTGCTTTTATTGCCCATCGTCCTGGTAACTATGCATTTTTCCTGGGCTTGGGGTTTTCTTACTTCTACAAAGCGAGCTACTCATATCCGCGAGCGGTAGTATTGCGTAGCTGCAAATTGCTGCCGATGACTGTGGTCATCGTGAGTAGATCAAAGGTAGGTATGTTGTGGCGCAAGTCCAGGTATATCAACCTTTTCGACGGGGATTACCAAAGGTTCTTCCTTACTTCGCTCAAGTTTGGCGTCGACGTTCATTTGTAGCTGAATATTCACGCTCTGAATTGCGCGCCCAAAACTTCGGTTCTCTCTTCGGACAACTCTGGCTCGTACTAAATCCGTTATTACTTGCTCTTGTCTATTTTATTTTGATTATTGTTATCGGTGGTGATGCAGATGGCAGGCGATTTGCACATTTGACTGCCGGACTATTCCTCTTTTATTTAGTGACCAACTCATTGACGATGGGAGCCAAGTCAATCACTAGTGGTGGAAAGTTAATTTTGAATTCTGCTTTTCCTCGTTTCGTGCTGCCGCTAGCGGCGACGGTGATTTCATTCTTTAAATTTCTACCAACACTTGTTGTGCTTGGTGTGATTTCGGCAGTTCTTGTATCTTCTGTGAGCATAAACCTGCTCTTCTTGCCACTAATTTTGGCGTTAACGTTGTTACTGTCTCTTGCGCTAGCTCTTCTTTTTGCCACGCTCAATGTTTATTTTCGAGATACTAAGAATTTTTTACCTTACCTGACGCGTGCCTGGCTCTATCTCTCTCCAGTCTTATATGAATCATCTTCACTCTCACCATCGTTAGCGCCGTTAAAGGTGATTAACCCATTGGCAGCTTTTATTGATGCATGGAGTGGGATTATCGTCAATGGCAGCGCGCCAAGAGCGAATGCCTGGTTGTTAATGATTGGATGGAGCGTAGGGTTGATGCTGATTTCGCTCTATCTATTCCTGAGTAGGGAGCGTGAATTTGCACTCCGTATCTGAGGTACATCAAGCAGGTGAACGCGCAGTCACAATTCGCGATCTCGACTTAACATACATAACCACTGTTGAGAAAAAACCAACTTTTCGTCAGGCGCTGACTCGAACTGGACGGAAAACACGACAGGTGAGAGCGCTTCAAGGTATTAATCTTGAGATTCCTTACGGGAGCGTCCTTGGTGTGATTGGTTCAAATGGCGCAGGTAAATCATCCTTAATGCGCGTTATCTCTGGAATTATTCCGCCCACTTCTGGAAAGGTAGAGATAGCTGGCAAGGTCAGCACACTGCTCGCACTGGGCGTTGGATTTAACCCACGATTAACTGGTCGCGAAAATGTCATTCTTGGTGGGCTAGCTGCCGGCTTAAGTCGAGCTGAAATTGAGAGCCAATTTGAAGAGATTGCCTCTTTCGCTGAAATTGGTGATGCGATTGATTCGCCAATGAAAACTTATTCATCGGGAATGTACTCCCGACTTGCTTTTGCCGTTTCAGTGGTTGTGGAGCCAGACATTTTGATTATTGATGAAGCGCTCAGCACTGGTGATGCCAAATTTAAGAAAAAATGTTTAGAGCGAATTAAATCCTTACGAAGTCATAACCGAGCAATCATCATCGTCAGCCACGCTTTGGCAACAATTAACGATATTTGTAATGATGTTCTTTGGCTCAACCAAGGAAAAATCATGATGCGTGGTGAGCCTGGTCCGGTAATTGCAGCCTACAAAGAATCACTTCAGGTTGCCACCTCACCATCTGCAGATGAAGATGTTTAAGAAATATTTTCGATATCTAGCTCTGATCACCAGCGTTCTGTTATCTATCTCTTTCACTCCACAACTTGCCAATGCTGCCGACATTCCATCGCGTTTTGAATTTCGCGGTGCAGGGTATGGTCACGGCGTTGGCATGAGTCAGATTGGCGCTTATGGACAGGCGCTTGAAGGAAAGAGCGCGAGCGAGATTGTTAGTTATTACTACCCAGGAACTTCTGTAGAAGCAGTTGATGATTCTTCATTTGTGCGCGTGAATATTGCTGACAAAGTGGCCACTGTTGGATTTAGCGTGGAGGCAATTACTGGAAGCGCTGCTCCAATGCTCATATATGCCGGTGATCTTGCGCCAGAAGTTCCTGCACCAAGTGAACCAGTAGCGCAAGTTTTGACTGGGGGAGAGATAATTTTTGCAGCGCTTAGCGGATCGTTAATTACCTCGCTCACTGATTCGCAAACGAAACAGGTGACGACTCTTCCAAATGAGAAGGTTTGGACCTTGCGTTGGTCGGGAACAACTTCATATCCGGGTGAAATAAATATTGTGAAGATGCGACAAGGCGCGGTAGTCCGCAAATATAAGTATGGCCAAATTCAAGTGAAGTTCGCTCCTCCAGTTTCGCCGGCAATTCAAGGAACAATTACCGCGACCACGACGTTACGTATTCACTCTGAGTATCTTCGGGGAATTGGCGAAGTGTCATCCTCCTGGCCAAGCGCTGCGTTAGAAGCGCAAGCGATTGCCGCTCGTTCATTTGCGCTATCGAAAGCCAACATCTACCGGAAAACCTGTGATTGCAATCTATATTCTTCAATTCAGGATCAGAATTTCGTTGGATATTCAAAAGAGAGCGAACCTATATACGGACAGAAATGGGTTGATGCGGTATCTGCGACCGAACCTGAAGCTGGAAAAGGGTTGGCAGTGACTTATAGAGGGAAAGTCATCACAACTTTTTATGCTTCCTCGACCGGCGGTATCACTCAAGATGTAGCCGAGGTTTGGGGAACGCCGATTCCATATCTCATTCCAGTACCTGATCCATGGAGCTTAGATCCGGTGCTTAATCCCAGTTTCAGCGCATGGACCAGGCAGATCTCTCAGGCTGATTTTGCAAAAGCTTTCGGGTTGCCCGATGTGCTTCGCTATGAAATCACGGCACGAACAAAAGCTGGCGGCGTGAAGGCAATATCTGCTTTTAGTTCCACTGGGGCCGCTGCAGAGTTAAGTGGTGAGAAGTTCCGCTCACTTCTCAAGCTTCCTTCAACATGGATTTCGCGTTCGGTAAATAGGGTAAGTGAGTCGAGCGCAGATGGCGTCGCTGTCGCTGTTGCGCGAACGATGTGGTCTACAGCGAAGAGCGCGGTATTAGTGAATTTTGATCGCGATCCCGCCCTCGCGCTTGTTGGACTTGCCTATGGAAATTTAATGAATGCTCCAGTATTTAACGTAACAAAGAAAGATCTAAGCGTTACGACAGTAAAAGAATTATCTCGAAGAAAAATCACTTCAGTTGTATTGATTGGCAGAACTAACCAATTGCCATCTCGCTCAGCAATTTCGAAAAGAAAGCTAACTCAAATCCGGTATGAAGGTAAAAGTGAGATAGATGTAAGCGAGAGGGTTCTTGAGGCTCTTCCTGGTGACCCGTTGATTTTAATGAGTAGCGAGCAAGCGGAGATGATTGGCGATGCTCCTCGATTAATCGCTGCAAATCGCCCCATCGTGTGGAGTAAAGATTATTCGCCTTCGCAAGGGCTCAACAGATTACTTACAGCGCGTTCTGTGGCAGGATCTTTCTACGGTGAGCTACCTCAATTTGTTTTCCCAACTAGGGTTGTTATCACGCGTTCACTGAAGAATTCCCTGGCAGCTGCAAGCTGGCAATCCCCAGTTCTCATCGCAGATGAAGAGCAATCTGAAGTTAGTAAGGTAATTGATTTGATTAAGGTCTTTCCAAATATCGCGTCAATTACCGTACTTGATAAATCATTAGATCTCGCGCCTTATCGCAATCTTAGTTAGCGTGGAGAATTGAATTTAATCCACCCCAACTACCTTCTTTAGGTAGCGCTTCAATCGAACCATTCTGCGAGTTCCTGCGGAAGAGCAGGTTATGTCCACCAGAAAGTTCACGTGCTTTCACCGTGTTGCCATCAGGTAGCAAAACTTTAGAAGCGGCAGTTAAGTAGAGCCCAGCTTCTACGACGCAATTATTTCCTAGCGAGATACCAAGGCCAGCGTTCGCTCCAAGAAGAGTTTTTTCACCAATCGAGATAACTTCTTTGCCACCACCAGAGAGCGTTCCCATTATGGATGCGCCGCCGCCGATATCCGACCCGTCGCCCACAACCACACCAGCGGAGATTCGACCCTCAACCATCGATGCACCAAGAGTGCCCGCATTGAAGTTGACGAATCCTTCATGCATCACAGTTGTACCGCTCGATAGATATGCGCCAAGACGTACACGATCGCCATCTGCGATTCGCACTCCGCTAGGGATGACGTAATCAACCATTCGTGGGAATTTATCGACGCCAAACACTGTAAGTGCGCCACGTTTCATTAATCGCACTCTGGTTTGCTCAAAGTTCTCATTGAGGCAAGGACCGCTGGAGGTCCAAATAACGTTAGGAAGCAAACCGAATATTCCCTCGAGTGATTGGCCGTGCGGTTTTACTAGACGGTGGGAAAGTAAGTGGAGTCGAAGGTAAACATCTGCTGTGGATGTAGGAGCTTTATCGATATCTATTTCCAGTTCAATTACTTTTCGATCCACCTGGCGGTCGACATCTTCACCCTCAAGCGGCAAAAGCTCCTTTTGCACTTGGTGATTCTCCGAAGAGTTAAGTGAGCGTAACTGGGGCTGCGGAAACCAGACATCAAGAACAGTGCCTGTTTTTGAGATATTTGCTAATCCAATTCCTGATGCAATTGCCATGTATTAACCGTACCTCTCTTTAGTTCCGGCTTCCTATTACGTCCCGCGTTCACCAGTTCTGCTTCGCCATATTTATCGGTTGCCCCTTATCCTAAGTGGGTGCATATCGCCGTTTATTGCTCTGCCTCAGAGAATATCGCTCCGGAACATATAGAACTCGCCGGTGAGCTTGGCGCTGCAATCGCAAAACGCCAATGGTCACTGGTGTGGGGCGGCGGCCAGATTTCAATGATGGGCGCAGTCTCTCGCGCCTGCCGCGAACACGGCGGTGAAACCATCGGAGTCATTCCGCAACGATTAGCTGAATATGAATTTGCAGACCACCAAGCGACCGAGCTTCACGTAGTAGACGATATGCGGGTGCGCAAAGCGCTCCTCGATCAATTCTCTGATGCGTTTATTACCTTGCCCGGCGGAGCCGGCACTATGGAAGAGTTCTTTGAAATTTGGGTTGGTCGTTCACTTGGGTTTCACGAGAAGCCGGTAATTATTCTTGATCCTCACGATTTTTATCGACCACTCCGAATTTTTATCGAGTATTTAGCTGAGCAGAAATTCCTCAAGCCTCATCAGCTCGATTACATCATCTGGACTAAGACCATTGAGGAAGCGCTAGATGCCTGCATCCAACGTGCTTGATGATATTCGCAAATTAATTACTTACAAAGGCTTTACCAAATTAGCACTTGCACGATTTATTTCAAATGTAGGAAATGGAATAACGCCAATCGCGATGTCTTTTGGAGTTTTAGGTCTTCCAAATGGAACTGCTTCGCAATTGAGTTTGGTTCTTGGCTCCCAGATGATTCCGCTCTTACTTTTTATGTTATTCGGTGGCGTAGTCGGTGATCGTTACAAACGAAATAAAATTGTTGGCGGTTCAGATATTTTGGGAAGCGCATTTGTGCTCGTTAGCGCATCTAGTTTTATCTTTGGCTTTGTCTCTATTCCGTTACTTTGCGCAATGGGCGCGCTCTTTGGAGTTCTCAATGCGCTCTGGTGGCCCGCGTTCTCTGGCGTCCTTCCTGAGATCTTGCCAAAAGACCAACTCCAGCGCGGAAATAGCGTCATTGGCTTATTGACTAATTTTGGTTATACCGGCGGAGCTCTCGTCGGCGGGGTACTGGTGACTCTCTTTGGATCTGGATGGGCGCTTGCAGTAGATGCGCTCTCTTTTTTCATTGCCGGCGCGCTTGTTTGGTCAATTGATTTACCAAAAATCATTCGTGATGAGAGTGGGACAATGTTCCATCAATTGCGCGAAGGGTGGCGTGAATTCATCTCCCGCAAATGGGTTGTGTCAGTAGTTGTCGCCTTTACTTTTATCAATTTGGCCTACGAATCGACGATTGGGGTTTTAGGCCCGCTCGCAACGAAAGAGAATGGTTATGGACCGAAAGAATGGTCGTTAGTACTCGCGATTTCAACAGTTGGCATGATTATTACCGGCTTGCTTTTGCTCAAAGTACGTTTACGTAAGCCTCTGCTCTATGGCATAACGCCGATGCTCTTTATGGCTGGCTGGATTTTCTCGTTGACATTTGGCATTCACATTTGGATTCCGATCGCTATTTCATTTTTTGCTGGCGTTGCAATCGAGATTTTCTATGTCGCATGGAGCACTTCTATGCAGCAGAACATTCCAGAAGAGTCTTACTCCAGAGTTGTCTCCTATGACGCTTTAGGTTCGTACGCGCTAGCGCCGCTCGGTTTAATCTTTATCGGCCCAGTCGCGGAAAATATTGGAACTAAGAATGCGCTTTACATACTCTCCGCATTGGTATTTATCGCAACTGTCAGCGCGTTGTCAGTGCGAGAAGTGCGTGAAGTGCGTGAGGTGAGAAATGAAGCTTAAGTTCACCTTTCTTCTTGACGCCTCTCCAGAAAAAGTGTGGAACGCTATTGCAGATTGGCGCGCTCAAGGGGAGTGGATGCTCGCGACTCGAGTAGATGTGGTCGATGATCGCGCCGGAGCGGCTGGAGCGGGTGGAGCGGGTGGAGTAGGTACCAAGATTGCAGCCTTTACCGGACTCGTTCCGAGCCGAGGGTGGTTAGGCATTTGGGATTTGATGGAAGTTACGAGCTGGGAACCTCCGCGCCGATGTGAGGTACTCCATTACGGCAGGTGGCTGCGGGGCGTTGGCCTCTTTGAGTTAAAACCTGCTGGCCCAGATCAGACGTTATTTATCTGGAGCGAAGAGCTCACTGGTGCGCTGGCGACGTTAATGAAACCAGGGCTGGCGGTGGGGGTATGGCTGAGCTTGCGCCGCTTTGCCCGCCAGGTCCGCAACCGCCGCTCTTAAGGATTCTTAAAGGTTTCGGGGTACCGTCATCACCATGACCCCCTTTCTGGAGTTGCTGGAGCGGTTGCCGGAGGAGGAGCGAACGATCCTCACTCTGGTCTACCTCCAAAGCCGTTCCCCCGCCGAGATTGCCGAGCTCCTTGGCGTCCCAGAACGTTCTGTACATGCCGTTTTAGAACGGGGGCGGGCTCGAATTTCCACTCTAATTTCCCAGGCTGGCGAGAGTACGAGATAATTCTCATCCCCCCGCTAGCAAGGAGCGCGAGCATGGCAGCAATGAAGCCCCGCACTGGTGATGGCCCAATGGAGGTCACCAAAGAGAATCGCAGCCTTGTTATGCGAGTGCCGCTTGAAGGTGGCGGCCGATTAGTGGTTGAGCTCAATGCTGATGAGGCAAATCGCCTCTCCGAATGCCTCTCTGCTGCAGTGGCGTTAGTAAAAAAGTAAGCGAGCGATTGTCACGGCTAAGAAACGATTTGCTCCCTTTCGTGACTTTTTAGAACGGGAAAGTTCTTCCGGAATTCTTTTACTTGCTGCGGCGCTCTTGGGAGTAGTTGTTGCAAACTCACCGCTGGCAAAGCGATATTTCCAACTTCTAGATTTCTCATTCTCGCTTCGCCCAATTTATATCGATCTCGAGTTGACCATTCTTAAAACAATTAACTACGGCCTGATGACAATTTTCTTTTTTGTCGTTGGGCTCGAAATAAAGCGCGAGCTCACTTCAGGACATCTTTCTAAAATGCGTCAGGCTGCGACACCATTTATTGCAGCGCTCGGAGGTATGGCAATTCCAGCGCTGATCTATCTGCTTATCGCGGGCAACAGTGCACCAGAAGGATGGGCAGTGCCAGTTGCTACCGATATCGCTCTTGCAGTCGGTCTTCTTGCGCTCGTTGGTTCGCAAGTGTCGAGCGCGTTACGAGCATTCTTACTTGCACTCGCCGTCATTGATGACATAGGTGCAATTGTGATCATTGCGTTGGTCTATACAACAGGAATTGTTTTTTCTTGGATCGTCGCGGCTGGGGCGGCCGTAATTGCGACTGTGATTCTTGCTCGAATTGGAATCACTCGAACTTTTATTTATGTAATCGTGGGGGCGTTGCTCTGGTTTAGCCTTTATAAGGCAGGGTTACATCCCACTCTTGCCGGGGTGATTATGGGTCTACTCACGCCAGCGATGCCGTTAGATGAGAGCAACGGAATTGATGTCGAAGATGGAACCTTGACGATTGTTGAAAAACTAGAGGGAAGATTCCATGGCCTTTCGGCATTTATCATCATTCCACTTTTTGCCTTTGCAAATTCTGGAGTCGTACTTTCATCACAAGCGTTTTCTTCGTTACTTACTTCGCCTGTCGCCTGGGGAATTATCTGCGGCCTCACCTTGGGTAAGCCACTAGGTATTTTCATTGCCGTCCGCAGCGCAGAGCGCCTCAAGCTCGCCCAAGCGCCAGAAGGGGCTAACACTCAATCTTTATTAGCAGTTGGCAGCACTGCCGGCATCGGCTTCACTGTTGCAATTTTCATCGCGAAGTTAGCTTTTTCAGAGCCAGCGGAACAGAGCCTTGCCGTCATGGCTGTCATTGTGGGCTCACTCCTTAGCGGAGTAATTGGTGTCGCGCTCTTTCGCTTGATAAGGCGTTGATTGCCGATACGGTTAGCAAGTGCCCACCCGACGTCCTCAATTAGTACCGTTCACCGAGAGGTTTCTCAATAGCGCTGATGTTCTAGCGCTACCAGTAGTAGATGGCGTGGTCAACTTTGAAGGTGGCAGTGAAATAAAAGATTTTCTCAAGTCAGTGAAAAGCGCAATCGGTGGCGTAAGCCTCTCTGCAAAAGAGTTAACGGGCATGGCCACTTCATACAAGCTCACCGGTAAAGCAGGAGAGTTAATTGAAATACCCGTCACTTCGCGTTCGATAGGTTCGATCTTTCTTGTGGGCGTGGGTAGTAATTCAAGAAGTGACTTAGTTAAAGCGGGAAGCGCTATTGGCCGCAAACTTCGCGGAACCTCAAAGAAATGCCTCTCCCTATGTGGCGGTCGAGGTGAATTAACTCGAGCACATGCGCTGTCTTTGGCGCTCTCCGCATATCAATGGAAGATAAATGGAGTAGCGCTCGCGCCAACATTTGCACTTGTTAGAAAATATGATCACCTAGCCGCTCAAGAGATTCTTGCTGGCGTGTTACTCACTCGAGATTTAATCCATACCCCTGCAAATATCAAGAGTCCGCAATGGATGGCATCGCAGGCTAAGAAGGCGCTTGCGAAATATCCAGTAGAGATAACAGTTCATCAAGGGGCAAAAGCCTTAAGTAGATTTGGCGGGCTGCGCGCCGTTGGCAATTCCTCACCCAAGCGCCCACCCGCGATGATTGAAATAAGTTATCGGAGTAAATCTCGATCTAAAAAGAGTCCGCACGTAGTTCTCGTCGGCAAGGGAATCATGTTCGATACCGGCGGAGTTTCGCTTAAGCGACCCTATGAAAATATGGTTGCGATGAAGAGCGATATGGCTGGCGCTGCTGCGATTCTCGGCACAGTTCGCTCTGCTGCCGCCTTAGGTGTGAACTGTCGAATTACCGGCCTGCTGATGTGCGCGGAAAATTTACTATCAGCCACCTCACAACGCCCTTCCGATGTCATTACTCATTTCGATGGCCAGACGGTCGAGGTAATCGATACTGATGCTGAGGGACGATTAGTGCTTGCAGATGGTTTGGGATATGCCGTTCAAAAATTAAAACCTGATTATTTAATTGATCTCGCCACCTTGACCGGCGCGGCAACTCTTGGATTGAGTCGCCATTATGCGGCGATGTATACCCGTGATAACTCATTGGCGAAAAAATTCTCGCAAGCAGGCGAGAGTTCAGGCGATCGAGTTTGGCATATGCCTTTGGTCGATGACTACGCAGAAAGCTTGCGTTCTGGTGTAGCTGATTTTAAGAATATCGCGGAAAAACCAAGCGTTGGCGGTGGATCAATTACCGCAGCGCTCTTTCTAGAAAAATTCGCGCGTGATTCACGATGGGTTCATTTTGATATCGCAGGCGTTGGTCGAAGCGACTCTGATTCTGGAGAGAACCCCAAAGGTGGCACTGGGTTCGGTGTCAGGCTACTTATGGATTGGTTGACGAATTTATGAGCATCGAACGAGAGAAGATTGAGGAATTTATCGAGGGCTTTATTGTTGAAGAATTGGAAATTCAAGGGGCACGTAATCGAGGAGCCGAACTAGGAAGCGACGAACCTTCACCTGGAAGTGGTGCATTTCTCCAAACATTAGCGCGCGCACTTCGCGCCAAGAGTGTAGTTGAGTTGGGAACTGGCACCGGAGTGGGAACTCTATGGTTGGCAGAAGGAGTTGAAGATGGTGGAACTATCACATCGATAGATAGTGAAGCCGAACATGTGCAACTTGCTCGCGAAGCATGCGAAGAGATGGAAATTTCTTCACAGCGAGTTCGCCTCATTCACGGCTCTCCTTATGACATCTTAAATAAACTTACTGATTCAGGTTACGACATGATTGTGGTCCGTGATTATTCAGGTGATTTGCTCGATTTAATTGAACAAGCACATCGAATACTTCGTACTGGCGGCATCTGTTTGTTGGTGCATGCGCTGCATGGCGGAAAAGTGGCAGATCTAGCGCAACGTGATGAAGTCACAGTTGCGCGCCGGGAATTACTTCGGAATCTCCGTGCAGATCGTGAACGATGGAGCTGCTCACTTAATGGCGTAGGAGATGGCATTTTTCTCGCGGTAAAAAGATAAGTGGCGGGCTCAAGCAAACGGGATAAGGTTTAGGGGTACTTTCAGGACGCTCTCAGGTTTCTTTAGAGTTTCTTTGTCAGAGTAGTAATCCCCAAGTCATAAACATTGAAAGAGAGCACTGGAGAAAGTTATGAGTCAACCAGAGTGGTGGTCACCTGCGGCGCAGTATGGTCATAACCAACCGCCTGCCAGGCCGCAAAATTATTACTTGCCGCCAAGTGCGCAACAAGTCCCCGGTCCAACCCGTAACGGCAAAGGAGGCGGGCATGGAGCAAAGGTAAGCGTGGGGCTTGCAGTTGGCATGGCCCTTATTGCCGGAGCCGTAGGTGGCGTTGCCGGCAATTTGGCAAATGGATCATCACTCTTTGATTCACAGGCATCACTTGTCGCCACCACTAACGTCGTTGAACGATCGCCCGAATCAGTTTCAGCAATTGCGGCAAGGGTTTTACCTTCAGTCGTCTCTATCTCTACTCGATCTTCAATGGGCGGTGGCACTGGCACCGGATTTGTGATTCGTTCTGACGGTTACATCCTTACCAATAACCATGTCGTTGAAAATGTCCTTCAAAGTGGCACGCTCAATGTTTCATTTAATGATGGAAAAGTAGTGCGCGGGAAAATTGTCGGAGTAAACCCTGCCTATGATTTAGCGGTAATAAAAGTCACCCGCACGGGAGTTCCTGCCCTCCAATTTGGAGATAGTGACAAAGTCCAAGTAGGAGACTCGGTTATTGCAATTGGTTCACCTCTGGGACTATCCGGCACAGTCACTTCAGGAATAATCAGCGCAAAAAATCGGGCAGTCACTGCCGGTGATGGCCAAAGCGAATCTTCATTTATTAATGCGCTTCAAACGGATGCTGCAATTAATCCTGGTAATTCCGGGGGTCCGCTCGTAGATAAAACGGGAGCAGTTGTTGGCGTTAACTCTGCCATTGCCACATTGGGATCGTCCTTTGGTAGTCAATCGGGTTCGATTGGATTGGGATTTGCTATTCCTATTAATCAAGCGCGACGTACTGCAGAAGAGTTAATCAAGACTGGCAAATCCTCATATCCAATTTTAGGAATATCGGTCGATACCAATTACGGTGAAGGTGGCGCACGAGTTGCTGCAGTTTCGCCAAACGGTCCCGCCGAAGATGCCGGCATTGAAGTCGGTGACATCATCATCGATTTAGATGGGCGAAAGATAACTAACTCAGATGAGTTAATCGTGGCTATTCGCGACAAGGCCCCAGGCGATCGCGTCTCAATCACCGTCAACCGGAACGATGTCACAAAGGTGCTCAAAGCAACTTTGGTCGCTGCGGAGAAATAACGTTACGATAGCTAAATGCTCGACATCGGCGCAGGAGAACTACTGGGGCTAGCATTAGTAGCTCTCTTGCTCGTCGGTCCTAATAAGTTGCCAACCTTTGCAGCAGATGCAGCACGTTTCATCCGAAAGATGCGAGGCTTTGCGCAATCGGCAACGAGTGATCTTCGTGAAAATCTCGGACCAGGCTTTGAAGATCTCTCGGTAAGCGACCTCAATCCGAAATCTTTTATCCGCAAGCAGATGCGCCAAGTGTTAGATGATGAACCAAGACTTGATAAGAATTCTGTCCGTCAGGATCCACAACTGCCATGAGCGTTGATGAAATAAGAGATGCGCTAGCCACAGTTATTGACCCCGAACTTCGTAAGCCACTTACTGAATTGGGAATGGTAAAAAATATATCTATCTCGGGTGATGTCGCTGCAATCGATATTTACCTAACTATCGCTGGTTGCCCCATGAAAGATCGTCTTGCCGACGATATTGCGAAAGCAGTCATTGGGGTAGCTGGAATCAAGAAGGTAACTGTTGATTTCGACGTGATGAGCGATGAACAACGTAATGAGATCAAGCGGATTATTCGCGGTGGGAATGAAAAAACTATTCCATTTGCTCGCCCCGACTCTTTAACTCGAGTATTTGCAATTGCTTCAGGAAAAGGTGGCGTTGGAAAATCTTCACTAACAGCAAATCTTGCGGTTGCTCTGGCAGCGCGTGGGCAGCGTGTAGGAATTCTTGATGCTGATGTGTATGGCCACTCAATTCCGAGGATCCTTGGGATGTTAGGTGCACGGCCTACAGCAATCGATAACACCACCTTCATTCCACCTGAAGATATCCGCGGCATTCGCGTGGCATCAATGGAGATGTTCAAGCCACAACGCGAGGATCCGGTTGCCTACCGCGGTCCAATTTTGCATAAGGTGCTAGAACAGCTTTTAGCAGATGCCTACTGGGGCGAATTAGATTTTCTACTTCTTGATCTCCCGCCTGGAACAGGAGATATTGCAATCTCACTCGGCCAGTTGATTCCATCTTCTGAGTTGGTTGTGGTGACTACACCTCAGATTGCGGCTGCAGAAGTGGCTGAGCGAGCAGGGCGCCTTGCTCATCAATTGAAGCAACAATTGGCAGGCGTAATTGAAAATATGTCGGCATTTCCATGCCCGCATTGCGGCGAGAGCATTTCGCTCTTCGGTTCCGGTGGTGGTGAGGCAACTGTGGCGCGTCTAGAACGGCTCACTGGTGGCAGCGTGCCGTTGCTAGGGCGAATTCCATTCGACCCTGCTCTTCGACTCGCTGGGGATGAAGGAACGCCATTAGCGGCAGGAAATCCTTCAACGCAAGCGCTTTTAGAGATTGCTGATCGATTGATTAAACGCAATCAATCCCTCGCGGGCAAGCGACTACCGATCTCAGCTAACTGAATCAGTTCCTGAGTTACGATCTTCAGATTTAATTTCTTCTAATAGCTCACGGAGTTCACTTCGAATAAAGTCGCGCGTTGCAACATCACCTAAGCCCTCACGTAAAGCTGCAATTTCGCGCGTGAGGTACTCGGTATCCGCAAGGTTCCGCTCGTCGCGGAGACGATCTTCTGCAGATTGAATGCGATCTCGATCTGCTTGCCGATTCTGCGCAAGCAAAATCAGCGGCGCGGCATACGATGCTTGGAGCGAGAGAATCAAAGTTAAGAAGATAAATGGAAATGGATCAAAGCGTAGGTGCGTTGGCGCAAAGGCATTCCATAACACCCAGGTAAGCACAAAGACTGACATGTAGACCAAGAAGTTTGCTGTTCCTAAGAAACGAGCAAATCTTTCGGATAGTTGTCCAAATGCCTCTGAGTTGTACGTTGGACGGAGTGAACGCTTTCCACGTCGCGGCAAATCAAGTCGATTGCTCATTTCAACACCTCCCGGGTGCCATCATCATGCTGGGCTCGCCAGTTCTCTGGGAGCAAATGGTCGAGAACGTCGTCAACGGTAACAACGCCTAGTAGTCGATCGTTCTCATCAACAATTGGAACTGCGACCAAGTTATAGGCGGCAAAGTAAGAGGAGATTGTCGTGAGATTTCGATCCGGAGTGAGCGATTCAGATTCGGTATCGATTATTGAACCAAGAAGCGTCGCAGGTGGCTCACGAAGCAAGCGTTGGAAATGTGCAATACCAAGGAATTTTCCGGTAGGAGTCTCATGTGGAGCTCTCGTTACGAACACTTGTGATGCGAGCGCTGGCGTAATCTCGCTTGATCGGAGCGCTGCGAGCGCTTCTGCCACAGTGTTATCTGCTGCAAGAATGATGGGTTCGGTCGTCATCATTCCACCAGCAGAGTAGTCCTCATAAACCATCAATCGTCGAACATCTTCGGCATCTTCTGGCTCCATCAGATTAAGCAGTGACTCTGCCTTTTCACTACCAACTTCGCGAAGAAGGTCGGCAGCATCATCAGGATCCATCTCGCCGAGAACATCGGCAGCGCGCTCACCTTCAAGTTGAGCAAGAAGGGCAACTCGCTCACCCTCTTCCATCTCTTCAAGCAAGTCTGCAAGTCGCTCATCATCAAGAGCGCGAGCAATTTCAACGCGCCTTGCCATTGAAAGGTCATGTAGCGCCCCAGCCAAGTCAGCAGCTTTCAAACTCGAGAGGGTCGCAAGGAGGCTTCGCGCTTCATCATCAGTTTCATTCGCTGCAAATTCCGTTAGTTGAGAGTACTCAACAGTTTTACCTGGACCACGTCGACGTAAACCTGAACTTTTCGATGCCACATGAACTTTGTTTAACAACCAATCACCGCGACGAGTCTGCTCCATCGCGATATCTTCGATGATCACACGCTCAGGTTTTCCAATAAGCGTGGTTGTCCGATCGAGAAACTCGCCGAGCACGAGAAATTCGCCGGGGCGTGGTTGAAATCTCCGCACATTGAGTAAACCGGTTATTACTACAGTTCCCGGTTCGATAGAGGTCACTCGGGTAATAGGAATGAAGATTCGTCGACGTGGGGGAACTTCTACGATGATTCCAAGAACGCGTGGTGGCACATGTCCAGCTTGTAGGGTCGCGACAACATCGCGCACCTTTCCCACTTGGTCACCCGTTGGGTCGAAAACCACAGTTCCTGCAAGGCGCGCTATAAAGACTCGATTCAATGTAGCGCTCATATGGATAAGGGTACCGGTTAGGGTCTTACTCATGAGGTCGGAAAATCACGGGGTTGATACGGGCAAAAAACCCAATCGCCTACCTATTGGTGGGGGCGATCTCACGCGATTGGCAATTGGAATTATTGGAATTGGTACCTCAGGTCCGCTAATTGCATTAGGGGCGATGGCAGTACCGGTAGCAATTTTCTGGCGAAATCTTGGCGGTTCATTAATCACTTTGCCTTTTGCTTTAGCAAAGGGGGAGTGGCGAACGCTCTCAAAAAAATCTTGGGGGTGGTCAATACTCGCAGGAGTATTTCTCGCTCTTCATTTTATTTGCTTCTTCTACTCCATGCGATTAACAAGCGTGGCTAGCGGAACAGCGCTAACGGCAACACAACCAATCTTTGTTGCGCTCTGGCTTCGATATAAGGGTCGCGTTGTTGATTATCGAGTCTGGATTGGCATGGCAATTTCCATGGTTGGTGTATTGATTGTCACCGGAGTGGATTGGACACTTTCCACTCGATCACTTACAGGCGATTTAATTGCACTATTAGGTGGAGCGCTCGCTGGCGCTTATGTGACAGCAGGTTCTCATGTCCAGAAAGTTGTTTCCACGACTACATACACAACTATTTGTTATCTCGTGTGCGCACTCACTTGTTTATTATTTGTCATTCCCAGTGGCGCTCCACTATTTGGATATCGAGCATTCGAGTGGTTGCTTATTCTTGGTTTGATTGTGGGTGCACAACTTTTGGGGCACACTTTATTTAATCAAGTACTCGTCCGAGTAAATCCTGCCGTCGTCTCACTTATAGTCTTCTTTGAAGTTCCAGTTGGCGCGTTGTTAGCGTTTTGGTGGATTGGGCAAGTGCCACCAGTTGGAATTATTCCTGGGATTGCATTACTAATTTTTGGTAGCGGGCTTGTTGCATCTCGGACCTCACAATTACAGGGGGAGCCTGTTCGTGAAGATTGATTTACATACGCATACCAATCGCAGCGATGGCCTTCAATCACCAACTGAATTGGTGCGCTCTGCAAAGAGCGCCGGTATAGATGTATTGGCAATTACCGATCATGACACCTTGGACGGGTGGCAATCACTGTTCACAGATTCGAAGAATGGAGATTTGACCATTGTTCCTGGAGCAGAAATTTCCTGTAAAACAGAGAGCGGAATGAGCGTTCATATTTTGGGATACCTATTTAATCCTGATGACCAGCAGCTCACAACAATGATGTCCTTGACCCGCGATGATCGCATTCCACGTATCAAAAAGATTATTGCACTACTTAATGAGGCTGGAATTGAGATTACATTTGCAGATGTTGCCAAGCATTCAGAGAGCGCACTGACCGTTGGCCGTCCCCATCTCGCTGATGCGTTGGTGGAAAGTGGTGTGGCAACCTCTCGCGATCAGGCTTTTGCAAAGTACCTTCATAACGGCTCCCCGTTCTATGTTGGACATTTCGCTCCCTCACCAGAAGAGGCAATCTCGGCCATTGCAAGCGCAGGAGGCGTAAGCGTTCTCGCACATGGCCTAGCTGGATCGCGTGGTGCGATTTACGGACTCTCAGAAATTGAAACTTTGATTGAGGGAGGCCTTAGCGGTTTAGAGGTAGATCATCGAGATCATGATGAAAGCGCCCGAAAAAATTTGCGGAGTCTGGCCCATACTTACAACATCTTCGCTACTGGCTCGAGTGATTATCACGGCGCCGTTGGCGCGCAACGCCTTGGAATGGAGCTCACCGCCCTGGAAGTTTGGGAGGGTATCCTCAGTAGCGGGTCAGGTTGCGAGGTATTTACGGTATGAATGGAACAGTCGGCACGGTAAGTGCCTTAACTTTTGGCGTTCAAGTATTTGTCACTCTCATTGTGATTATCGATCCGCCAGGAGTCATGCCGATATTCCTCTCGCTGGTGTCTAAATATCCCCCGGAGCAACAACGGAAGCTCGCATGGAAAACCGCCAGCGTCTCACTTTTATTGATAGTCATTTTCGCTCTCTTTGGCCAATTTATTCTCGATTACTTAAAAATCTCGCTACCGGCTCTTCAGGGTGCAGGTGGCTTACTCCTTTTGCTCGTTGCATTAGATCTCTTAACGGGTAACCAGAAAGAACAAAGTAATGAGAGTGATGTCAGCGTTGCTTTAGTTCCTCTAGGAACTCCACTACTTGCAGGCCCGGGTGCAATTGTGGCCACGATTATATTTGTGAAGCAGGCAAATTCCGCGAGTTCAGGCAGTTCCCTCTCCATGATGGCAGCGTTATTTATTGCAATCATCTTGTTACATATTTTCCTTGGATTAGTACTGGCTTTCTCAACGGGAATTATCAAAATAATCAAGAAGTCTGGCGTCACGCTTATTGCTCGAATTGCTGGTCTCTTACTTGCCGCTATCGCAGTACAGATGATTGCTGATTCAGTGCGCGCATTTATGAACGCATGAGCGGACACGAACTTCAATCCTCATTTGAAGGTATGCCTGAAAAACTTTTTGCATGCACGCCATACCGATTAGAAACTTGGCTTGATTGTCCAAAAAAGTATCGATACACCTATATAGATACGCCTAAACCTCCCCGCGGTGGACCGTGGGGTCACACCAGTATGGGTAGCGCGGTGCACAATGCGCTTCGCGAATGGTTCACGCTAACGCCAGAGGATCGCACCCAAGAGAAGGGCGCGGAATTAGTCGGTAAACATTGGCGGAACGAAGGCTTTCGGGATGAAGAGCAATCAGAGCGCTATCGCTTTCGTTCGCAACAATGGGTCCGGCAATATCTAAAGAGCGTAGATCCTAACTTTGAGCCACGCGGACTTGAGCGCACAGTTAGCGCCACCACAGAAAAACTCTCGCTCTCGGGGCGCGTGGATCGAATCGATGAACGCGGTGATGAGCTAGTGATTGTTGATTACAAAACGGGCAAGCGCCCACCAGATGAAAGTGAAGCCGGCGGTTCGCTCGCACTCGCCATTTATGCAATTGGCGCCGAACGCACGTTACGGAAGAAATGCCGGACCGTGGAGCTCCATCATTTGCCTTCAGAAACTAAAGCGGTTTACCACCACGATGATGCGTCATTGGCGCGACATGTGAAGCGCGCTGAGAGTATTGCCGCCGAAGCTCTTGCAGCGACTGCTGCCGGCCGCTTTCCTGCATCTCCGGGAGCGCTTTGCGGATATTGCGATTACGCTCGGATATGTAGCGATGCAGATAGAGCTCCGGCACAACCTTGGGCAGGGCTCGATGAAAATTAGTTGCTAATTAGAATATGCAGGGAGTTTTACGTGAGCGAAAGTTATTTCACCAACGATTCGGTCGTTGCTCGACTTCACGCTGACCCTGCGCTGATTGTGGGCGGGATTCGCGCACTTATGGAGCAGGCGCTTCATCCAGGAGCAATGGCTGGAGTCGCTAAATACTCTGATTTTCGAGATGACGCGTGGGGACGCCTTCGTCGTACTGGTGAATATGTTGCCCTCTTTACTTATGGCCCGCGCAAAGAGGTAGATCGCGCTGCAGAGCGCGTGCGAATGATCCATCACCGACTTGGACTCGATACTCCCGAAGAGTTGTTATGGGTGCATACCTCGATGGTTGATGCATTTATCGATGTCGCGCTCCGCTCTGGGGCGCCGTTTAGCGAATCAGAAGTTGATGAATATCTCCGCGAGATGGTCCTCTTCGCAGAACTTGTTGGAATTGATCGCGCAATTGTGCCTTCAACATATGAAGAGCTCAAGGATTATATGAGTGCGATCCAACCAAAATTATTGGCAACAGAAGAGGCGAAGCGAACTACGGTTTTTCTCACCTTTCCGCCGATGTCCCTTCCTGTTCGATTTGCAACCCCGGCGCCAGCTTTATGGGCATCAGTGGCAACGCTGGCTGGGGCATCACTGCCGCGTTGGGCGCGAGATATGTATGGCTGGCCAACATTCCCTGGCCAAGAGTTGGTAACTGATAGGGCGTTACGAGCATTTCGTAATAACACATTAAAGCTTCCCGCTGCATTGCGAATGAGCCCTTATCAGCGGCAACAACAAAATTTAGTAGCGAGTAAGTAACCCCAAGCTATGTCCCGAATACTTGCCTTTAGCAATACCGCCGGTGGCGTTGGTCGGACAACAAGCGCCTTATCTATGGCGGTAGCTTTCTCTGAATATGGGAGAAAGGTTCTCCTTGTTGATCTCGACCCCCAAGGTGCGCTCACTTTCACTCTCGGTAAAGAGAATTCCAGGCGGAGCGCTTATGACATTTTTTCAGGGCGAGAACGTGCGTTAGGAATGATTCATCAAACAGGAGAGCGAGTAGATCTCATTCCCGCTTCGCATAAGTTATCCGAATTATTTAACGCTAAGAGCATCAAGAATGAACAGATCCTCTTTAACGCTCTGGCGAAGTTCGAATATGACATAACAATCATTGACACTGGGGCGAGCATGTCTCGATTAAATCAATTAATTCTCTCCACTGCAGATGAGATTTTCATCCCTACTCGGTTAGATGTGATTGCCGTTCGTGGAGCTCTTGAGATTGCCAGTGCTGTCGAGAAATACCGGGGGAAGGTGCGAGCAGTTCTACCTACGATGGTTGAATCACGCTCTAAACATGGCCAAGAAATGATGGCGCTACTCAAAGAGAAATTTGGAGACTTAGTGATTGAACCGGGAATACCGAAGAGCCCATTATTTCTCGATGCAACGGTCGCCGGAACATCACTTTTAAATTATCGAAAAGCGAGTGAGATATCTGGCTTGTATCGAGAGATAACCTACGATTTTCTGTAACGAAACTAGAGATAATTAGAAGTAATGAGAACTAATTAGTTAGTTCCAAAGCCCACTTTACGTTCAGAGCGAGCGCTCACTTCAACAAAGCCGACTTTGGTGGCCGGCACGATTAGTCGACGCCCTTTCTCATCGGTAAATGAGACATGTGATCCTTCATGGAGCGCGCGCGCAACAGAAGTTTCAATCTCATCTGCTGAGTTGGTGAGTTCGATTGTTAACTCACGTGGTGAATCGCTGATACCAATTCGCACTTCGACTTTGCTGGTCGCTGCATTTGCTGATTCTGCGCTCTTCTTTGTACTCATATTCCTACCTTAGCGATTTATTTCTTTCCGCGCTCATCAGGGGTTCGGGGATAGCCGGAGATGCCTCGCCATTGGAGATTGGCAACAAGTCGCGCCGCTTCCTCACGAGGAACTCTTCCGTCACGCTCGAGCCAATACCGTGCAGTGAATTGCGCGGTACCAACGAGGCCAATACCAAGGAGCATCGCAGCCTCATCGGGGATTCCGGTATCTGCTGCAATGACTGCGCTAACTGCCGCAGCACAGTCATATGTCATCCGCGTTAATCGTTCGCGGACTGCGGGCTCTACGCTCATGTCACTTTCAAAGAGGAGTCGATATGCCTCGCCCTCTTCTTCAATAAAATTAAAGTACGCATCAACTGTTGCACGAACACGGTCTGCATTTTCATGAGTAGAGGCAATTGCGCGCTGAATCGAATAGACCAATTGATCGACATGGAGATCAAGGACCGCAAGGTATAAGTCGAGCTTGCTTGGGAAGTGTTGATAAAGGACAGGCTTACTAACTCCCGCTCGATCAGCAATCTCATCCATTGCAGCAGCGTGGTAGCCAGCAGAGGTAAAGACCTCGAGCGCAGCGGTCAGAAGTTGTGCCCGTCGCTCATCTCGTGGCAATCGCGCCTTCGAATCACTCATAGGGTCGATGGTATGCCTTCAAGTGGAGAGTGAGTAAGTAAACATGGCAGAGTAGGGGTGTGAGCCATCCCATGAAACCCCTTGTCGAACCTGGCCCTTCACTCACAGTTGATCAAGTAAGGCGCTATAGCCGCCACCTCATCATCCCTGATGTGGCAATGGATGGTCAGCGACGATTGATGGCCGCAAAGGTGCTCTGCGTTGGTGCAGGAGGCCTCGGTTCGCCGGCGCTGATGTATCTCGCTGCTGCGGGGGTAGGCACATTGGGAATCGTTGAATTTGATGTTGTTGATGAATCTAATTTGCAGCGCCAAATTATTCATGGCCAAAGCGATGTCGGAAAAAGCAAAGCGCAAAGCGCTGCAGAGAGCATTGCAGAGATCAATCCATATACAAAAGTAATAGTTCACGAAACAAGACTTGATAATTCCAATGTGATGGAGCTCTTCTCACAATATGACTTAATCATTGATGGCACCGATAACTTTGCAACTCGGTACATGGTCAATGATGCTGCAGTCCTTCTTGGTAAGCCGTATGTATGGGGTTCGATTTATCGATTTGATGGACAAGCAAGCGTCTTCTGGGCTGAGCACGGCCCTTGCTATCGATGCTTATATCCAGAACCCCCACCTCCTGGAATGGTGCCAAGTTGTGCAGAAGGTGGCGTCCTTGGAGTGCTTTGCGCCTCCATTGGTTCAATTCAAGTTACCGAAGCCATCAAACTTATTACCGGTATCGGCGAGAGTTTAATCGGCGAATTAATGATTTACGACGCGCTGGAAATGACTTATCGCAAAGTAAAAATTCGTAAAGATCCTCAGTGCGTGCTCTGCGGTCCGAATGCAACTCAAAAAGAGCTACTTGAGGACTATGAAGGTTTCTGTGGTGCAATCTCTACCGCAGCGACCGAAGCAATCGCAGGTTCAACAATTTCTGTTGAGCAACTGAAGAGCAAGATGGATCACAAAGATAATTTCTTGCTCATTGATGTTCGCGAACCAGCGGAGTTTGAAATTGTGCGCATTCCTGGCTCAGTTCTTATTCCGAAGCAAGAGTTCCTTGATGGTTCCGTGCTCTCCAAGTTGCCACAGGATAAACCGATAATTCTCCACTGTAAGAGCGGCGTTCGTTCTGCTGAATGCCTTGCCGTTCTCAAGGGAGCAGGTTTCTCTGATGCCACACATGTAAGTGGTGGCGTTCTTGCCTGGGCGAAGCAGATCGATACTTCGCTTCCTACATATTGATTTAATTAATTTTCAGCGACCGCTTGAGAAAATCTAGCTCGAGGAGCATCAAGTTTTCGGCTACTACCTCTTGCGGAGTCATGTGCGTTACGCCGGTTAGCGGGAGTACCTCATGGGCTTTACCAGCTTCAAGAAGGGCAGAGGAGAGTTTGAGCGAGTTTGAAACAAGAACATTGTCATCAACCATTCCATGAATAATCATCACCGGTACTTCTAGGTTTTTTGCCTCGTTAAGTAGCGATGATCGCTCATAATTTGGACTCTTTCCATCAGGGCCCATGAATCTCTCTGTATAAAAAGTGTCGTAGAGTCGAAAATCTGTAACGGGCGCTCCAATGATGGCGGCTTTAAAAATATCTGGTCTGCGAACAGCTGCAAGGCCAGCCAAGTAACCACCAAAAGACCAGCCTCGAATCCCAACACGTGCGCTATCTATCAATCCTGGGTGCGTTTCAATTAACGCCTGCACCGCATCTGCCTGATCGTCAACGGGAAATGTTGAGAGGTCATCGACAATCGACCGTTCCCACTCTGGATTTCGATGTGGAGTGCCACGACCATCGGAAATCAAAACGGCAAAACCTTGATTGGCAATCCATTGCGCTTCCGCGTAAAGACTCTTTGCATGAAGTACGCGGGCATGCCCCGGACCACCATAGGGATCTACCAACAAAGGTAAATTTTTAGGTTCACGATTTTGCGGTAGCAACAGGGCGCTTCGAAGCTCTCGCTCGCCTAGTAAGAGAAATGTGGGTTGTGCGTCTACTTGTGGGCGCTCATTGTGCGCCAAAATTTTTCTGGTATTTCCATCTCGTTTAATAGTTACCGAGACTTCGTAGCTATTCATATCTCGAGAAATGAGCAAGAGCGTGCCACCACTAGTACGAGCCATATGCACACCAGCTTCAGTAGTCAGCGCTTCAAATTCACCACCCCAACCTCGCCAAAATATATGCGACTGAGTGGGATTAAATGTCCCAGAGAAGGTGATGCCATCTCGGTCGATAGCAATCACGCCATCTACTTGAAGATTCTCTGGTGTAACAACCTCTCCATTGACTGCAAGAGAATGAGTGTTCTTTTCAATGACATGTGTGACTAATTGGCCATGTGGGCCCCAGGCGGGAACGCCACCCACCAAATCAATCCACGCAGAATCTTTTAAGTCAGCAATGACTCGCCCAGTAGCGCTCTCTTCATCAATGGCAACAATTTCAGCGTGGCGCTGATTGCGCGACATCGTAAGTAAAAGCGGAGGCGTTTTTCCATCTCCAGGATTTACATCGCAAAGGTATTCATGCTCTGGATTCCACTTAATTTCGCGTCGTGACATATCTTTAAGATTAAGGAGATATAACGAGGTAAGCACATTTGCACTACCTACAAAGGGGTAGCGAACTTCTCGAGGTTCGCTCTCAGGATTTGCCGGATCGCTTATAAAAATCTTCGTTACCGGGGATTGATCAAAACGTTGAACAAACATGGAGTTGCTGTTGGCGCACCACCAGAATCCATGATGGCGTGACATCTCTTCACTTGCGACAAATTCTGCCGTGCCATAGAAAACATCATCTGTTTCTGGAGTACACAGGACAGTAACTTTTCCATCACGCGAGAGATGGAGTTCGCCATCTGGAGTTACATAGGCGATTGCGCGACCATCTGGAGCAACTTGCGGATCAATGACAATTCCAAGGCTCGCCTCTTCGCGGATTTTTTTCTCTGAGATATTTAGTGAATACAGTTTTCCGGATAGGACGAAGGCAACGACCTCACAATTCTTATCTGTTGAGTATGAGGTAATTCCTCCCGCTGCCTCACGAGTGCGTTCACGTCGGGCGCGCTCCTCTGGCGAGAGCTGCTCTTCTCCACTTACCAACAGGTGGAGTGGATCGACTAACAACTCTTCAACATCGGTGCGGATGTCATATTGATAAAGGCGACCAATGCGGTCTGTTCCCGAAGAGCTGCGGACAAAAAGCGTGCGAAAACCATCAGCGGAGAGGGTGAAGGTGCGTGGCGCTCCGAGGGTAAATCTCAGAGTCTTTGCTGAGTGGCGAGGAAATGAGAGTTGCGCTGTGTCAGTCATAGGAATTCACCGTACCCTTTCATCCATGCCCTCACCTAGCGCTTCTCAAACTTCTGAGCGCGGCCGACTACTTCTCGTCCATGCCCATCCAGATGATGAGAGCATCAATAATGGCGCAACAATGGCGAAGTATGCTCACGAAGGCTTCGATGTTGCTCTCGTAACCTGCACCAGGGGGGAAGAGGGCGAGATTTTGGTCCCCGAATTAACTGATGCAGCAAGTGATAAAGAAGATCGGCTAGCAGAGATTCGAGAGCGGGAGTTAGCAAATGCACTGGCTGCGCTTGGAGTGGTGCGCCACACGTTCCTTGGCGCCCCTAATGAATTATTTCGCGATAGCGGGATGATGGGTGCGCCGCAGAATTCACGCCCAGATGTTTTTTGGAACACCGATTTAGCGCACGCTGCACAGTTATTGAGCGAATACATACTTGAATTTAAGCCGCATGTACTAGTTACCTACGATGAATTTGGCGGATATGGCCATCCCGATCACATTCAAGCGCATCGAGTTGCTATGAAAGCTGCTGAGTTAAGTGCAGCTCTTGGATGGGATATCCCAAAAATTTATTGGAATGTGATGCCTCGATCGGTAGTACAAAAAGGAATGGATGCAATGCGCGAGATTGGCTCAGATTTCTTTGGCGCTGAGTCGATTGATGATCTACCTTTTGTAAAAGATGACTCATTTGTGCATGCAGTAATCGATGGCAATAAATATGTTGAATTGAAGAAAGATGCGATGAAAGCTCATCGCACTCAGATTGCAGTTGATGGACCCTTCTTTGCACTCTCGAATCTATTGGGTATGCAAGTCTTTGGATATGAGTATTACACCAGGGTTAAAGGCGCATCTGGCTCAGACTTGAATCAAGAGGGGTATGAGCGTGATCTCTTCTCCGGAATCACTCTCTGAGATGAGCGCGAGAAGAACGAGAAGAACGAGAAGAACATGAAACGCGCACTCGAAAATATTTTTGGCATTGCAGTTGGCGTATTCGTTGGTGGGTTTGGCGTATTAGTGCATAACTTCGCTCTGGGCTCTTTTCCCGTGGGCTTAGTCATTGGACTGATTGGCGGATTCTCGGCCTCGAAAATTTTGGGGGAGCGCTTTGGTCGGCGCGCCATAAGGTTCTGGTTTCTGGTGGGCTGGACTCTGGTCACCCTTAGAGGCGCGAGTTTTGGTAATGGTGATGAATTACTCATCATGTCTAATGGTTCGGGCAACACATTTTTAGCCTTAGGGTTTCTACTTATGCTGGTAAGTATTTGGTCGAGACTCTAGTGAGAATATGAAAAAGTCACATCGCAATATCTTGATTGCGCTATCAGTGTTTTTTGCGCTCTGCCTTATCTGGATTGGTCTGTGGATTGCAGTGGGTTCAAAGATTCCACCGAAAACCGCACTTCTTGGCGTGGACATTTCTCGACTTACGAAAGAAGGCGCAGTAGCTAAAGTTAGCAAAGAGCGTAGTTCTGTAATCAAAGGGGACCTCACTCTTCTCATAGATCAGAGAGAATATAAACTCCCGATAAAAAGAAGTGGATTGAGCGTCGATCTACAACGCTCTATAGATCAGATAGCGCCAAGAACATGGAATCCAACAGAGCTCTTCCCGCTCTTATTTTCTACCAAAAATATTGAGCCAGTGATTACCGCTGATAAAGATAAGTTCAACAGCGGATTCCGCAGTATCGAAGAGCGAGTCAATGTTGCACCGAGAAATGCAGATATCAGTTACGACGGTCTAAAACCAAAACTCATCAAGGCGCGCGCTGGTAAAGTTATTGATCGGCAGGTGGCGCTTTCGACTATTTCTCAGTCATGGTTACGAAGTGATTCGATCAAACTTCCGCTTGCTACTAAAGAGGCGAAAATCACCGATGATGAAGCGAAGAAATTACTTTCATTTGCTGAGAAGGCGACCTCCGAGCCAGTTGTAATCACATTAAATGTGGCAGAACCAAAAAAGATTTCACTTGCGCCGCGCATTATTTCTCAAGCCTTAACTTTCATCCCTGCAAGCACGGGCGAGCTACAGCCAAAGTGGCTCAAAGCAACTTTCATCAATTTAGTGGGGAAACAGTGGAGTGCCAATGTTGTCGAACCAGTAAATGCATCATTTGCAATGGTGGATGGCGCACCGCGCGTACAACCTTCGAGAGATGGACTTGATGTACCCGAAGATAAATTAGGCGGAGCAATAATTGAAGCGCTTGAAAAAAGTGGCGATGCGCGCCAAGTATTAGTGACGCCAGAACCGGTGGCCGCAAAAATCACTACTGAAATGGCCGGTGGTCTAGGAATTAAAGAAATCATTGGGTCATTCACAACTTATTTTCCTTATGCAGAGTACCGATTAACGAATATTCATCGCGCCGCACGATGGATGGATGGTGTAATCGTCCAACCTGGTGAAGTTTTTAGTTATAACAAAGCTGTCGGAGAACGTACCGAAGCGCGCGGTTTTGTTCCTGGGATCATGATAGATAAGGGAATTTTCAAGAAAGATTGGGGTGGAGGCGTCTCTCAAGTTGCTACGACAACCTGGAACGCCGCTTGGTTTAGTGGGCTAGAACTAGTTCAGCATAAGCCGCATAGTTTTTATATTTCCCGGTATCCACCAGGTCGCGAATCAACGGTTGCTTGGCCAAATGTTGATGTGAAGTTTCGAAACAATTCAGGCCACCCAATTTTTGTGGATACTTCGTACACCAATAAATCTGTCACTGTGACAATTTACGGGACAAAGTTTGTTGAGGTAGATACCGAGACTGGGCCACGAGTAAATCAAGTCCCATTTGAAGTCCTAGAGAGTGATTCAAAAGAGTGCATCTTTCAAGAGGGCGTGCCTGGATTTACTATCGATGTTTGGCGAATACTCAAACGCGATGGAGTGGAATTTAAACGAGAGAAATATCGCACTCGTTATCGCGCTGAAGATCGGATAATTTGCACTAATCCCGAGGCGCGCTGGATGAATCCACCGCTATCAGTTCAAAGATCTTTAGGAAATTAGATAATTTCCCACTGTTGATCGCCCGGCCCATCAATCACTCGGACGCCTAGCTGCAAGAGTTCATCCCTTAGCTGATCGCTCCGTTGCCAATCTTTACTTGCTCGCGCCGCGGCTCGCTCTGATAATAAAGTTTCGGCTCCTGGTGGTAAATCGTGCTTTGCTACATGCTCGAGCGATAAACCTAAAAGAGGCTCAAGCGCAAGAAATGTAGCTCGCCGTGTTGGTTCGGGAACGCTCTCATCACGCTCAAATGTGCGCAGCTTCAAGAGAGCAGCACCAGTGTCGAGATCATTGCTGAAATCTCCAATGACAGAAGTGACCAGTGCGGAATCAACTTCACCACCGGCAGGCCAGGCGGCAATTTTCTTTCGCCACCTTTTCAAGAGCACATCCGCAGCCTCAATGCTCTCCCATGTCAGGTTCATCTGTGTGCGGTAATGATTTTCCAGGAAGAGTAATCGGAGCGCTAGTGGGTCGATCTTTCGCTCAATGAGGTCAGCAACATGGAGAACATTCCCTGAACTCTTAGCCATTTTTTTACCATCAAAGAGAAGATGCTCACCATGGACCCATTGACGAACAAATTCTGAGTTTGTCGCAACATTACTTTGGGCGCGTTCATTTTCATGATGCGGAAAGCGCAAATCAATGCCACCAAGATGAAGTGAAACTCCACTTGGGAAATAATGAATAGACATCGCCGAACACTCAATATGCCAACCAGGGAATCCAACGCCCCAAGGTGTGGGCCAGGTCATCTCTCGATTCTCTGAAGCTGATTTCCAGAGCGCCCAATCTGCATGAAAGCGCTTGGCCTCGCTTTTTTCCCCCTCAAGGGATTCTGCCGGGTTATATCGGTATCCAGCTCGTAATTGATCGAGGGAGTTCTTGCTAATAGCGCCATAATCTTTGAAACTTCGAGCAGCAAAATAGAGCGAACCATCATTTCCTTGATACGCAGCGCCGATGTAAATCAATTGTGCAATCAAGTCCACAATCAAACTTATCGACTCACTGGCTTTTGGGTATGCATCTGCTTCGAGAATATTGAGCGCTGCTAAATCGCGATGAAAAGCGCTCTCATAAAATTGGGCAATTTCAAAGGGGCCTTTATTCTCTAATTTTGCTTGAGCCAGTATTTTATCGTCGGAAGTGTCGATATGGATATCGTCGTTGAGATGGCCAACATCGGTGATGTTCTGGATATATCTAAATTTTTGCCCTTCAGCTGTGAGAGTTCTGCGCACCAAGTCACCAAGAAGAAAAGTCCGTAAATTTCCAACATGTGCAAATCGATAAACGGTCGGGCCACAACAATAGATGTCAATCGTGCCGCTCTTAGCGGGTACCACTTCTACCAGCTGTTGCTCTTTAGTGTCGTAAAGATTCACCGACGTTGCCACTTCATGTTATTTGCTTACTACTTTCCACGCGACAATTTTTTCGGGATTAAATTCTTTAATAACGCCATTCTTGTCCCTAACGTGGGTCAGGTCGACCAAGTGACCAAGGAGGTCGCGAAATTTTCCTGGCTCCTCGTCGTGGATACGGATTGATACTTTCGCACCGATAGTGGAAGTATCTGGGGGCGCTATGCGCGCTGGATAACCCATGAGTCACGCCCCCTTACTTCTCACCTTTAAACCCGGCCGTTTCTCCGACGAGGCGGCATATTCCAGCATAGAGTGGAAATTGGTGGAGGAGGCAGCATAATTAGCCTCACATTTTCCCGTGGGAGAATATTGGTTTGTAAAGCGGGTCCAGAACGGATCTAGAACTGTTAGTTAGGTCTACAGAGTAGGAGCGTTTCGTGACATACATCATCGCAGGGCCATGTATCGATGTGAAAGATAAATCATGCATTGAAGAGTGCCCAGTGGATTGCATCTACGAAGGCGGTCGGATGCTTTACATCCAGCCAGATGAGTGTGTTGATTGCGGCGCATGCGAGCCAGTCTGCCCAGTTGAGGCTATCTATTACGAAGATGATGTGCCCGGGGAGTACAGCGAATTTAAATCTGTAAATGAGGAGTTCTTTAATGAACTCGGGTCACCCGGAGGCGCAAGCAAAGTTGGCGCACAAGAGAGTGACCATCCAGTAGTAGTGGCTCGCCCGAAAGGGTAGGGAACTGGAGCGCAGCGCCGTGAATCTCCCTGATTTTCCCTGGGACTTACTTGCGCCCTATAAAAAAATTGCCAGCGCACACTCTGACGGTTTGGTAGATCTCTCGATTGGAACCCCCGTCGATGATTCGCCCTCATCGATGCAGCGCGAACTTGCTGCAAGCGGAAATGCACCGGGGTATCCCTTGACCATCGGCAGCTCGGAACTTAGGCAAGCGCTAGAGCGTTGGATACGTAGTCGATACTTAAATGAAAGTCCCGATGTCTTGATGGATTTTTTACCCACGATTGGCTCGAAGGAGCTGGTCGGGCTCCTTCCCACCTTTCTTCAGGCGAAGAAAGTTTTAATCCCAGAGATCGCCTATCCCACATATCGAGTCGGCGCACTTGTTGCCGGTGCAGAAGTTGTTCCAGTCAGTGATGACCTTGCTACCTGGCCAGTTGATGCAGATTTACTCTGGATTAATTCCCCAGCAAACCCGCATGGTCGCGTTTTAAGCTCTGCGCAATTACGGGGAATCATTCAATGGGCTCGCAAGACCAACACAATTCTGGCCAGCGATGAGTGTTATATCGAACTGGGTTGGGATAGCGACCCAGTCTCCTTACTTCAGGTGTGCGACGGAGATACCTCAGGGATTTTAATTGTGCACTCGCTTTCAAAAAGTTTTAACGCTGCTGGCTATCGCGCCGCTTTTATTGCTGGAGATTCACGATTGATCGCAAGAATTCGCGAAGTACGTAAACATCTGGGTTTGATAATGCCTGCCCCCATTCAACGCGCGATGGCCGGAGCGTTAGCGCACCCTGAGGATATTAAGAGTCAAAAAGAGCGATATCGCGCTCGCCGCGAAAAACTAGCTGCTGCACTGACCGCTGCTGGTTTTGAGATTTCTCATTCCGAGGCGGGTTTGTATCTTTGGGTTTCACGTGGCGAAGAGTGTTGGAAGACAGTCGCTTGGGCAGCAGAGCGTGGAATTTTGGTGACACCAGGAGAGTTCTACGGTGAGCGCGGCGCAAACTTTGTCCGAGTAGCTCTTACTGCGACAGATGATGACATTTCCCGCGCCGCCAAGCGCTTGAGTTCGCAAACCATCTGAGCAATTCGAAGTTATCGAGAATTACTATGGAAGCAATTTTTCTTGTTGGTGGCAAAGGAACTCGACTACATCCACTTACATTAGATACGCCAAAACCAATGCTCAAACTTGGTGGAGTTCCTTTTGTCGCGCATCAAATAGGTTATGCGAAAGAACACGGCGTAACACGAATCATCATGGCCATTTCTTACAAGAATGAGCAATTTCTCGAGTATTTAGGGGATGGCTCAAATTTCGGAGTTGAAATCGTTCATGCTATTGAGAAGGAACCACTTGGTACTGGTGGCGCTATTCGAAATGCCGTTTCATTTCTAGAGAGCGCGAGCGCCGAACCGGTCGCAATTCTTAATGGAGATATTTTGAGCGCTCATGATATGAGAGCTCAAGTAGCTTTTCATCAAGAGCGGGATGCGGATGCCACGCTCCATTTGATTCAAGTTCCCGATGCCCGCCCCTATGGATCGGTCCCGACAGATAGCTCCGGAAAAATACTTGAATTTGTTGAGAAATCAGAGGCTCCACCTACAAACTTCATAAATGCTGGGTGCTATATCTTCACGCGAAAACTCATCGATGAAATTCCTGCAGATAGAGTTGTGAGCGTTGAGCGTGAAACTTTTCCTAAATTATTAACTGATGGCAAAGTGATGATGGCATATAAAAGTTCAAGCTACTGGATAGATATTGGAACTCCTGCGGCATTTTTAAAAGCAACTACCGATTTAGTAACTGGAGAATTTCGCTCTCCGGTTTTCCACGTCACAGAGAAGAAAGTTTTCCTCGATCCACTTGCTCAGATTGGAAATGGCGCCCAAGTCTCAGAGGGCTCCGCTATTGGAAGGTCGAAGTTGGGCGCAGATTCCATCGTTACCGGGAGCGTGATTGGCGACGACGTTGTAGTCGGGGAAGGCGCCACTATTTCTGCATCAATCATTGGTAATGGCGCTCGTATCGGGGAGGGCGCGCACTTGCATGGCGTGATACTCGGTGGCGAGAAGGTGTATATCCCGGCAAATAGTCGACAAATTGGCGACAATAAATAATTTTTCTAGCGCCTCGAACTTGACGAAAGGGAGTTACACGCGTGTAATTCTCCCTAGGTACTTCTCTTAGACATGTTAGGGGCTAGTAGATGAGCACACCGCTCACTCCGTTCGAGGGTGGAAATCCCGCCGAACTTTCGTGGCAAGAGCGTGCGCTCTGTGCCGAAACCGATCCAGAGGCTTTCTTCCCCGAGAAAGGTGGATCAACTCGCGAGGCAAAGCGCGTATGCCTCTCTTGCGATGTTCGAAGTGAATGTTTGGATTATGCACTTGCCCACGATGAGCGATTTGGAATCTGGGGCGGTCTCTCCGAGCGCGAGCGTCGCCGCTTGAAACGTCGCCCTGCATAACCCCTCGTAATGTGAACGCGCCCTGCCTGGGCGCTCCTCCGCTCTTTGCCCACCCAAATATCTAGCCAATTACGGGGCCAGTAACCCACTTTTCGCTCTCGCACCTTAGGGTTGGCGGTATGAGTGTCGCCCCTGCGGAGAGTGAGCTCAACCCACCCATCCCACAACGAGTGAGCGCGATTTTGGTTAGCCATAACGGCGCACGTTGGCTCCCTGAAGTGGTGGCTGCCCTTTCAAGTCAGCTCCGCGGACCTGATTTCCTCATCGCTGTAGATACGGGATCTACCGATAGCTCGCGTGACCTGTTGCAAAACTCTCGGATCGACCTCATTGATGCCCCGCAAGACTATGGCTTTGGTGAAGCAGTTGCGTTGGCGGTAGCCCAGTTACCACCAGTCCATCAAGTTATCTCTGAGTCCGGCGAATCGAGTGATCGGGAGAGCGAATGGCTCTGGCTCCTCCATGATGATTGCGCGCCAACTCCAGATGCCCTAGCGGAACTTCTCCACGCAGTTGCCGAACGGCCCAATGTGGGCGTTGCTGGTCCAAAAATTCTCGGTTGGCACGATCGGAGCCACCTCTTGGAGATAGGAATCACTCTCGCCCATAACGGAGCGCGGTGGACTGGCCTTGAACGTAACGAACGTGACCAAGGTCAACACGATGGCGATGGTGTGATTCCAGTTTTAGCAGTGAGCACAGCAGGGGCTCTTATTCGACGAGATCTCTTTGAAGAGATTGGTGGTTTTGACCCCAACCTGCCGCTCTTTCGCGATGATGTCGATTTTGGAATGCGCGCTCGGATGGCTGGTTACGAAGTGATTTGCGTGACGAGTGCAAAACTTTTTCATGCTGAAGCTGCAGCAACGGAACGTCGACCAATTGATGTTGCCGGTGGCGCATTCCATCGCCCTCATTTACTCGATCGAAGGCACGCTGCCTTTGTCCTTCTGGCCAATTTGCCACTGTGGACCTTGCCCTGGATTGCACTGCGCATCTTCGCATCATCATTGGTGAGAGCGCTTGGTTACCTACTAGCCAAACTCCCTGGGTATGCGCTCGATGAACTTGCTGCGGTGGCGCTCTTATTCACTCGGTTGGATCGATTGCGAATAGCGCGTACCTCGAGAAGAAAAAAGCGACTCCTCCCAGCGCGGGTCATTCGTCCATTTCTTGCACCATGGAGTGAGCAGATCAAATTAGGTGCGCTACGTGTTAGAGATCTCTTGCTCCGCCGAATCGAAAGAGTTCCTGAACCAACAGTTGGGAATCTCTCTTTGACAGATTTAACTGGTAATACAGATTCTGATGAAAGCGAATTGCTCGCACCTTCAAATTCTCATTTTTGGCGTGAAACTTTTACGCGCCCGCTATTCCTCACATCATTTTCGCTAACAATCTTCTCGCTCATTGCAAGTAGAGCGCGATTTGGTGATTTAGCTGGAGGAGCGCTTGCAATTGCAGGGGAGAGCTCTGGAGCGCTCCTGAGAAGTTATGGTGAATCGTGGCATGCGCTCGGAGTTGGCTCACCAAACGCAACGCACCCGTTTAGCGCGCTACTTGCGCTTGCCTCCTTTATCGCTGGCGGAAACCCAGCGCGATTTGTAACCCTACTTATGATTTTTTCACCAGTTTTTGCGATGTGGTCGATGTATCTACTCGTTCGTAAGAATGGTGCAGGTCAATGGATTTCAGCGACCAGTGCGCTACTTTACGGATCATCAGCCCTCTTACTTATTTCCATAAATGTTGGCTACTTGAGCACAGTGCTGTTGATTGTCATTGTGCCACTCGCACTCCTTGCGTTTAAGGGAGAGAATTACTCAGAGATAAAAATGATGAGTTGGCGACGAACTTGCGCCATGGCGTTGCTACTTACGCTTCTTTCTGCACTCTCATTCCAAATTTATGTACTAGCGATAATCTTTATTGGTGTCCATCTGTGGATGTTAAGACGTGAAGGTAATCTGTTAACGAGATATGCTCTGCAATATGGAACGATTCTTTTTGGATCGTTCTGCGCGTTGGCCCCATGGAGTCTGTCACATATAACATCACCGAAATCTCTTCTCCTGGATCAAGGCATCCCAGTGGACTTTGGTCCGCCACTTCGCGTGCTCACTGGCAACCTCCAGCCGCTAAATGCAATTCCAACTTATGTGATTGGTATTTCCCTAATCATGGGAGTTGTCTCGCTCTTTTCACGGAGAGCTTTTGCTCAATCGTGGGTAATTCTCGGAACTCTTGCAATGGCAGGATTTATTTCTGCGCTCTCTATCGCACCGATTGGGAATTCCCTTAAATCGGGAGTATGGCCAGGAGGTTTCCTCGCGGTATCAATCTGTTTTTCATCAGTTGCATTTGCGCGCTTAAGCATGGGGCGCCTAAGGCGGCTGCGAGAGTCATCTTTGGGGCGAGCTCATTTTGCGACCGCATTGGTTGGAATCATCGCTCTGTACTCGGTTTCGACAAACCTGTTTTGGTGGGCGACAAGCGCAGCGAGTGCTCCAGTGAGATCAGTGAGTTCTTCTGTTTTGCCAGCGTTTATCTCCGCAGCCACCACAAATTCTGATAGACCAAAAACTTTGATACTAAAGAGCGAAGAGATGGAAGGTGTTAAAAATTTCGCCTTTGTTGTGCTGCGAGATCGAGATCTACAAATGGGCGAGTTGTCGGCTCTGCCTGCAGAGGTGCCACTCTTGACGAAGACTGTAAGTCAAATAACTGCTGGAGTGGGTGATGCTCCAGCAGCGACTCTGGCAGAATTTGGAATACGTTATTTGTATTTGGAGGATGGGAAGAAAAATAATTCTCTTGCCAGGAAGATTGACGGAATTGGTGGTCTAACTAGGCTCTCCGCAACGAGCGATGGCATTTTGTGGCAAATCTCTGGATTAACTTCTCGAATCAAATTCTCGCCTCGTGTAGTGGAAGGCGACAACGATGGAAAATCAGAGAGCGAGATTCTCGAACTTCCATCGGAAGCAGTAGGTGCAGAATTTGATGTTCCATCGCCGGGAACGGTTCAACTCGCAGAAGTATTTAATCCTCGTTGGCGCGCACTACATGCGGGAAAAGTTCTCCTTCCAACTAAGTCTGAATTGGGTTTGACTCAATTTGAGATTCCAGAGATGGGTCGAGTAGTTCTATTTCATGAAGGAACGGCTCACCGAGCAGGGATTGCGCTCCAGTTGGCAGCGTTTGGGCTCTTGTTGTTCTTCGCTCTGCCTCGTGGACGACGACAACGTGAACTTCCTGATGAGGAGGTCTCATGAAAACTCGACTCTTAATTCTTTTTATTTTTATCGGACTCATAGCAAGTGCCAACGCACTCGAAGGTGACCAAGAAACAAGGGAGTATGTCGAGAGCGTTTCTACTTTTATTTGCCCTGCGAAGAATGGGGCGATTACTGGCGAAATTCATTTGGCTAATAAAGATGTAAAAAGCGCCCTCGTGGATCGAAAGAATCGAACTTTGAAAAAGGGTAAGAACCGAGTGGTTCCACTAGCGGAGAAGGCGCGAGTAATGAGCGGAAACGCTCCTACCCCTCTTGTCGTCTCCACTAAATCCGAAACATGGCTCGGTCTGACTCAATGCAGCGCTTCTGCAGGGGAGTTTTGGTTTGTTGGTGGCGCAAGTGATGTGACAAGTCTTGGGTATTTCCAATTCATTAACGAGAATCTTGGCAAAGCGATTATAGATGTTGAACTGTGGAGTGAAGATGGATCAGAGTCATCTCGAACATTGACGATTCCGGCGCGAAGTACAAAGAATTATTCACTGACAACTTTTATGCCAGGGAAAAAATTGACGGTATTTCATATTGTTTCGCGTTCTGGATTAATCAAAGCTGTGCTGTTTGATGAGCGCAGAAAAGGACTGAAGACTTTCGGTGGAGATTACGTTGCGCCATCGGTATCGCCAAGTAAATCGATTATAATCCCCGGCGTACCTGGAGCCACGCTTGTAAAGAAATCCAAGCTCACTTCTCAAAAATTGCGATTGTTTGTTCCAGGAGAGAGTGATGCAATTATTCAGGTGACGTACATTTCTCCATCGGGCGTTTTTGCTCCAGTGGGCTTAGATTCATTACGAATCCCATCGCAGAAGGTGGTCGAAGTAGATTTGGGATCGCTTCCTAAGAGCCGACTATTTTCAATCAAAGTAAATTCAAGCGAAGCGGCTGTTGCAGCAGTACTGACACGTGGAAATTTTGGCAAGAGTGGCGCGGTCACCGAATTGGCGTGGGCTAGTAGCGCCGATCAAAGCTCAGAAGAGAATATTTCTCTACCAGAACAGGCGGGATGGTTGAGCATCGTCTCTGATGCGCCAAAAGTTACGTTGATAGCGACCGGAGATGGTGGCAAGAAAAGAACGAAAACTATCAACGTGGATTCGATGGCGATATGGAAAGTTACCAAAAGCATTCGCCAACTAAGGATTAGCGCGGGCGGTGCTCAGATGCACCTGGGATTTACTTCGGGGAATAACTCAGGCGTTGCAGTTACCTCAATAGCCCCTGCGCTCGCTTCAGCATTAACCACTCTTCCAGTGGTCGATTCGCGGCTATTTATTCCGAGCGCCTCTTAGGGCTCTAACGCCGCAAACCGCAACAATTTCATCGTGAAGTTTGCTCGGAGTGGCATCCCAACCTGGAAAGTTATTCAGATATAACGTGTATCCATGGCCAGAGTACGTCCAGCAACAAGGCGATGCACCCGCACTGGGTGTGTCCACCCTGCTGTTCAAACTTTGACCTACATCTACAGTGATTCAACTGTTGTCTTAGGTCCACTCGCAACTTACGCAGAGCCTCACAGTTATGACTTGTGTAATGAGCACGGCGCAAAACTCACAGCACCAAAAGGTTGGGAATTGATTCGCCTGGCAAGTGAAGAAAATACCGCCGGTCCAAGTGATGATGATTTACTCGCGATTGCAGATGCTGTACGAAGTGTTATAACGTCGAATCCGCAACAAAATCAACCCACTATCGGACGACGTGGACATTTACGCGCTCTTCCCTCAGAATAACAAGTGTGCCGTACACAGATAGTTCTCTTGCGAGCGTAATTAAGTCTTACGATATTCGTGGGCTGGTAGGTAGTGAGATTACTGAAGAGTTTTGTAGAGATATCGGAATCGCCTTTGCTAATTTAGTTTCCAGCAAAGAAATTGTTGTCGGATACGACATGAGACCATCATCTGAAAAGTTAGTCGCATCATTTTCCGCTGGCGTGCGTGCAACCGGTACAAATGTTGTAAACATCGGATTAGCTGCGACAGATCAATTGTATTTTGCTACCGGAAAACTCAATATTCCAGGGGCGATGTTTACTGCCAGTCATAACCCTGCTCAATACCACGGGATTAAATTGGCGCGGGCGGGCGCGAAGCCCATTGGCTCAGAAACTGGTTTAGCAGAGATTAGAAAAGCCTTGATTGATAATGATTTGCCAACTTCGTCCACTAACGGGGTAGAACGAAAGCTAGAACTTCTCGAAGAGTATGGAGCGCACCTCAGAAACCTTGTTGACTGTTCGGATATCAGACCTCTAAAAGTGGTAATCGATGCAGCAAATGGTATGGCTGGCCACACCGTTCCTAAAGTTTTAGGGCCACTGAATCTGAATATCGTCCCAATGTACTTCGAACTTGATGGAACATTTCCTAATCATGAAGCTAATCCACTAGATAGCTCTACCTTGAAGGATCTTCAGCAGCGTGTGGTTTCTGAAGGGGCAGATTTGGGACTTGCCTTCGATGGCGATGCAGATCGCTGCTTCTTAGTAGATGAGAGTGGTGGCTTAGTGGCGCCTTCATTGCTTACCGCGCTGATCGCCGAAAGTGAGTTAGCGAAAGCGCCTGGTAGCACGATTATCTATAGTTTAATTTCCTCGCGAATAGTTCCTGAAGTTATTGAGCAATGCGGCGGAGTAGCGTCACGGAGCAAAGTTGGCCATTCAAATATCAAAGCTCAGATGGCAGAAACCGGAGCGATTTTTGGCGGCGAGCATTCGGGACATTTTTACTTCCGAGATTTTTGGAATGCTGACTCAGGGATGCTTGCCGCACTTTATGCTCTTGCAGCGCTAGGCCATTCGTCCGAATCAAAGACTTTTTCAGAGATCATCGGTAAGTATCGAAAGTATTCAGGAAGTGGAGAAATCAATTCACAAGTTGGCGATGTCATTGCCTCAATGACTCGGGTAGAAAATCATTTTTCTGGAGAAGGGGAGGTAGATAGGCTCGATGGTTTGACCATCAGCTCTGGGCGTTGGTGGCTCAATGTTCGCCCTTCAAATACTGAGCCTTTACTGAGACTTAACGTTGAAGCGGATAACGATGAGATAATGTGCGCTATCCGCGATGCAGCATTGGAGGTGATTCGGCAGTGATAGTGCATCCCAAGATTCTTGAAATTATTGTCTGTCCTCAGTGTCGTGGAGAGTTAGCTCTTGAAGCCGAATCTCTGTTCTGCAAGAAGTGTGCGCTGGATTATCCGATAAGAAATGGAATACCCGTCTTACTTATCGACTCTGCCACCAAGCGAGGATGACTTCACTAGTAAGAAAAATTTATGCCATCGAGGGGGTCATTAAGAATTACCCCTGGGGTTCTCGGCAGGTATTGGCTCAACATAGAGGCGTTGCTCGAAGCGACGAACCCGAAGCTGAACTCTGGTTCGGAGATAATCCTCATGGGCCATCTCCACTGAGTGGAGATTTGAAATTTCTTAATCAATTAACTTCCCAAAGAGTTCTGGGGTTACCACAGGGACAACTTCCCTTTCTGGCAAAAATTCTCGCAGTAGAGCGCTCGCTATCTCTCCAAGTACACCCAGCGCTAACCGATATTCCATCTTTAGATGGAGTCTGTTCTGATCTAAATCACAAACCCGAAATGGTTGTTGCGCTCACTGAATTTCAAGCATACGTTGGCTTCTCCAGCGTAGAAGAGATTCTTGTCCGAGTTGATGCGCTGAATTCAGAGAAAATCAACGAGCTCATTTCAAAACCGCTCCGCGCGGGGAGTTCTATCAAAAATATTTTAAATAATTTACTTGGTGTTGAAGATAACTCGGGCACTTTAGAAGAACTCCATACGAATACAACAAGCCTTGATCCAATTCGCGCAAAGTGGACCACTGAATTGATCGAGCTTTATGCCCCAAAACTAGATCCGTTAGCCACTTTGCTCTGCAATTTGGTGCTCTTAAAGCCAGGGGAGAGTCTTTATCTGCCCCCAAAATGTGTACACGCCTATCTCAATGGCACCGTCGTGGAAGTTATGGCAAATAGCGATAACGTCCTTCGCGGTGGCTTAACCCATAAACCCATCGATAAAGAGAATTTTCTGAAAGTTCTCGATAGCGAGAGAGCGATTGCCATTCCCATCACACCGACAGCAAACTCAAATCATCATGAATGGACGCCACCAATTTCTGATTTCGCTCTACAAGAGTTTCGTGGCGCGATCGAAGCTGAGTTAACTCTTGAGAATTTTGCCATCGCATTTGCATGGGAGGGAGGCGCGCGAATAGCGGACTCGGCAAATGCAGGCGAATATGCAGAAGTTCATCACCAAGTGGGAGCGCTTTTAGCCCCTGGTAAGTACACCCTTGCGGGAAGCGGTTCTCTCTGGGTGGCAACTGGCAAAGGGCGGTAAAGTAACGCTCACCAGACTTCATGATGCTACAGAGAGGCCCGTCACGTGAGCAGTTCAACAATAATTAAGAGCGATATCGCCAATGCCGAATTGGCATCACAAGGTAAGAAGCGAATCGAATGGGCAGAGCGAAGCATGCCGGTGTTGGCACAAATTCGTGATCGCTTCACTCTCGAACAACCATTTAAAGGTGTTCGTATCTCAGCCTGCATGCACGTGACCACAGAAACTGCAAACCTGATGCGCACTCTTGCTGCCGGTGGAGCTGAATTGGCGCTCTGTGCATCAAATCCGCTCTCCACTCAAGACGATACGGCTGCAGCGCTAGTTCATGAATATGGCATAAGTGTTTTTGCCAAGAATGCAATTGATCGCGATGGCTACTACGAGCACATTAATGCTGCTCTCGATATTACGCCCCATTTCGTTTTTGATGACGGCTGCGACTTAGTGAACACACTTCACACCACACGCCGAGAGCTACTACCAACAATTCTTGGTGGCTGCGAAGAGACCACAACCGGAGTTATTCGGTTAACGCAGATGTCGCGAGATGGAGCTCTCACTTTCCCTATGGTTGCTGTTAACGACACCGACACCAAGCACATGTTTGATAACCGCTATGGAACAGGTCAGTCAACATTCGATGCAGTCTTTCGTGCGACCAACACCTTGGTGGCTGGCAAAGTTGTCGTGGTGGCCGGATTTGGTTATTGCGGGCGCGGTGTAGCAGAGCGAGCAAAAGGTCTAGGCGCTGAAGTAGTTATCACTGAGATCGACCCAACGAAAGCACTGGATGCGATGATGCACGGATATCGAGTTATGACCATGCATGATGCAGCACGGATTGGCGATATTTTTATTACTGTCACCGGTAATCGCGATGTGCTTCGCGCAGAGCACTTTGAACTGATGAAAGATAATGCCATCATGGCAAACTCCGGCCACTTCGATATTGAAATTGATGTCGCCTGGCTAGAGAAGAATGCTCGTAAGAATTCAAAGATTCGTCATCAGACGGATGAATATGTAATGAAAGATGGACGCAGACTGTTGTTACTTGCTGAAGGACGATTGGTCAACCTTGGCGCAGCAGAAGGACATCCAGCAGCTGTAATGGATCTTTCATTTGCAGATCAAGCGCTGACCGCTGAATGGTTAGTTCATCACGCGAAGAACCTCAAGCCTGGAGTACATGAAGTGCCTACGGAGATTGATAAAGAGGTGGCAACGCTAAAGCTCAAGAGTATGGGTGGCGCTGTCGATACCCTTACTCCAGCTCAAGAGCAGTACCTCAATTCCTGGGAGCATGGCAGCTAATGACGCTGATAATGGTCGTCGATGATGACCAAGATTTAGCAGAGATGCTCGCCATCGTTTTGACGGGCGAAGGAATGGAAGTTGACTTGGTCGCACGCGGAGATCAAGTCATAGAAGTTTTTAGAAACTCCCAACCAGATCTAGTACTTCTTGATTTGATGCTTCCTGGACTTAATGGAATTGAGGTCTGCAAATTAATTCGTGCGGAATCGATGGCTCCAATTGTGATGCTGACAGCAAAAGGAGAAACATCAGATGTCGTTAAAGGACTAGAAGCTGGCGCAGATGATTACATCGTTAAACCATTTCAAACAAATGAACTCCTCGCTCGAGTTAAAGCGCGCCTACGTAGAACTACTGCGCCTGTAGTCGCAAGTTCCAAGTTGGAGTTTGGGGGAGTATCTATTGATTTAGTTGCACACGAGGTGCGTCGTGGCGACAAGGTCATCGCGCTCACTCGTCTGGAATTCGATTTATTGCTGGCACTTGCCAGAGAGCCAGGTCGAGTATTCACGCGCGAAGCGTTGCTCGCCGAAGTCTGGGGCTATCGACACTCTTCTGATACTCGACTTGTCAATGTGCATATTCAGCGAATTCGCTCCAAAATAGAGCGCGACCCTAATCAACCTGAATTGGTACTTACAGTAAGAGGCGTCGGCTACCGCGCAGGTAATTTCACAGAACAAAAATAATGCGCTTTACAAATTCTCTCTCCTTCAGAGTTCTTGGCACTACCCTCCTGTTATCTACGATTTTAGTTTCAACATTAGCGTCAGTTCTTAATCAGAGACTTGGCGATGGAATCCGAGACTCCAAAATTGAATCTGCACTTAATGAAAGTCAATCCAAGTTATTTCAGAGTGAAAATCGGTTTATTTTGGCAGAGATTACCTCTGTGGCAGATTTTCGAGATGCAATTGATCGTACTATTACGGAGTTTGCAGATATGAAGGGGAATGAGCGCAATCCTGAGGTAGCAATTTTGCAGGCAAATTCAAAATCAGCCAATTTTTATCTCTATGAGCGAGCAACTAATCAAATTTCAAAAAGTTCGATTCCTACAGATTTACGAAAGAAAGTACTAGCTTCAAAAGAACTTCAATTTCAATACGGGGACATCATTTATGCGAGTAGATACCTCACCCCAGTATCTCTTGAGAGGCGCATTTCTGCGCTGATAGTTGGTGGTCAATTAAATATTGAGAACTTTGGTAAGTTTGAAATGTATTTTCTCTATAGCACCGCCCCTGAAGATGCCACTATTTCTTTGATTTCACGGACGCTCTTGATTGGCGCAATTGCTTTAGTTCTAGTGCTGCTCTTTATCGTATGGGCGACTTCCCGTCAGGTGATTACTCCAATTAAAGGTGCAGCAGAGGTTGCAGAGAAATTATCTGCAGGTGATTTTGCCGAGCGCATGCAAGTCGAAGGAGCCGATGAAATTGCTCGCCTTGCACTTTCATTTAATGAAATGGCCAGCGCACTGCAGATTCAGATCACCAGATTAGAGAATTTATCTCGCGTACAACAACGCTTCGTATCTGACGTTTCTCACGAACTAAGGACTCCTCTTACTACGTTAAAAATGGCTTCTGACTTGATTTATCGGCAAAGACATGATTTCGATCCAACTATTTCGCGAAGCGCTGAACTACTCACAGCACAGCTGGAACGTTTTGAAAATCTTCTGACAGAGCTCCTTGAGGTAAGCCGATTTGACGCCGGTGTTGTAAATCTTGAACCAGAAGTGGTTGATGTCGTTGCTTTAGTCGAGAAGACTCTTGACGCTCTCAAGCCAATCGCCCAAGAACACGGCGTTACTTTTGATTACACGCACCCAAATGAGCCGGTTATGACAGTTGTAGATCCGCGGCGTATGGATCGAATCTTTCGTAATCTCTTGAGTAATGCGATTGCCTATGGAGGGGGCAACCCAATACAAGTTGAGATTAGGACAGGAGAGAAATCAATTGCGATAGCGGTCCGCGACTTTGGAATTGGACTTCGCCCTGGTGAAGAGTTGCGAGTATTTGATCGCTTCTGGAGGGCAGATCCATCTCGTGAGCGAACAAGGGGTGGAACGGGGTTAGGCCTTTCAATTGCACAAGAAGATGCACAACTTCATGGTGGAATTATTGAGGCAGTGGGCGTTATTGGTAGGGGATCATTATTTGTAATGACTATTCCTCGAGACCGAAGTGAGGAACTCACAGAAAAGCTCTTTGAACTCAATCTATAGCCCTCGCATCACTATTTTTGCGCCATGAAATTCCTTGCTCCCTTACTCTCACTAATAATTCCCGTTTCATGTATCAGCTGCTCTACTGATGGAAAAATTCTCTGCATTTCTTGCGAAGGTGCTTTCACGCCTTCGGAAAGCCTCCGACCTCATCGATTCAGATTGGGTAATTCGAATATAAGCGTAAGTTCGTTAATTCCTTATGATGAGAAAGTGAGCCAGATAATTCTCGGTGCAAAAGATGATGGCAATCGCGATCTTGAGGGTGTTGTTACTCGAGCATTACTCTCTACACGCTCGCTCTTTCCTGCCGATCTTGTGCTTACACCTATTCCAAGCTCGCCGAGCGCGAGAAGAAAGCGAGGGCGAGATTTCACTTTAGATCTTGCCCGTGCATTGGCGCGCGAAACAGGAGATCAGATCTCTACTTCATTGCATTGTGCGCGGAAATTCGCGCCGCAAAAGAGCCTAAGCGCTCGAGCGCGAGCGACAAATATGAACCACGCATTTACCTATCGACGAGCGCCCGATGCGTCAGGAGTAAAAGGAGCCTTGCTTGTTGATGATGTGTTGACTACAGGTGCCACGCTGCGCGAGGGTGTGCGGGCTATGGAGATGGCAGGACGCCCCTGCATTGGCGCAATAACCGCCGCCTTCTCCCTCAATTGGAGCGGGAGCCAACCCCAGCATTAGAGTGGGGGTCTATCCCGAGAGAGGCCGAAATAGCGTGGTTGCCCTGCTGGACAAAATCTTACGTGCCGGTGAAGGACGTCAGGTTAAGAACTTGGAGAAAATGGCGCGCCTAGTTAATTCGCATGAAGATGCTATTTCAGGGCTTGATGATCAAGGACTTCGGGCAAAGACTGAAGAGTTTAAATCACGGATTGCCGAAGGCGAAGATCTAGATGACATTCTTCCTGAGGCCTTTGCAGTTGTCCGCGAAGCGGCAAAGCGCACCCTTGGTCAACGTCATTATGACGTCCAGCTGATGGGTGGTATCGCGCTTCATCGCGGGAATATTGCCGAAATGCGAACTGGTGAAGGTAAAACTCTCGTCTCCACGCTACCTGCCTACCTCAATGCTCTGACAGGTAAAGGTGTGCACATCGTCACCGTTAACGATTATCTAGCAGAGCGCGATAGTGAATGGATGGGTCGCGTCCATCGCTTCCTTGGATTAACTGTGGGAGTAATTCTTGCGCACATGACTCCACAAGAACGGCGCGTTGCTTATGCAGCCGATATCACCTACGGCACTAACAATGAGTTTGGCTTCGATTACCTTCGCGACAATATGGCGTGGTCAATTGATGATTGTGTGCAGCGCGAACATAACTTTGCAATAGTCGACGAGGTTGACTCAATTCTTATCGACGAAGCTCGTACGCCGTTGATCATTAGCGGTCCCGCAGATCGTCCCACCAAGTGGTATTCAGAGTTTGCTTCAATCGCAAAGAAACTCACCCCGGGTGATCATTATGAGGTTGATGAGAAGAAGCGCACCGTTGGAATTCTCGAGGCTGGAATCACGGAAGTTGAACGACTCCTTGGAATTGAGAACTTATATGAAACAGCTAATACTCCATTAATCAGTTACTTAAATAATGCATTGAAATCCAAAGAGTTATTTAAGCGCGACCGTGATTACGTGATTATGAGCGGTGAACTGCTTATTGTTGACGAGCATACGGGTCGTATTCTTCAAGGTCGCAGGTATAACGAGGGGTTACATCAGGCTCTAGAAGCAAAAGAAGGGGTGAAGATTCAAGACGAGAATCAAACTCTCGCGACAATCACCCTACAAAACTACTTCCGACTCTACGAAAAGCTCTCCGGTATGACCGGAACAGCGATGACTGAAGCCTCTGAGTTCTATCAAATTTACAAATTGGGAGTTATTCCTATCCCGACTAATAAGCAGATGCAACGCATCGATCAATCAGATTTGGTCTACAAAACGGAACAGGCAAAGTTTCTCGCTGTAGTCGATGACATCGTCGAGCGCCATCGAAAAGGACAACCGGTTCTTGTTGGAACGGTGAGCGTAGAAAAATCTGAAGAGTTATCGACGATACTTACCCGTAAAGGCGTTGCCCATGAAGTACTCAATGCCAAGCAGCACGAGCGTGAGGCGGCAATTGTTGCTCGAGCAGGCTGCAAGGCGGCGGTCACTGTTGCAACCAATATGGCTGGTCGCGGAACTGACATCATGCTTGGTGGCAACCCAGAATTCTTTGCTGACTTCGCGTTACAACAGCGAGGTTTCTCTCCAGCTGACACCCCCGAAGATTATGAGCGGGAATGGCCGGCAGAAATCACTCGACAGCGTCAATTAGTTGCTGCCGAGCACGATGAAGTTGTTGCCCTAGGTGGGCTTTACGTCTTGGGCACTGAACGCCATGAATCACGTCGTATTGATAACCAGCTACGTGGACGCTCCGGACGTCAAGGAGATCCTGGAGAGTCACGTTTTTATCTTTCGCTCCAAGATGATTTGATGCGCCGATTTAACTCTGCGCTAGTTGAACGATTCTTAGGCGCAGCGGGAATCCCAGATGATGTACCTATTGAATCAAAGATGGTAAGTAACGCGATTAAATCGGCACAAACGCAGGTTGAAGGTCAGAATTTTGAAATTCGTAAAAATGTTCTCAAGTACGATGATGTTCTCAATCGTCAGCGCCAAGTTATTTATGCCGAGCGACGGAGCGTTCTTGAAGGTGCGGACCTTCGCGAACAGATGATTAGCTTTATCGATGATGCAGTTCGGGGCCAAGTTGCATTCGCAACTGCCGATGGATTCCCTGAAGAGTGGAATCTTGAGGCGCTCTGGCAACAACTTAAAGCGCTCTACCCAATTACCATTACTCAAGAACAAATTATCGAAGAAGTTGGCGATATTTCTGGGGTTTCTAGTGAGTACCTCAGCGAGTTGGCAAGCAATGATGCGCTCGAGCAGTACGAGCTCCGTGAGAGTACTTTGACTCCAGAGATCACTCGTGAATTAGAGCGACGGGTAGTGCTCTCGGTGCTCGATCGCCGCTGGAGAGATCATCTTTACGAGATGGATTATCTTCAAGAGGGAATCGGATTACGTGCAATGGCCCAACGTGATCCACTCGTTGAATATCAAAAAGAAGGTTATGACCTTTTTGTGGCGATGATGGAAGGCATAAAGGAAGAATCTGTTGGCTTCCTCTTCCATGCTGAAGTAAATATAGAACGGACTTCACAGGGTGAACTTGCCTCGGCTTCTCTGCCCGAACTTGGTGGCGGAGAGCAAGAGTTGCACTACTCGGCGCCTGGCGAACTCGGAGAACCGGAGCAGCAGAGCGTTCGATCTAGCGATGAAACCTCTCGCAATGCACCGTGCCCTTGTGGTTCAGGTAAGAAGTTCAAGCGCTGTCACGGAGATCCACGTAACCGCTAAATCGTGTAAAGCTCTACACAGATCCACCGGCCATCTAAACCTTCAAACCGTGCGACCAGTATTCGACTTCGTTCTCTGCCGTGGAGCATTGCGGTGACTTCAAGAATCTGATCAAAGGGTTGGCCGATGCTCTTGCGACCGATGCGAATCTGAGCTGGACGTGCTTTTGCGTTTTCATTGAGATAGGCAAAAACTTTTCGATTGCACCAACGTGAGAGTTGTACTGGCGATCGCCTACCGTTAAGAATTTCGACTGCGCTATGGACGAATCGATCTACCCATTCCTTTGGGGTGGGCAGATTCTCAAAGGGCGTTATCTGCCGACCAAAATCAAATTCATCCTCAACTGAGCAATCGCTATCGGGCGTTGGTTTAAAGGTGAGCGTTGATTTGGTAGGAGATTTGCCAGGGGAGTCTGACCCGAAAAGGTCAAGAGCTTCTTGGAAGAGGATGGTTGTCATGGCATGAGATTTATGCCAAGAACCTCAACAGACCTCGTCTCTTGATCCAATCTTTCCTCATCCGAAAGTATGAGTGCGAAATCAGTCATGGCCTAGCCAACGACTTCTTGTAATAAACGCCCATGCGAAAAAAAGAGGTAATCGGGGCTATGTTCGTGATAATCGGTGTGGCTGGAATGTACCTATCTACGCGAGATGCGCTCCCGAAGTATCAATATTTCACCGCCACCCGCGATTTAAATGCAGGCGAAACGGTTGCTGCCTCGGATTTCCATGGAATAGCGATTGATCTACGTGCCGCCGCAGACTATTACATAACTGCAAACGCGAAATTTTCAGCTCGAAGGGTTTTGCGGAAAATTGCAAAAGGCGAGCTCATACCACGCGATGCCATAAGCAGTTCAGCTATTCCGGAACTGAGGAAGCAAATATCTTTAACCCTTCCGAGCAATAAGAGGCCAATCGGACTTAAGCAAGGTGATTTAGTTGATATTTATTTCTTCGACGTACCTACCGAAGGTACAACCGAGAAGTCAGTTCGCACATTAAAGGTTTATCAGCGAGTACAAATTCACTCAATTGAGAAAATACCAGGTCAATTTAATGGAGAAGTTAACGTGACTATTTTGCTCAATCCAGAGGATGTCTCCGATTTTTTAACGCTACTTCTTGGGAAAGATTTCTGGCTCAGTAAAGGGTTTGACGATGACCTCTGATCTATCAGTTAATCTATTAATTGTTGACCCAGATTTAGAACAACGAGTGCTTAAGGTCTTGGAACTGACCGAATTTAGAATTTCTGGGCGCTTTCTCTCACTTCACGAAATTCCCGAAAGTTCAAGCGGTAATTATATTCTTATCTCTACCTGGGATTCATTTCCGCTTGATTTTAAAGAAAATGACGAAATTGAAATCAATTTCTTAGAATTGCAACGAAAGTTCTTAACTACAGTTCTGATTGGCGAAGAAGAATTCTCTAATGTGTTAACTCTTCCAGAAAATTCACTTCAGATGTTGCCAGGTCTTTTATCATCTGTTGCACCAATCGGATTCAACAGTCAAAAATCTGATGATGCCTTGCAAATTTTGGGTGTGGCTCCACGCGTTGGTGCACGAATGCTAAGGCGAACTTTGGAATTAGCTTCGAGCGATCAGTTTCTTTTATTTGCGCGTAAGAAATCGGCTGATCAGAAGGTTATTTACTGTTCAGAGTTGGACGAAGAGTGCATTGCCGAGCTCTTTAAGAGTGTTTTCGAAAACAAGGGTAAATACACGAGGCAAGCTGTAGTAATCACAAAAGCGCCTCAGACTCGCGGTGCCTTGAATCGAATCAAAGCTCTCGAGAGGGAATTACAAGGCCTGGGAATTTCCGCAGTATTTATGCTGCCATTTGATAAGAGACTTCAGGTTGATGGCGAGTTAAGTAAGAGTGGAGTCCGAGCTCTTTCGCCACTATTCGACTGGATCGCCAAACCGAATTAGTCTTATCTCATGCGAGCGTATCTCCCTATGAATCCAAGTTCGCTCAGCGCTTTTTCGCAGAGCAAGAAATTATCCTCTCCTTATCTCATCGCCCCAACGGAGAAAGTGGCAGAGGATTATGGGGTAAGTGAGCTTGAAGATCTTGAATATGCCGCCCTAGAAATTGCCCGAACCAAATCTGAACAAGTGCATTATCCGATAATTGCAACCTTTGATTGTGCAGATTTGATTTCAGCCGATGTGAGAGAAGCTGAGCCAGGAATAATTAACGGCGCTTTTTCATTATTGTGGGAAGAATTGGTCGCAATCTATCGAATTACAGGAGAAGATGAAGAATTAGAGTGGTATGACGTTTCTGAATATTTTCTATTGCTAGAGAAAGTAAGTGAATAGCTATGGCAGCGCTCGATGATTTGACGGCAAAGAGCACTCTCAATGCCGAAGAGATAAATCGTTTGAGGGCAATTATCTCTGAATGGCAACTATTGGCGGATTTATCTTTTGCAGACTTACTCCTCTGGGTTCCCCTTAGAGAAAATCCAAAGAGCTGGCCAGAAGGTCATGTCGTAGTTGGACAGATGCGACCGACCACTGCTGCAACAGTGCACCCAAAGGATCTTGTTGGTCAAAAAGTAAGGTGGGGTGAGCGCCCCTGGATAGATGCAGCGCTCTCTGATGGTGAAATCCAACGGGATACCGAACCCGAGACAGTGGGAGAGCTATTAGTAAAAGAGGAATGCATTCCAATTTTGCATAAAAGCAAAGTTATCGGAGTGGTGGCACGCTATCGAAATGTTGAGCAGATGCGTTCCCCAGGTCGACTAGAAATGACGTATCGTGAAGCAGCTTTTGATTTAGCTCGAATGATTAGCGAGGGAACTTTCCCTGCCGCGAAAGTAGTTACGGAAACTACGCCGCGAGTTGGAGATGGATTAATCCGACTAGATAGCAATGGCATGATTTCATTTAGTAGTCCGAATGCTATTTCTGCGTTTCGCCAGATTGGCCATCAAGGGGATCTTGAGCTTGGTGATCTTGGCGAAATTCTTGAGTCGCTCTCACGCGGGTTTAAGGCTCGCTTCCCTCGAGATGAATCTTGGCACTCCATACTTAATGGGAAAATTCCACGGCAAATTGAATATGAAAATAGTAATGGAGTACTCGATCTCTACGTTCTTCCATTAACAGCGGGAAATGATCGGGTTGGTGCGCTGGTTTTGGTACATAACGTGACAGAAATTCGTCGACGTGAGCGCGAGTTAATTTCGAAGGATGCGACGATTCGCGAGATTCACCACCGCGTAAAAAATAATCTGCAGACTGTCAGCGCACTACTAAGACTTCAAACCCGCCGCGCTGAAGATGCATCAGCTGTCTCAGCGATAGAAGAGGCGATTCGTCGCATCGGTTCCATAGCGTTGGTTCATGAGATGCTTTCAACAAACGCTCAGGAGATGGTGGAATTCGATGAAGTAGCTGACCGGTTGATCTCTGCAGTAAAGGATGTTTCAACCTTGCGAGCCGGAATCACGCTTGAGCGAATTGGAAAATTTGGCGCATTGCGCCCGGAAGTGGCGACGCCGTTAGCTTTAATACTTACGGAATTGATTCAGAACGCTTATGAGCATGGACTTGCAAACACAGGTTCTAGGCTCTCTATATCCGTTAATCGTCAGAATGATCAACTTACCTTAGAGGTAAGCGATGATGGCATTGGTCTTCCTGCGGGATTTGATATTCAACAGAGCGGCAGCCTTGGTTTGCAAATTGTGAAGACTCTTACCACGAATGAATTGGGTGGAAAGATTGATGTACTACCAGCAGAGAATGGTGGAACTCGAATCCACCTTGAAATTTATTGCTGATTAATCTCGTAAGGGTTCGGGCTTTCAATCCCGCGCGCACGGTTACGAGCAGCTCGTCGCTTTAGCGCTCTACGCTCATCTTCTGAAAGTCCGCCCCAGACTCCCGCTTCTTGGCCACTTTCTAACGCCCACTTCAAGCACTCATTAATTACCAAGCAGCGATTGCACACTTTTTTCGCCTCTTCAATTTGTTGCAAGGCTGGACCAGTGTTGCCGACCGGGAAAAAGAGTTCCGGATCTTCATCCCTACAAGCAGAGCGATGTCGCCAGTCCATGGCCGCCCCCTTGCGTTACGTGGAAAAGTTGAGAATCGCGCGAGCCGCTCTGGAGCTCTCCAGGCTACTTCGCAGGTTTTCTATTCTCCCGGTAGATGGGGCATGGAACAAGGAAGCCAGGGGTAATTCCTCTCACAGGATTCTCGCTTTTATGAGAATTTGGTGCGCCCTTCGAGGAATCGGTGCTTCATAGCTGCCTTCTGGGGGTGGCGCGGTTCCCTCCGCACTACGGGGCAGTTCCACTTCAGGTTAACGAAAATGGCCCATCTGTAAGAGGATATGCATATGAGTTCACTCGATACCGCATATTTCGGAACCGGTTGTTTTTGGGGTGCGGAGCGTCGCTTCTGGCAGATGGTTGGCGTTGTAGAAACGCGCGTTGGGTATATGGGTGGCACGACTACCCACCCAACCTATAAAGAGGTTTGTACTGGAGCAACGAACCACGCAGAAGTTGTGAAAGTCGTTTTCGATACTTCACAGATTAGTTACGACCAAGTACTCGTAGCATTTTGGGAAATGCATGATCCAACCACGCTTAATCGCCAAGGAAATGATGTGGGCACCCAGTATCGAAGCGCAATTTTTTACACTTCGGATGACCAAAAAGATACGGCAGTAAAAAGCAAAGCGATTTATCAAAGCGAATTAACTAAATTAGGTTTTAGTTCAATCACAACAGAGGTCACTAAAGCGCCTGATTTCTGGGATGCCGAGGAGTACCACCAAAGATATTTAGAGAAAAATCCAAATGGTTACGATTGCCACGCAACTACAGGCGTACCTTTTCCCGTTGCTTCACTGCAGAGTTGATTGGTAAAAGATGAGTGATTACCCGCATAACATCGATGAAAATGAATTGAAGGCTCGAGTAGATAATCTATCTTTCAACGTGTTGCGAAGGGCGGCGACCGAAGCGCCATTTACCGGTGAATATACCGATGAAGAGAGCGTTGGTGTCTATCGCTGCAAGGCGTGCGCTGCCGAACTTTTCCGAAGTGAACATAAGTTCCATTCAGGTTGTGGGTGGCCTTCGTTTTACCAACCAGGTGATGAAGCTGCTGTTGAATTAATTCCCGATTATTCATTAGGGCGAGTGCGAACCGAAGTTCGATGTGCAAATTGCGGATCACATTTAGGCCATGTTTTTGAGGGCGAGGGATACCAAACGCCAACAGATCAGCGCTGGTGTATTAATTCAGTCTCGCTAACTCTCGAGAAAAAGTAGGAAATAACCCCTTCCTACAGGTGATGCCCTAGGCTAGCTGCCAATCGCCCGATTACATGCCCTGATGAGGAGAGATCGAAATGACCCCAGCTTCCGTATGGTTAATTACGATCGGGGCTCTGATTGGCGTAGTTCTCTTCGATCTTCTCCTCGCAATAAAGAGACGAAATCAGGAAACTACAACTAAAGAAGCGGCGCTTTGGACAGTGTTCTACGTTGTCGCGGCAATCATCTTTGGATGGAGTCTCGGATTCTGGGAAGGCACCAGAGAACGTTCAGAGTTTTTTGCAGGGTGGCTCACAGAGTATTCACTCTCGATCGATAACGTCTTTGTATTTATCATTATTCTTACTCGACTAAAAGTGAGTAAAGAACGTGCTCAACTTGTACTACTTATCGGAATCTTGCTCGCCCTCGTATTACGTGGAATTTTTATTGCTGCTGGCGCTGCGCTGATACATCGTTTTGTCGCAGTCTTCTTCCTCTTCGGAGCATTTTTAATTTATACAGCTTGGCATCTCGCAAAAGACAATGACGAAAGCGACGATTGGCAAGAATCCCGACTCATCAAAAGCCTTGCTGCGCGCGGAGCAACTCCATTTACCATTGCCCTAGTGGCAGTAGGTACAACTGATGTACTTTTTGCGCTTGACTCGATTCCTGCGATTTTTGGTCTCACTAAAGATCCATACATTGTTTTTACAGCAAATGCATTTGCACTGATGGGATTACGTCAGCTCTATTTCTTACTTGGTGATTTCCTAAATAGGCTCATTTACCTCTCCAAGGGTTTAGCGATTGTGCTTGGATTTATTGGTGTAAAGCTCTTTATCGAAGCGCTCCACGGCATTGGAATCCATAAGATTGGCTCATTTAAGATTCCAGAAGTCTCACTCGCTGTGAGTCTTGGAGTTATTATCGCGTCATTAGCGGTTACTACGCTCATTAGCCTAACCAAGTCTCAGCAAAACGAGGAAAGGGATGGACATGTTGGACCTGAGGGAAGGATGAAGTAATGAAGCCCATTGCAGTTGTAACTGGAGCAAGCAGTGGAATTGGCGCAGCCACTGCGCAATTGTTGGCCAATAACGGATTTCATGTGGTGGCAATAGCGCGTCGAAATGATCGACTTGCCGCTCTAGCAAAAGAAAATAGCTCGATAGAAGTTTTGCAGGTTGATGTCACAAAAGATAGCGATGTTAAGGAACTTGCCAAACAACTAGAGGGGCGGCCGGTCGAGGTACTGGTCTGCAATGCTGGTGGCGCATTTGATTTCGATACCGTTGTCGATTCAGACCCAGAGTTATGGATGAAAACTTATGATGTAAATGTTGTGGGGTCGGTCAGATGCATTAAAGAGATTCTCCCAATCATGGAAAAACACGGAAAGGGTCATCTCGTTATCATCACCTCAACTGCAGGTCAGGTTGCTTATGAAAATGGTGGATCTTACGTAGCGGCAAAACATGGAGAGGTAGCGTTGGCTCGCACACTACGCTTGGAGTTAAGTGGAAAACCGATACGTGTCACTGAGATTGCTCCTGGAATGGTGAAAACTGAAGAATTTGCTCTTACCCGATTCTCCGGCGATAAAGAGAAGGCCGCGAAAATTTATGCGGGAGTTGAGAAACCTCTGACCGATGCTGATGTTGCAGAGGCAATTCGATGGAGCGTGATGCTCCCTGCCCATTTCAATATTGATTCAATGACAATTAGACCTGTTGCACAAGCGGCACAACATAAGGTTCATCGGGTGCAGTAGTGGTAAGTAAAAAATTAGCAACTGAATCTTTGGAGCAATTACGGCTTCGAAAAAGTACGAAGTGGCGCGAGTATGACTCAGACGTCCTTCCGCTGCCGGTTGCTGAAATGGATTACCCAGTTGCCGAACCAATAATTGATGCAGTTACAGAGATGATGCGCCGATCAGATACCGGGTACCTCGGGAAGTTTCCCGAGCTTGGGGAGGCTTTTGCAGGCTTTGCCCAGCGAAGATGGAATTGGAGAGTTAATCCAGAATCAATTCGCATAGCTACCGATGTAGGTGTGGCCACCATTGAAATTTTGCGCTTACTCGGAGCCCCAGGTGATCGAGTTGTGGTGATGCCACCAATTTATCCGGCGTTTTACAACTGGACTAAAGAGATTCACCATTCAATTGTGGAAGCCCCGCTTCTTAAGAGTGGCCAGAACTATTCAATTGATTTTGCAGCTGTTGAACGTGAATTCGCAGCTGGAGCCAAATTCTTTATCATCTCTAATCCTCATAACCCTCTTGGATTAATTTTCAAGGCGAGCGAGCTACAAGCACTTGCATCCTTAGCAGAGAAATATGGCGTAATTATTCTCAGTGATGAGATACACGCGCCACTCACATACTCTGGCGTCACTTTCACTCCATTTGCATCTGTCAGTGAGGAAGCTAAAGAGTGTGTAATAACTCTTACCTCAGCAAGCAAGTCATGGAATCTTGCGGGCATGAAGTGCTCGATTTTCTTTACAGAGAGCAAATTACTACACGAGAAGCTCGAACCATTAGTTAAAGGTATTCGCCATCGCGCCTCGCTGATTGGCGCGGTTAGCCACGTTGCCTCCTTTTCACTAGCAGATGAATGGCTAGACAGTGCCATTGCAACTATGGAGGCGAGTAATAAACTCCTTCACAAATTGGTAAGCGAAAAGTGGCCAAATGTAAAAATATCCAATCCTGAAAATAGCTACTTGTCCTGGATTGATTTCTCACAGACAAAGTTGGGTGAAGATCCCGCCGTTGAATTGCTAGAGAAAGCTCGGGTGGCGCTCAGTTCTGGCATTCCTTTTGGAAATGGTGGCACACACCATGCACGTTTGAATTTTGCTACCTCTGATGAAATTCTCGAGGCTGCAGTAGACCGAATCACCCCCTGGCTCTAAAAATGAAACCCGATTTTGATGTTGCTGTTGTCGGCGGCGGACATAATGGTTTAGTTGCCGCGTCTTATCTTGCAAAAGCCGGTAAACGAGTAGTTCTTCTCGAAGCACGTCCCACATTGGGTGGAGCGTCCATCAGCTATCAAGCCTTCCCAGAATTCCCAGTTAAGCTCTCGCGCTATTCATATCTCGTCTCGCTCTTTCCTGATCAAATAAAGCGCGATTTAGGTCTTGGGTTTACAACTCTCTCAAGGAGAGTTTCTTCCTACACACCAGTACATCAAGGTGGTAAAGATATTGGTCTATTAGTAGAGCGAAACCCAGGGCATGAGACTGAAGTATCTTTTCGAGAGGTGACCGGAGGTGACGGAGAATTCCGCGCTTGGCAAGAGTTTTATAGTTCGCTCGAAAAGCTGGCGCAATATCTCGCTCCTACCCTTCTTCAACCGTTGCAAAATAAGAAAAAACTCCAGGATGGATTTGGCGATAGCGCGCTCTGGAGCCAAATATTTGACCAACCAATTGGAGAGACAGTTAACGAACGTTTTCGCGATGACATCGTCCGTGGGGTAGTTCTGACAGATGCATTGGTTGGAACTTTTACCTCAATTAATGAGATGCAGGCGAATGCATGCTTTCTCTATCACATCATCGGTAATGGAACAGGCGAATGGCGAGTTCCACAAGGCGGCATGGGCGCAATCGTCACCGAATTAGAAGTTGCTGCGAGAAGCTCTGGCGTTGAGATTAAAGTTAACCAACGAATTGAGGAAATCAATGGCGATGCCAATGGAATCGAATTGGTTGCTAGTGATGGCGAAAAGTATTCATGTCGAGATCTCATCTGGTGCGCAGATGATCGGGCGCTCTCTACCTTGCTTGGTGAAGGACCCAAATCGCGGCTAGATGGGTCACAGATAAAAATCAATATGTTGCTCCGCGAACTACCTGAGCTAAGGAGCGGTTTTGATCCAACTCGAGCATTTGCTGGAACATTCCATATTGATGAAAGCGCGATCCAACTCGAATCTGCATACCAATTAGCAAACGCTGGCTCGTTGCCACACGTGATACCCGCTGAGGTTTATTGTCACTCACTTACCGATCCATCAATTGTTGGTTCGAGCGGGCTACATACCTTGACGCTTTTTGCATTTCATACGTCGGCATCGCTCTTCGAGCGCGATCGTCAGATGACTACCGCACGCGCTACCGAGCGAATAATTTCAGGTATCAATTCGTATCTATCAACCCCCCTCGAAGAGGTACTTGCATATGACTCCGATGGACGCGCTTGTATCGAGGTGAAGACTCCGCTTGATTTAGAAGAAGAGATAGATCTGCCGCGTGGAAATATCTTTCATGGAGATTTAACGATGCCCTTTGCCGACTCCTTACCCGAAGGGAGTTGGGGGAGTGAGAGCGCACATCCAAATATTTTTATTGGGGGAGCAAGTGCGCTTCGAGGTGGAGGAGTAAGCGGTATAGCGGGACATAACGCCGCCTTTGCCATAATTAATCGGAGTTAATTTCCAGTACGATTTAGCCATGACATCCCCAGGTCCAAGCGATCCACTTCATCCAGAAACTGAAGTGGTTCTCAAAGGCCGCCCTGAGCGAGAGCCAGGTGGAGCGATTATTGGTGGTATCTCTGTCACAACCACCTTCCGTGCAGGTGGCGAATATATTTATGGCAGAACAGATAATGACACTTGGAAAGATTTGGAAGCTGTTCTCGGGGTTTTGGAAGCTGGCAAGGCTCTTGTTTTTTCATCCGGCATGTCTGCTATCTCTGCAACCTTTGATTTACTGCCACCCGGTGGCGTGATTGTTGCGCCAAGCTCGGGTTATATGAATACCCTTGTGCAGCTTCGAAAATTGGAAGCTAATCTACGATTACAAATTCGCTGGGTCGACATTACCAATACTCAATCTGTGGTCGCTGCTCTTGATGGCGCCTCGATGCTTTTCTTTGAATCACCAGTTAACCCTCTTTTAGATGTCGCCGATGTGAACGTCTTGATTCGTGAGGCAAAATCTCGTGGAGTTTTAGTTGCCATGGATAACACTTTTGCAACTCCACTACATCAACAACCTTTAGTTTTAGGCGCTGATGTCGTTGTCCATTCCTTAACTAAGGCGCTTTCTGGGCATAGCGATGTTGTCTTAGGGACTGCGGTAACGAATTCAGATGAGTTGTACGAGAAATTATTAGCATATAGAAAAGATTCTGGCGCCAACGCAGGTCCTTTTGAAGCATGGCTTGCTCTTCGCGGACTTAGAACATTCCCGTTGCGATATACCCAGTCATCGAAAAGCGCTGAGATTTTGGTAGAACGTTTGCGAAGCCATCCTCACGTAGAACGAGTTCGTTATCCAGGTTTTGGATTCATGATCTCTATTGAGATCAAAGGCGGTGCACGTGCGGCAGATAAAGCCTGTAATTCATCACGAATTTGGTCTTATGCAACGAGTCTGGGTGGAGTGGAATCTCTCTGGGAGCGCCGTCGCCGTCATGGCGATGAGCCAGCAGATGTGCCCGAAAATTTAATTCGAATGTCAGTAGGAATTGAGCATGTTGAAGATTTGTGGCGAGATTTGGAGCAAGCGCTCGAAAAATCTCAATCGTAGAAATTACTTTTTACGAAAAAATTAAGAGCACTTGGGCGCAGTGTTATGGAGAATTTTTCCAGGATTGAGAATGTGGTTGGGATCAAAGAAATTCTTGATTCCTAACATCACATCAATGGCGCCTTGACCAGTCTCTTCTACGAGGGCATCAATCTTTCCGGCACCAATTCCATGCTCACCAGTACAGGTGCCACCCATTTCAATGATTTTGAGCGCTAATTCATGGGCAATCTCTCGAATATCTTCGAGCTGCTCAGGCTTCTCTGGATCGGTGATGATAAAGGTGTGAAAGTTTCCGTCGGCAACATGTCCTAATACGGTGTAGGGATACCCTTTTTCGGTAAGAAATGCATCTGCCATACCTACAGCTTCGCCAAGAAGTGAGAGTGGAACAACAGAGTCGGTGCTCACTCCTCTTTTCCCAGGGTGCGCGGCAATGCTCGCCCAATGAACGTGATGCCTTGCTTCCCATAGTTTTCTTCGAGCGCCTTCATCGGTGGTCCATTCAAATTCCGTACCGCCAAATTCGGCGACAATCTCTTGTGTTGAACGAGCATCTTCCTCTACGCCTTTGGGGCTGCCATGAAATTCAAAGAAGAGAGTCGGACTTTCGGTAAGCGATAAATTTGAATAAGAATTGATGTTTTTAATGCAATTAGGGTCTAAAAATTCGCATCGCGCTATCGCAATTCCAGATCGAACGATTGCCGTTGCAGCTTCAACTCCTGCTTGGAGGTTTGGAAAGCGCGCAATTGCAGCGGCCATCTTTTCTGGTGTGCCATAGAGTTTGAGGGTCAATTCAGTAATTACTGCCAACGTCCCCTCGGAACCAACAAGAAGTCGAGTTATGTCATAACCTGCTGACAATTTACGAGTTCCTCGACCAACATGAATTACTTCACCATTAGCAAGAACTGCGGTCAGTGCAAGGACGTTATCTCGCATAGATCCGTAACGTACGGTTGTTGTACCAGCAGCGCCGGTTGCAGCCATTCCACCGAGCGTTGCATCTGCACCTGGATCGACAGAAAAGAAAAGTCCGTGAGAGGCGAGCTTTTCGTTGAGCGCAACTCGATGCACTCCAGCTTCAACTCGAACCATCAAATCATCTGGACGAATCTCGAGAATTTTGTTCATGCCCGTTAGATCAAGTGAGATGCCACCATAAAAAGCAAGAATGTGTCCCTCCAAAGAAGTTCCCGCACCAAATGGAATGACGGGAATTCCCTCGTTATTGCAGTACTTTAAAATCGCAGAGACTTCAGCAGTTGTTGCAGGATAGACAACAGCATCAGGAAGTACGGCAGGCCAAGCAGACTCATCGTGACCATGTTGTTCTAGAGCAGATTGCGTCGTATTTACTCCGCCACTTGCTAACCCCTTGAGATGCTCAACATGTGCCGCTGTTAAGGTGAATCTCGTATATGTCGTTGAGCTGTTAGCCATGGCATAAGCCTAAAGGATGCATGGGTGGGAGTATTGCCATACTCTTACATCAAGCCCATCTCGGGATTTTGGAGGTTTACCAATGAGCGATTATGTACCAGGAGTATGCAATATTGGTGCGCGCGAGATTCTTAGGCGGCGAGCGGTCGGTATTGCCGCATTGGTCTTTGCGCTCATTTCGGGTTACACCCTCTATGCCGCTGAAGATCTGACGCGTTCTGCTCGCTGGGGGATTTTCTTCCCACTCTTTGTCTCCGCAATTGGATTTATTCAGGCGCGCAATAAGTTTTGTCTTGCATACGGATTAGCCGGAACTTTTAATTTCGGAAAAATGGGCGACATGGAACGTGTCTTTGACATCGAGAGCAAGAGAACAGATCGCCGTAAAGCGATGTCGATATTGGTGCAGGCCGCTCTGATTGCTGGTTTAGCTGCTGCGCTTTTCGTTTCCTTGCCTTAAAATTTTTTTATTTGAGCTCAATCTGAATCGAGAAGGTATGTGATTCTCCGGGTTGCAAGTACGAGGCTAAGTTCTTCTCGACTGCACCGATTAACCGTGTTCCTGGCGGAACGGATGCAGGCTCAAGAGCCGTTATCTTAGAGCGCCTATGGAATGGAAAAATATCTGCGCCATTTTCTTGCCAGTACCAAAGATGAGGAAACTCTTTTGGATCCCAAGTCGCCCGAGTCCGCTGTCCAAAATCTGGGTTATGCCACTCGACCCATCCTTCGCTATCGCGAAGAATGTAAACCAAACGAGCCTCTTTCGACATATTGCGATTTCGGATATTGACTCCATGAGAGTCCATATCTTTCCATTTAAATTCGCCCGTGTACCCCTCTTGAACATAATCGTGAAATTTCCAGACTGTATTTTCTGGACCAGAAACTTCGCCCTTATCTGAACCGCGAAAAGCAATATGTTCTACTTTGATAAACGGTTCAACTTTTTCGCCAATGTTTTTGATAGTTGTAGTAACCGTTAATAGCGGCCGATTATTTTCAAGGCGTGCAACTCGAGTCACATGTAGGGCATCAAAAATCACAACATCATGGGTGATTTCATTTGTACTCTTATTTACTAATCTCCACGGAAGAATGGAGCTGTCACCATGGAAACTATGGTGGCGACCTCCAACATCACACTCTTTATCTGCACTTGGAGTGAGTAGCTGCCAACCACCGCGGTAGCGAGACATCCAATAATGCTCACTTTCTCCATGGGGGTATTCAATGGGCAACTCTTCGATATCGTCGAACTCATACCAGGCTAAAACATTGTCGTTTTGTTCAAGTGTCTTGCCGATATGGGTAATAGTTGCGCCGCGAGTGAGATCAATGCTGATTGCGATGGCAGGTGTGCTGAGGTCAACAATTTCGTTCATTTTAGAATGGTACTAATTTCCGCGCCTCCAGGCTAGCCTGCACTCTTCAGGATAGATTTTGAGGCATGCCACACCCCTTCTGGATTCCTTCGTCATTATGAGTAATCAAGAGCGCTCTAAGGAAACTGATGAATGGAGCGACTTTAAAGAAGAGATAAATCGGCGGATAGCGGATGAAAATAATTTTGTTCGGGCCGTTTTTTCGGGTCGAAGAAGAAATTTTTATCCATCTGTTGATCGCATCGATATTAAACCCGTATTGCTCAAAGAAAAACTTTTTCTAAGTGTGATTTCTTTATCGGGTACAACTAGCGCCACACAAAATATCGCACCCTCAGAATTTAAGAAAATGCAGTTGGTTGAAGAGGGATTCGCCAATTTTCTTGTTGAAACTAGATCTGAAAGCTTGCAGGTTCGGATTGGCAAACGTGGACAGATATTTAGCAAGGTATCTAGAGCAGAATTAGAGCCTGACTATCAGCACGATAAAAAGAAGCGCCGTATCCTCAACGAAGATGATCCATTCCTTATGGCGGTGGGTATCTCTGATTCAAATGGCAAAGTCAAACCATCCATGCGCGACAAATATTTGCAGGTTGATGAATTTCTCAAAGTGCTAGAACGTAGCGCAGAAAAATTAGTGGACTCTAAGAAGGCTATTCGTTTAGTTGACCTTGGGTGCGGACATGCTTATTTAACTTTTGCCGCTTATCGATTTTTCCAACTTAACGGAAGAGCTGTGGAGTTTGTAGGCGTGGACATCAGAGAGAGTTCACGTGCCAGAAATCAGAAAATTTCCGAGGAGCTGGGGATTGCGGCAAACGTAACTTTTACAGCAAGCGAAATTAAAGAGTTCGATGGCGAGAAGTTCGACGTGGCCATTGCGCTACATGCTTGCGATACGGCAACAGATGACGCGTTAGCCTGGGCAATTAATAATGAGGTTGAATTAGTTTTGGCGGCACCTTGTTGCCACCATGATTTACATACTCAAGTAAAAGAATTCCCTAGAGATGTTGCCATTCTTGCTCATGATGGAATTCTCGCTACTAGACAACTAGATTTATTAACTGACGAGATACGTGCGCAAATACTCCGATTGATGGGATACAAGACAGATGTTTTTGAATTCATTTCAGGTGATCACACAGCGAGAAACTTGATGATCCGAGGTATTCGGAGTGCACGGTCGAGTAGCGCGGAAGAGTTGAGTGAGTATCGCCACATCTGTCAGTCCTGGGGGGTTAAACCCGCGTTGGAAGCTCGACTTAAATTGGGCAGCCTTTAGGTCAGCGACTAGAGTTGGGCTGTGTCGGTAGCCACAAAATCTCGCGCATTGATTGCGCTCATGAAACTCCGAGTGGTGGAGCTCTTACTAGTGTCTACGTTGCCGGCAATGGTTCTTGCGGAGCGTGGCATTCCAGGGATCCAATTAACGTTAGCGACGCTCGTTGGCGGCACTCTCGCAGCTGGGTCAGCAAATGCATTTAATCAAGTCATGGAGCAAGATCTCGATGTTGAAATGGGAAGAACAAGTAAACGACCGTTAGTTGTTGGTGAGATTTCTTCTCGAATTGCAATCGCGTTCGCCTTATTTATTGGCGCTCTCTCACTTGTCATATTTTGGATTTTTACGAACGCATTGGCAACGTTATTAACTCTCGTTGCTATCGCTTTCTATGTAGGAATTTATACAGCTGTTCTAAAACGGCGAACTCCACAAAATATTGTTTGGGGCGGTATCGCAGGTTGTATGCCGGTTCTTATTGGGTGGGCTGCAGTAGGTAATTCATTATCCTGGAGCGCAATTGCGCTTTTCATGGTGATCTTTTTCTGGACTCCGCCACACTTCTGGGCATTGGCGATTAAATATAAAGATGATTATTCAAAGGCAGGAATCCCCATGTTACCTGTGGTTGCTGCTGAAAAAATTGTTACTCGTCAAATGATTGCGCATTCAAGTGGAATGATCCTCGCCTCATTAGCTTTGGGTGTGCTTGCGGATTTACCAATCTGGTACTTCGTTGTTGCGGGCGCGCTTGGATTTTATTTTCTACAGATTGTTTTTAAACTCCGCAGCGGAAGTAACCTAGAAAAGAGCAAGGTTGCAGAAAAAATATTCCACGGCTCTATTTCGTACCTAAGCGTTCTATCTCTAGTTATTGTTTTTGCTGTGCTTTTTTAGTACGTATCCAGGTAATGATTCCAATAACTCCGACAATTAAGAGCAATATTCCCTGAAGCTTGAACATACTTAGGAACGTTTCCGCGACAATTGGCGCTGCGGAGTTGACTAAGGGGTCAGTGGCAGATTTTGCTGCGGATTTAACGCCAGTAGTGGCGCCAAAGAATACGGAGAGCAGAATTACACCGATTGCTGCGAATTCCCAGCCGATAACTGCAACGAATGAGTTTTTTGTTCGTGAGTATTTGGCAAGCCCGACAATTGAAAGAACTAGAAGGGCAAAGAGTACAAAGACCGCTACTGCAAGTCCCGATTTAACAGGTGCAAGATTGGGTGCGCTACCGGAATCATCTAGCGTTATAGGCTCGATTCCTTTCATGTCTATATCATTGACATTAAAAGCCGGATCTATCGCAGACATTGATTTAAGGATTGGTTTGATAAGCGCATTTATGTCGATGGTGGCTTTAGTACTTTCACCGGTATAAAAACTATATACCTCGTCGATAATTCGCTTTGTTTCGGCGCTGATTTCTGGATTTGCTAATGCATCAGAAACTACTTGAACAAGTTGTTCGCGCTTGTCAGTGATTACTGCCTTAACCTCTGAGTCTGCATCGGAAGCAAACTGATCAATTAATTTTTCTGCGACCCCTGAGCGAACTTCGTTGTTTGAAAGGAGCGATGTTGCAACGCCTTCGGCTCCGGCGCTTCGCCCAACGGCCCACCAACTTCCAAAACAGAATGTAAAGAAGAGTAGGAAGATTGCCGTTGTTACTGCACAGAGTCGACTAAGGCCGACCTTTCCACTGTAGAGGCCGCCGTTGGTTGTCATGCCGCCAAGGGTAAGAGAAATAGTGGCGGATAGGCCAGAGGGGTGGAATCAATCCGCGTGGCGATTCGGTTAGGCTGTACCCGTGTCTCAAACCTCCAAAGTCCTTGCTTCGCTACCGATCGGAGAGCGAGTAGGAATTGCCTTCTCGGGAGGGCTCGACACCTCAGTAGCGGTTGCATGGATGCGCGCAAAAGGCGCCATTCCTTGCACTTACACCGCCGATTTAGGCCAATATGACGAACCAAATATCGATGCGGTGCCAGGTCGCGCTCGCGACTATGGGGCGGAAATTGCGCGCCTTGTAGATTGCAAAGGCGCACTTGTTGAAGAGGGTTTGGCAGCAATTGCTTGCGGCGCCTTTCATGTTCGATCAGGCGGTAAGCAGTATTTCAATACGACTCCACTAGGCCGTGCTGTAACCGGCACTCTGTTGGTTCGCGCAATGCTTGATGACAACGTTTCAATTTGGGGTGATGGCTCCACCTACAAGGGAAATGACATCGAAAGATTTTATCGATACGGGTTGCTTGCAAATCCTCAGCTTCAAATTTACAAGCCATGGCTTGACCAAGATTTCGTTCGAGAACTTGGTGGACGAAAAGAAATGTCAGAGTGGCTATTGGCAAATAAATTGCCATACCGCGACAGCGTTGAAAAAGCATATTCCACTGATGCAAATATTTTGGGCGCTACTCACGAAGCAAAAGAATTAGAGAATTTAGATGTCTCCATCGAAATAGTGCAACCAATTATGGGTGTGAAATTTTGGGATTCATCCGTGAAGATTGAGAGTGAAGACGTTCGAGTTGAGTTTTATCAAGGACGCCCCGTAAGTATTAACGGAAAGAAATTTGATTCAGTTGTTGAGCTGATGCAAGAGGCAAATGCTGTTGCCGGTCGACATGGTTTAGGCATGAGTGATCAGATTGAAAATCGAATTATTGAAGCAAAGAGTCGCGGTATTTATGAAGCTCCAGGAATGGCGCTATTTTTTATCGCCTATGAACGTTTAGTTTCAGCAATTCATAATGAAGACACTATTGCTAATTACCATGCAGAGGGGCGACGTTTAGGGCGCCTTCTGTATGAAGGTCGCTGGCTAGACCCTCAAGCCTTGATGCTCCGTGAATCACTACAACGATGGGTTGCAAGCGCAATCACTGGAACGGTGACTCTCCGACTTCGCAGGGGAGATGACTTCTCGATTATCAACACTGAAGGGGCACATTTCAGTTATCACCCAGAGAAGCTCTCGATGGAGCGAACCGAGAGCGCTGCATTTGGACCAAGTGATCGGATTGGTCAATTGACGATGAGAAATCTCGATATCGCTGATACCCGTGCAAAGCTTGAAATGTATGCGGAACAGGGAAAGCTCGGCTCTGGAGAATTCAAGTTAGTTGCAGAGATTGAAGGCGGCAGCAAGAAAAGTTCTAATCCAAAGAAATAGGAAATAGAGATAGAAGAGCAAAGTCAACGAGTAGCTAAGTGCAAGGAGAGAGCGGATGAGCGAACAGGTAGCACGCAAAGAACATACCCACAAAGAGATCATGATTATCCTGAGCGGATTAATGACTGGGTTACTGCTCGCCGCGCTAGATCAGACGATTGTCTCTACTGCTCTTAAGAACATCGTTGAAGATTTCAACGGTCTTAATCATTACACCTGGGTAGTTACCGCTTATCTACTTACCTCTACCGCTTCAACACCACTTTACGGGAAGATTTCTGACCTCTATGGAAGACGGATAGTTTTTCAATTTGCCATCGTCACCTTTTTAATTGGTTCGTTCCTCGCTGGCGCATCAACATCGATGACCGAGTTGATTCTTTTCCGAGGTTTGCAAGGTTTAGGCGCTGGCGGATTGATGGCGCTGACATTCGTCATCATTGGAGACATAGTCCCCCCACGTGAGCGCGGGCGTTATCAAGGGTATTTCGGCGCCGTTTGGGGTCTCTCATCAGTTGCCGGACCACTACTTGGTGGCTTCTTCTCTGATCACGCGCAAATTCTCGGCGTTACTGGCTGGCGTTGGATTTTTTATATCAACCTGCCTTTCGGAATCGCCTCACTGATTATTACTTCTGCCGTACTTCATATTCCGCGAATTCGTCGCGAGCATTCCATTGATTATGTGGGCGCAATTTTGATGGTTACCGGCGTGACCTCGTTGCTTTTTGCAGTTTCGGTCTTCGGCCCAGAAGATGGTTGGCGGGATGGACACACACTTTTAACTGCCGGCTTGGGCATTGCGCTATCAATAATTTTCTTATTTTGGGAATCAAAGGCAAAGGAGCCGATTCTTCCTTTGGCGTTATTTAAGAATCACACCTTTTCGCTTACCTCAGCTCTCGGAGCAGTAATTGGCGCTGGAATGTTCGGTGCGATTGTGATGATTCCGCTCTATATGCAAGTAGTAAAGGGTTATGGCGCAACTGAAGCTGGGCTCAAACTGATTCCACTCATGCTTGGCATAGTCTCTACCTCGATATTTAGTGGAAAAGCAATCTCTAAGAGCGGTCGGTATAAGAGATTTCCTATCGCAGGCACTGCAATTATGTCGCTGGGAATTCTAGCAATGGCAACGCTCAAAGCCGATTCACCTTATTGGCAAGTGGCAATATTTGCTGTCACTGTTGGAGTTGGCCTTGGATTGTCGATGCAAACTATTGTTATTGCACTTCAAAATGCGGTGGACTTCAAAGATATGGGAATTGCCACAAGTTCCAATACCTTCTTTAGATCGTTAGGAAGCGTATTTGGAACGGCTTTTTTTGGTTCTGTCTTGACCAATCGACTCGCTCATTACATCGAAGCCGGATTTACAGAATTGGGTGCAAAGAATCCTTCGGCACTTGCTGGATTTGATAAAGCGCAACTAGAAAATATCACCACAAATACCTCTGGGATTGCCAAGTTGCCACCAGCAGTTCAGAGCTCAATTATTGAGTCCTTCGTGAACTCTTTCCATGTTGTCTTCCTGGTTGCTGCACCGGTCACGTTATTAGGATTCTTCCTTGCGCTCTTCTTGCGCGAGGCCCCGTTACGGACCAATGAGGATTATCGTTCAGCACGTGAGGAAAGTGCGGGCGAAGCTCTCGGTTAATCGTTATTCGTTGAGAAGGAGAGGTCATGGCCCTTTTTGAGGAGCAGTTAGCACAGGTTAAGTCGCGCAAAGGTTTCATTGCCGCGCTCGATCAAAGTGGTGGTAGCACGCCTAAGGCGCTCAAGCTTTATGGCATCGAAGAGAGCCAATACAGCGGAGAGCAAGAGATGTTTGATCTTGTGCACGCGATGCGAACTAGAATTATAAAAAGCCCAGTCTTTACCAGTGAGCGCATCCTGGGCGTTATTTTATTTGAGATGACGATGGATCGTCAGATTGATGGCATGGGGAGCGCCGAGTTCCTCTGGCAGAAGAAAGGAATTGTGCCTTTCCTGAAAGTAGATAACGGGCTTGCAGAGGAAGTTGATGGCGTGCAAGTGATGAAGCCAATTCCACAACTGGCCTCGCGGATTGCGAGCGCGCTCTCTCATGGAGTTTTCGGAACAAAGATGCGTTCGGTTATTAAATTGGCAAATGCCAAAGGCATTGATGCGGTAGTTGCGCAGCAATTTGAATTTGGCAAAGAGATTCTTGCCGGAGGATTAATGCCCATCATCGAGCCTGAAGTGGATATAAAGAGTCTTGAGAAAGAGAAATGCGAAGAACTACTCCGCAGTGCGATTATTCGAGAACTTGATAAATTGTCAGACGACCAGCAAGTCATGTTGAAGCTAACGCTTCCCACCGAACCTAATTTTTATAAGGTACTAGTGGAGCACCCTCGGGTACTGCGCCTAGTTGCCCTTTCTGGAGGTTATTCACGTGACGATGCGAATGCGATGCTTGCCAAAAATGATGGCGTGATTGCTAGCTTCTCTCGAGCGTTGACTGAAGGGCTAAGCGCGCAGCAAAGTGATGGGGAATTCGACAAAGTCCTAGATACAGCTATCGAAAGTATTTACCAAGCTTCTATATAAAAGTTATTTGCGCGGTAGAACTTTTTTCAATTGCTCGATAACAATTGGCTCTTCGCCTGCTTGAAGTGAATCTGGGCTGATCCAGACCATCGCACGCGAGTTATGTACCACTTCAACAATCGGATCTAACTTTTGTAGTTTTGCCACGATTTCAAGGGCTGAATTATCAGGAAGTTTGATTGCTACACGGGGGACTGGTTGCCCTGCTTCGTTTATGTCATCTCGGAATACGGAACAGCTTGTGCTTCCACTGAGTGATGCAACCCATTCATCAACTGTTGCGCTCCATTTGCGCCAGGCACCCTCATGGTCTTTAGCTATATAAAGTTCAATAGCGGTAAGGAGCCCTGCAATCTCTTCTTTGCTCGCCTTGAAGCCACGACCCAACCCTTGATTAGGAGCTCCGTTTACTCGGACCGCTTCAATAAATTCACGCTTACCGACAATTAATCCACTTGATTGTGGTCCACGGAGCGCTTTGCCACCACTAAAGATTGCGAGGTCGGCACCCGCATCAGAGGTAAATCGCCAGAGGTTGGAGAGCGGCGGAAGTTGTGCAGCGGCATCAACTATCACCGGCACTGAATACTTTTTAGCAATTTTAATAGTTTTATCAAGGGGTAGCGCGGCAGAAGCAAGGTGCTCACCAGCACAATAAAAAATCGCTGAAGTCTTCTCGTTAATTCTCGCTTCTAATTGATAATCAAAAGATTGAATGGCATCGCCTACCGTTACCAAGGTGGAGCCTGCTACGCGAATTGCAGCATCGTAAGGAATGCGATGTCCGGCAAACATGATGACCTCTGATGCCTGTGCAGTGCCGTCGATAATTTTTTGGATTTCCACTAAGTTTCCACGAGTTCTACAAGCAAGTACTGAAAGTACGATTCCCGCTGCAGCTCCAGTAGTAATGAAGGCGCCTTCATTCTTCGTCATTTTGGCGATTTTCTCGCCAGCTTTTTGTTGCAATTCATGTAGAGAGATAAATGCAGTAGCAGCTTCATTCATAGCGCTCAAGACTTCTTGGGCCATCAAGGATCCGCCAAGTGCCGTATAGCAGGCCGCGGCATTAATTCGCTTAGTTAGGCCAAGTGATTGATAGAAGTCCATAATCGCCTCTCATTTCTTTTTTATATTCGTAGCGGATTGAACGCTGGAGAAATAGGTTTACCTTCCATGATTAAGTTCGAAATTTCCCGGGCACTTACTGGAGCTAATGTTATGCCCCACATGCCATGACCGGAATTGATGTAAATCCCCTCTGTTTTCGACGAACCAATGAGAGGTTTGCCATCCCCTGAAAGGGGGCGACCACCGGACCAAAAATCACTGACTGTTTCCCAATGCGCCTTAGGTATAACATCCTTGGCAAGCGAGAGTAACCTTTGGGTTCTCCGAGGATCTCGAGGGGTCTCCACATCTGTCATTTGCATGAAAGTGGATATACGAAGTCGATCTCTGTAGTTAGTTGTAGCGAGTCGTGCTTCTGGAAAGTAGAGCATCCCTTGAGTTTGATGTGGCACTTCAACAGACATACTGTAACCAACTCCTGCTACAACGGGCATGCGCACGCCATGGTTCTCAGTTAATCGATTTAGCCAAGCTCCCGTGGCAACAACAACCGCATCAAAACTCTCACTTTTGCCATTTGAGAAATTGAGTTCAATTTTCCCACCTACGCGCTTAATTTCTTTTACTTTGTGGTGATTGCAAAGATTGGTTCCGTTCTGATTTAGTGCGTTTACTAAATTTGTGACAAATTGCGGCGGATCAATGAAGGATTGATTATTTAGCTGGAGGCCATATTTAAAATTCTTCTCGAGTAAAGGTTCACGTCTCCGTAATTCCGCACCTTCAAGAATTTCTATATTAAGTGATTCTAAAAAAGGGCGCACTCGCTCGTATTCATGGAACATTCCGTCCGCAATTTTTCGTTGCGAAAAAGCTGCGGTGAACGGTCCGGATTTCCTTGTTGTTTCAATGCCTTGAGCTTCAATAACTGCGTATTCTGAAAATGCATCTTTCCCTAGTTGGAGCATTTCAGCAGAACTTTTGTGAAATTTACTTGCAGTCGAATTCTGCGCAAATCTAAGTAGGAAATTTACTAAATGCGGCGAGAGTGATTTTGGTGCAGTGACAGGTGAGTTTTTCTTGAAAAAACTTTTAAGTGCATAAGTTAGATTTCCAGGTTCTGATAGGGGAAGTGATTTTGCTGGCAAAATTTGACCGGCGTTTCCCCAGGATGCTCCATTTCCTGGCTCCGCCATCTCAAAAAGCGTAACTTCAGCATTCCTCTGTCGAAGGTACCAAGCTGTAGTGAGCCCGACTGCACCTCCACCAACTACGGCAACATGCATAGGGTTTCCACTAGAACTTAGTGCTACTTAAGAAAGCCTTTAAGCGTTCGTGATTAGAGTTCTTGAAGACATCATCAGGTGTTCCTTCAACAGCGATTACACCTTCGTTCATAAAAATAACCTTCTTGGAGACTTCGTAGGCAAAGCGCATTTCATGTGTGACTATAAGCATGGTCATGCCTTCACCCGCTAATGATTTGATGACATCGAGAACTTCGTTAATCAATTCTGGATCAAGTGCAGAGGTAACTTCGTCGAAAAGCATGATTAAAGGGTTCATAGCTATGGCTCTTGCGATTGCTACGCGTTGCTGTTGACCTCCAGAGAGTTGCCCGGGATAAGAGCCACCTCTGTCTGGTAGGCCAACTTTTCCAAGCCAATGGTGGGCTATTTCAAGCGCCTCAGATTTTGAAGTCTTTTGCACTTTCCTTAGAGCTAAAGTTATATTCTCGGCCGCCGTTAGGTGCGGGAAGAGATTGAATGATTGAAAGACCATCCCAGTAAGAGCACGATCCTGGGTAATTTCCTTATTGCTCAAACGTTTTCGAACCCCATTAATTTCTTTGTAGCCAATAGTTTTACCGTCAATTTTTATAGAGCCACCCTGGAACTCTTCAAGCAAATTCACACAACGGAGGAGGGTAGTCTTTCCCGAACCACTTGAACCAATTATGGAAACAGCGTCGCCCTTGCTTAATGAGAGGTCGACGCCTTTGAGAACTTGATGATCACCATAAGCCTTTTGAAGGTCGGAAATCTCGAGAACTTTATTATTCATCATCTCTCCTTATTTAATCGCGATTTTCTTTTCTACATACTTGCCAGCGCGTTCAATGGAGAACCCGATGCAAAAGTAGATAAGGGCACAGACTGCGTAGAATTTCATCGTTAAGAAATTTCTAGCAATAATTTGTTGAGTAACTAGGGTAATTTCAACTACGCCGATGATGGAGACGAGCGTAGATCCCTTGACTGTCTCAATCACTGTATTTATCCAGGTTGGAAGAATTTGGCGAAGCGCTTGAGGCATGAGAACCGATAGAAAAGTTTGTGGGAAAGAAAGCCCAAGTGCCATCGCGGCTTCGGTCTGTCCTTTGTTTAGGTTTTGCAGGCCACCGCGTGTCATTTCTGCCACATGCGCGGCGGAGAAGACGCCGAGCGAGAGTACGCCAGCTTGAAACGGCTTTAAATTAATTCCCCAGATAGTTAATACGTAGAAGAAAGTTAAAATAAGAACTAGTACTGGAATTCCCCGAATAACATCTACATATATTCTCGCAAGAGTTCTCACGACAATATTTCCATAAGTGAGCGCCAAGCCGATTAACAATCCCAGAATCGTTCCCATGATGATTGCCAAAGCCGAAACCGATAGCGCAATTCCAGTGCCGATAGCTAAATCATCGATACTAATCCAAAGTTCGTGCCAAAATCCTGTATTTAAATTCATCATTTCAGCACCTTTTACTTCGGAATCGCTACGCGTTTTTCAACGCGGCGTAGTAGGAAGGCAATAATGAAACAAGTGATTACATAAATTACCGTTGCTGAAGACCATGCTTCAATAGTTTTGAAAGTCTCGAGATTTATCCGTCGAGTTTGGAAAGTTAATTCTGGAATGGCAATGACGGCGGCAATTGATGCATCTTTGAAAAGTGAAATGTAGTTATTGCTAAGAGCTGGCATTACCGAGCGAATGAGTAGCGGGATTTTCACAAAAATATTTATTTTCGTGTTGGACATGCCTAGAGCTAGCCCTGCTTCGGTGAGTCCCTTCGGCATCGCTACCAAACCACCTCGGAACACCTCAGCGACGTAAGCACCGGCATAAATCGTTAGAGCAAACACGAAAGATTGAATTTCACCAAAAACCAATCCGACGTCAGGAAGTCCAAAATATATGAATAAAACAATTATCATAAGTGGAATATTTCGTATCATCGTGACGTAAATTTGGGCGGATTTTCTGATTAAGCCCTGTTTAGACACGAGAGCGAAGGCTACAGCTAGGCCAATAAGACTTCCGGCGAGTACTGACAAAAAAGCCATGTACACGTCGAGCCAAAGGCCGTAAAGAAGATCATTAACTGAGCGCCAAATTACATCCCAGTTATATTGATAATCTCTCACGCCGTAGCCTCCTCTCGTAACTTCCGAATTACTTTAAGTCAGCCTACCTATTAACGAGGGAAGCCAATCTTTGGTGCAGGAAGTGTCTGTCCAAACCATTTCTTGAACGAAGCTGCATAGGTGTCGAAATCAACACCACTCATTGCCTCATTGAGAACTTGGTTTACGAAGTTAAGCCAGACTTGATCACCCTGTTGAACTGCACAGGAGTAGGTCTGTGGCCACCAGCCATAGCCGGAATCCAAATATTTTGTTGGATTCTGTGCGATGTACCAGCTCACTGACGATTGATCTGTTGCTGCAGCATCAGCTCGGCCTGAATCAACAGCGCTGTAAATCAAAGGAACGTCGGCATATTGTTGGACGGTTGCCTTAGGAAGCGCAGCATGAACCATGTCGGCGGCAGTAACGTTTTGCAGTACGGAAATTTTTGCCTTACTTCCTGCCTTCTTGAGATCAGCAAATGTCTTGTACTTTCCACCCTTCTTCAGGAGCAGTCCAACACCCTCACGATAGTAAGGAATGGTGAATGCAACGGATTGAGCGCGAAGAGCGGTAACGGTCATAAATTGACAAGTGATATCCACCTTGTCAGCAACAATATTTGGAATACGTGAATCAGAGGTCTGAGTTACGAATTCAACTTTGTTTGGATCGTCGAAGAGACCCTTAGCGAGCATCTTGGCAATATCAATATCAAAGCCAACAAGGTTGCCAGAGGCATCTTTAAAGTGCCATGGCGCGTTGCCAGTTCCGGTTCCCACGATGAGCTTGCCTCGCTTAAGGACATCACCGAGTTTTCCAGTTGCGGCATTAGCGCTTGAAGCGCTCACTAGTGACGCGGCTACTAATGCGGCAGCAGCCAAGACGCTCCCTATTATGTGGCGTTTTTTCATTTTCCCCCCACGGTTGTTCTACAGCGTGGTTTACGCTGTGGTGTCTAGCCTTCTCGGCTCGAGCGCATTGGTCAAGCACTTAAAGAATCAAGTTTTGTTACAGACGAAAGTTCCCGCATACGGAGAAATGCCCAGAATTTTTATATCTCCCCTTCGAATCCCTATCTTGGCCCCGTTCCAGAGGGGTACATTGCGGGACTGGTGGAATCATTCAAGCGTAAGAGGAGTGCTATGGGTCAGGAGTCAGGCGAAGTAGTCCTCGAAAAATGGGACAGTGGCCAACCACATAAAGGCAGAGTCTTTGCTGCCGTTTTTGCACATTCTGATGATTTAGCAATATTCGCCGGTGGATTGACTTTGAAATTAATCTCTGAAGGCTACACAGGGTATTTTATTAAAACTACAAATGACGAGATGGATTCTTACGACTTATCAATGGCTGAGACTGTCTATCGTTTGTACAATGAGTCGGTCGATGTAACAAACTTCTTGGGCTTAAAGAAACTCTATTCCCTTGATTACAAGAATCACTATCTGGAGCACGGGCAACTTTCGGAAATCCGACACCGCCTCATCACTTTATTTCGCTACCTTAAAGTGGATACCGTCATTTCCTTCGATCCATGGGGGCACTACGAGGAGAATCCTGATCACTACATAACAGGACATGCGGTAGAACAAGCTTGTTGGACTTCGGGACGGCAGCTGGATCTTCCTGAGTTAACAGATATGGGATTAAAGCCAAAGTTTGTGACCAAGAAATATTTGGTGGCCCGTGGTCCGCAACTTGTCAACAGGGCCGTAGACATAACGCCTGTTATTGAAAAGAAATTTCAAGCGATTAAATGCCACAAGACCCCGCTGGATAACATGCTCCGGTCGTATCTTGACCTACATCCTGGCGTGGAGATGGATGAGGATACTTTCATTCGAGGTGAATTTCTGAAGGCTGCTAATCCAAAGTACGGTGTTAATTTTGTTGAAGAATTTCATTTTATAGACGAATCCGCGCCTTTTGCGTTCATGCGACAGGAATCGTAAAAAATATTTTCTCGTTATGGAACGTAGTAGAGGACATCACCATAGAGGGCGACATTCTCTTTAGGAAGTGCATCTGCGGCAGGCCCGTTAATGACCGCACCGGTGCGTTGATTAAAGCGGGAGAAGTGCCAAGTACAGAGCAGGGACCCACCCGATAGTTCAATAGGCCCACCAGCATGAGTACAGATAGGTTTTAATGCAACAAAAGTTTTCTCGTCGATCCGGGTAACTAAGACAGAAGTCGTCGCGCCATTTTTGGGAAAAGTTGCCGCAGTCGTGGAGCCGATAGATAAATCGCCCACGGTGAGATTCTTGCCGGCCACGGTTAGCGCTTTTGCATCCGCAGGGGGAGCGATTACCGAGGGTGAGGGAGTTGGTGTGGCGGTTGGGGTAGGTGTTGCGCCAGCCGAAGGCGTTGCACTCGGTGTTGAAGTGGGTGAAGATGAAGGCGAGGGCGTTGGTTTAGCGGTTGTCTTTGCGACTGGTTTTGCGGGAGCTTTCTTTACCGGAGCTTTTTTAACTGGTTTCTTTACTACCTTTTTTGCAGGTGGCTTTTTTGCCGCTAACGCTCGCTCACCGAAAAATGTGGCGGATACAATTGCACCAATAATTGTGAGAACTTTTCGTCGCCCCGACCTATGGGAATTTGGTAATTCATTCTCCATGGTTATCCAATCAATTCTTTTCGATTGCTCCGCACGGAAGTATGGGTGCAACGTAAATTTTCGCCGGCCTCGCCACATGCGATGCAAAGAAGAATCAACTCATTACATGCCGATTCTGCGCAGTTGTAAAAATCTTTAGTTGGGGTCTGGCACTTTTCGCACTCACCTATGACTTTTGTCGATTGGCTGAAGTTGATAGTCATTCGATTATCGAAGGTATAGAGAGAACCTTCCCATAACCCGTTATCTTTGAACTTCTCACCATAGCGAACGATTCCGCCTTCGATTTGGTAGACCTCTTGGAAGCCGCGATTCTTCATCACCGCTGAGAGAATTTCACAACGAATTCCTCCGGTGCAATAAGTGACGATCGGCTTGCTCTTTAGATGATCGTATTTTCCGCTCTCGATTTCTTTTACAAAGTCATGCGAAGTAACAGTATCTGGCACGACGGCGTCTTTAAACTTTCCAATTTTCGCTTCAAATGCATTTCTGCCATCGAAGAAGACAACCTCTTCGCTACGTTCTTCGACAAGCTTATGTACCTCTTTTGGTTTAAGGTGCACGCCCCCGTTAACGACCCCATTGATATCAACTTGAATCTCATTTGGATGACCGAAAGAGACTAATTCTTTTTTAACCTTCACTTGTAATCGTGGAAAGTCATTGCCTGTGCCGTCCGACCATTTAAAATCTATCTTCTTAAATCCGGGATATTGTTTGGTCGCCTTCACATATTTTTTAAGGGCATTCATTTGGCCGCCAAGAGTTCCGTTGATGCCGTGGGGTGAGATCAAAATTCGACCCTTGAGTCCAAGCGAATCGCACAAGGCGTGTTGCCATAGCTTTACCGCATTTGGATCGGTAACGGGGGCGAACCCGTAATAGAGAATGACCTTTTGGAGCTCCACGCGCCTATCGTAACAAAGCCGGATTTGAGGCTAGTTACCCTCATGAAGAACAAGGTATTCCCTAATCTTGCTCCACTGGAAGATGAGAAACACTGGAATGGCTATGTCGGTGAGAATAAAGACCGGGTAGAGAAGTAAGTAGCCGAGATAACTCTCTCCTGTTTCCGAATATACGACGACTTGGGAGATTAAAACTGATGCTGGCCACCAAAGGGCAGTAACGGGTATGAACTTCAGCGCTTTGGTGTATCCGGCAGAGACTGCAAATAGCGCCAGTGGTGAAAAGATCGCGGCAATTAACCAACCAATCAAACAGAGCCACAAGGTAATTTGTCGAACAAATTCTTCGCTCTCCCAAGGTTGAAACCAGAAAAAATCAGTGTAGGTAAAAATTACCGACCAATAAGTAATGAAGACCATTACAGCGATTCCGCGCAAATGAAATCTATGTGCTGCTTTTATTTCATTCACCTCTATATCGTGTTGAATCATCTCACCAAACTCTCACATTAATTTTTTTTACGTGACGTGCTAACTTTGTGAATGTACTATCTAAAGATGCGAAGGTGGCTCACGAATCTCTCGCAAATTATTGGTTCAGTACTTCTGCTTTCACTTTTGACTTTAGTCATCTCATCTTCGTTTCATAAAGTTTCTTGGGTTCCGGAGGCGATTAGATCAACGCTTCATCTAGGCGAACCAGAATCAATTATTGGTCCCGTCGGTCCAGTTGGTCCGATAGGAATACGCGGTGAGAAGGGTGAAAAAGGTGAACCGGGTGCGCAAGGTGCTAAAGGAGTGCAAGGAAAAAGTGGTGAGCAAGGTGAAGTTGGTCCCGTCGGTCCAACTGGTAAAACGGGGAGCGCGGGAAAGATAGGAAAGACTGGCAAGAGCGGTTCTATCGGCGCCAAAGGAGATCAGGGCGATGCAGGTTCAATCGGATTGATTGGGCCAAAAGGCGAACAAGGACCACCCGGCGCACAAGGTGAACGAGGGCCAGTGGGATTAATAGGTGCGCAAGGAGTGCCAGGTGTTCAAGGAATACCAGGCGCGCAAGGTGTGCAAGGAATACCAGGTATACCAGGTGCGCAAGGATTACCAGGTATACCAGGTGCGCAAGGATTACCAGGTATACCAGGTGCGCAAGGAATACCAGGAATACAAGGTGCGCAAGGAATACCAGGCGTGCAAGGTTTACCAGGATTATTACAAGGAATTTATGGCTCGTATTTAGATACTACGACGCAAACAAACATTACTCCGGGGCAACCAATTCCAATGCGACTAAATACTTCTATTTCGCAACGTCAGGTTTCGCTTGTTAACGGTTCAAAAATACAGGTAGCAAGCGCAGGGACGTACAACGTTCAATTTTCCGCACAGATGTTTCATACCGCAAATGAAGCTTCTACTGCAGAAATCTGGCTCCGAGTAAATGGAAATGATGTGCCGGCGAGCAATACTATTTTTACATTTGCGAAGAAGGACGATAAGTATGTTGCTGCCTGGAATTTTATGATTGATCTCGATGCAAATGATTTTGTTCAATTGATGTGGTACTCCATCGATACAACGGTGCAGATTGTTTATGTACCCGAAGCGGTTGCACCTCTACGACCATCAGTGCCTTCACTTATATTGACCATCAATCAGGTGGGATAGTGAAGTTAAATAATAAATCGCTCACCGTTTCGAGGAACGATGGTTTTCCAGCCAAGAATTGATTGAATTTTCTGTTTAAAAACTTTGGTTGCTTCTTCTTCGCCATGGACAACAAATATTTCTTCTGGTTGCTTGCATTTACCCAGCCAGTCAATCAGCTCTGAACTATCGGCATGAACCGAAAAACTCTCGATTGCTGCAACGCGAGCGTTTACCTCAATCCATTCCCCATGGATTTTTATTCTCGTCGCACCATCTTGCAAAGTTCTACCTCGACTTCCAATAGCCTGATAGCCAACGAGAAGGACTGTATTCCTGCTATCTGGAAGTGCGCGTTTGAGATGGTGAACAACGCGGCCACCGGTCGCCATCCCACTTGCCGAAATAATGATGTGCGGTCCGCTGATTTCATTTAAAGATTTCGAATGTTCAGTAGTTGTCACGTTAGTAAGAGTTCCAGGATCGAAGGGATCTTGATTGGACCAGGTGCGTGCAACACCCTCGCGTATTCCAACGTCACCTTCGCGAACTGCTTTTCGATATTCTGCGAGTGCAGCAACCGCCATTGGAGAATCAACATATATTGGAACCGGTGGAATCTCTTTGCTATCAATCAATTCCCGAAGCGCCATGAGGATTACTTCGGTGCGATCGATGGCGAAGGCAGGGATTATTACTGAACCACCTCGGTTTATAGCCGCATATATCTCGCGAGCGAACTCTCCACTTGCTGATTCATGTACGCGATCTCCGTAGGTCGATTCGGTGACAATCACTGAAAGCGGCAGTGCAGGAGGTAGATCTGGCGGCGCAAGAAGCGGATGATTAGAGCGGCCCATATCGCTGGTAAAAAGAATGTTCTTCTCGCCGATGCTAAGTACTAAAAAAGCAGATCCCAAGATGTGGCCTGAGGGATAGAAAGTTGCCGTGAAATTTTCACCTATTTCGAAACGCTGGCGGTATGGAACTGAATGAACAAAATTGAGCGTCTCTTCAACATCAGCAACGCGATAGAGCGGTTCTGGATTTTTATGCGAGCTATAACCTTTCTTCGCTGCGAAGTAGGCATCTTCTTCCTGCAACTTGGCAGAGTCTCGCAATACAACTGCCAACAACGGTTCGGTGTACTTCGTTGTCATTATCTTCCCAGTGAATCCCTGACGAACTAGGAGTGGGATATAGCCGGAATGATCTAAGTGAGCATGAGTCAAGAGGATTGCTTTAATTTTTGAAGCATCCACCGGAAAGGGTTCGCGATTTTTCGCTTGAATCTCCTTGCTGCCTTGATACAGCCCACAGTCAACGAGGATTTGTTCGTCACCTGAAGTCACTAAAAATCGACTTCCGGTCACAGTCTCTGCAGCGCCGAGAAAAGTAATCGAAATTTCTGACATGTGTAGAGACTACCTATATAAAGAGAAGTAACCTAGTGCGATGAGTAAGTTCCTATCGAGCAAAGTTTTTCACCAAATTTTGTTCGTTTCGGCGCTAATAGGAACTTTGTTAGGTTTTTACATTCGAGAACTTTGGATTCTTTCCGGATTTATTGGCTTGCTTATCTCAATCAAGTGGCTAATTGATGACTTCAAACTAAATACCATGGGCTCTGATGTCCTCGCAATACTCTCACTAGTTGGAACTTTGATTACTTCAGAGTTTTTTGCAATGGCTGTGATATCGCTAATGCTTGCAACTGGGAGATTGTTAGAAAGCTGGGCGGAGGGGCAAGCAGAACGTGAGCTTTCGTCGCTAATCAATCGGATACCTCGCCGAGCACGTCGAATTAGTAGCGATGGTTCACTTCATGAAGTAGCTGTCGATGAAATAAAAGTAGGTGATCAGATTCTTCTTCGCTCTGGCGAGATTCTTCCTGTGGATGGCGTTCTATTAGCAGATGCAATCACCGATGAGTCAGCGCTCACGGGTGAGCCGCTTCCACAGCACCGTGGTGTCGGCGCTTTGTTATCGAGTGGAATTGTGAACGCTGGTTCCCCATTCACTGTAGAAGCGACAAATACTGCAGCAATGAGTACTTATGCTGGAATCATTGCAATGGTTAGAGAGGCACAGACAAAAAGCGCACCAAGCATTCGACTAGCCAACAAGTGGGCAGTGCGGTTCGTTCCCTTTGCATTATTGCTAGCAGGTGGAGCGTGGCTGGTAACAGGAGATCTCGCTCGCGCTGTTGCGGTGCTCGTTGCGGCAACGCCATGTCCTTTGATACTTGCAGTTCCCATTGCAGTGGTCTCTGGATTGTCAGTAGCGGCGAAGAAAGGTGCGATCATAAAAAATGGAGCAGTGCTGGAGATGTTGGCACGGGCTCGAGTTGTTCTTCTTGATAAGACTGGAACTTTGACTTACGGTGGACCTGAAATTAACTCTATAGACGTTGCTCCTGGCCAATCACCACATGAAGTTTTGCAACTTGCAGCATCGGTCGATCAATACAGCAGCCATGTCGTTGCCCATTCTTTAGTAAGCGGAGCACATGAGCGCAATATCCAATTACTTCAGGTGGCTAACGTTCATGAAGTGCCAGGACATTCTATTAGCGGCGAGGTAAATGGCGTGAGCGTCACAGTTGGACAACTTACGAGCGCCCAACCAGATTGGCGCATATCAAATGATGAGCTGCAGGTTGCAGTGTATTTAAATAGCGAACTGGTGGGAATAATTGGATTGGCCGATCCGGTAAGAGTGGAATCAAAGCAACTTCTCTCTGATTTATCACTCGCAGGAATCTCCGAAATTGCCATGTTAACAGGAGATAAAAAGATGGCTGCTGAAAAAGTAGCGCACGAGATCGGCATCTCGAAAGTATTTTCCGAGCTCACCCCCGAGCGAAAATTGGCAATAACAGCTGAATACAAAGCGAGTGAAAGCGGCGTAGTTGTTTTAGTAGGTGATGGGATCAACGATGCACCGGCGCTTGCGCTTGCAGATGTTGGGGTTGCTATGGGCGCACGAGGCGCCACTGCGGCAAGTGAAGCGGCCGATGTGGTGATAGTTGAAGACTCTATCGATCGCCTTGCGATTGCCATATCAATTGCAAAGAACTCAATGAAGAAGGCGACACAAGCAGTATTTGTAGGGATGGGACTATCCATTGTGGCCATGTTTGCAGGCGCATTTGGCTTGGCCAACGCAAGTCAAGGTGCGCTGATTCAGGAGGGGATTGACGTTATCGCCATCCTTTGGGCTTTAACAGCTTTAAATGGTGGTAAACAGTAACTAGCAATCGCAATTTGATTGATAGTTACTTGTGAATGAAGTGCACGTGACCTGCAAAGCAGTCTTCTTAACATTCTCGCCATGACAACTGCACTACATGAACCGACAACGCTTGATTTACCTAAAAGCTCTTTTTCCAAACGCTTTAGCGCCAAGACTGCGATTATCTTGATCGTAATTGCGGCGGTAGTTATAGGAATTGTGCAGGCGAATCACGCTAATAAAGAATCTTGGCGAACACAAGCCTTAAGTGGCTCAGTAGCTATGACGGAAAGCCAACTGAGGAACCTTATTAAATCTGAGAATTTAACGGTTTACTGGACTGGCCCTATGACAAAAAGTTTATACATGTTGAACACTAAAAAAAGTGGTCAAAGTATTTTGACTTATCTTCCGCAAAAAGTTAATTCACAAAAAGTAGTTGTAAATACCCGAGTAATTGGAACTTATTACTCGCAAAAGGCATTTACTGAATCTTTGAACATCGCTGCAAGCGATGCCAATGTTTCATTCAAAAATGCGGATGGAAACTTGGTCTTCTATCCAAAGGACCGTAAGACGGGCGTTTTTGTTGCAATTCCCAACTCAAGTTATCAAATAGAGATTTACGACCCAATTCCGGGACAAGCGATCAACGTCGCTTCGCTAAGAAATCAACTCACACAGATTGGACTTTAAATTGAAAACGAATAGCAAAACTGCGTTAGTTCTCAGCATCGTGGCACTTTTGATGGCGGGCACGGCATCGGTAGTGGTGATAAATGAAGCGAGTGGAAGCACTGATTCCAATAATGGAAGTAAGGATTCGTTAGGAAATTTGATTCCTGCTTCGGATAATAAATTTACTCTTGGCACTAGTGATAAGCGATGGAAATCTCTCCAACTTGGACCAGGTACTTTGTATATCCAAGATCAAACAACTGGTTCTCAAGCTGGGCTGACGGTGAACTCAGGTGCGCTTTTGCTCGACGGCACAGATTCACTTCGTATTGGAAATGTGAAGTTCACTAAATCAGGAATTGAATCCACTTCAACAGGGCAAGACATAACAATTGGCAATACCGGCGATCAAGGCTATTTATCTCTTGCGCGTGCGATTAAGTTTCCGGACGGAACTATCCAGTCAACTGCAATGCTCACGGGTTTAACTGGACCCGCAGGTGCAAGCGGTTCTGCAGGAGAACCGGGCGAGTCGGGACCACAAGGTGAAATTGGAAGTACCGGGGCTGTGGGATTAACTGGACCGAAAGGTGATACCGGACCACAAGGCGTACCTGGCAAAGATGGTCGTTTACTAAACATGCGAGGATCTTTTCCTACACGAGCTGAATTTGATGCAGCGAAATTAATCGGAGCGCCTGGCGACGCATGGATTATTGTGCAAGATGGTTCGTTGTTAGTTTGGAATTCACTAACTAATAGATGGGACAACGTGGGTGGCGTAATTGAGAAAGTGGCCAACCAAAATATAAATGCAGTATCAGGACCGCAAGGTCCACAAGGACCAGCAGGTGCAACAGGAGCGACTGGTGCACCTGGTGCTCAAGGTCCCTCCGGAGCTACAGGAGCAACCGGTGCGCAAGGTGCAACAGGTGCAACTGGAGCGACAGGATTAACAGGTGCTCAAGGTGCAACAGGTGCAACTGGAGCGACAGGATTAACAGGTGCAGCAGGACCACAAGGTGAACAAGGTCCACAAGGTTTGCAAGGTCCACAAGGTTTAACCGGACCACAAGGACCACAAGGTGAAAAAGG
>DAIRSQ010000001.1:0-91001 GCA_036804325.1 Candidatus Nanopelagicaceae bacterium | reverse complement strand
GCAACAATCTGCTTAGGTTGATAGACCGCAGTCAAACGTGCGACGCTATCCAAAAAACCTCGAATGGCATTTACTGGCTGGCCAGAAGGTGAACGAAGTGAATCTGGCATTCCATAGAAAGCTCGGTACCATAACGATGCGCTATCGAGAAGAAGAATCATCCGACCAACTCCGAATAAGCAATAACTCCACGACGTAACAGTCGTATTCCTTCACGTGCATTAGCCGCGAGGCTATCTGAGGCTTCTGATATTTGCATCAATAAGTCGATAAGTTGTTTAACGATGCGGACAAAATCTCCAGCAGGAAGTTCTGCTAGCGCAAGCGTCTCTTCCAGATCCCCGCCGCTCGCCCATTTGTAAATTGCAGCTGCCACTCCTCCATCAAGCTCGCGCATAGTCTGTAATGAATTCTTCTGCTCTAATCCACGAATTTCAAACCACAATTTTTCGAGGGAGGTGATTGTTGAAAGTACATTTTTATTTCGTGCTAGGTGTTTATGCGGTTCATCACTTCGGGATTCATAGACAAATATCGATAACGCTGAAACGAGCTCAATGGGATCTAGAGAGCGAAAGAAATCTCTTTGAATGGCCTCTGCTAAAACTAAATCAGCATCAGAATAAATCTTGGCGAGCATTTCGCCCTTGTTTGTGACCTTATCTCCAGCTAGATAATCGAGCTTTTGCAGAACGTTACAAAGTCGATCAAATGTTCGAGGAATTACATTCGTTCGTCCTAAAATCTTTGAATGCAGATCTTCTAATTCGCGCTCAATCCGAGCAACTCTTTCGCCAATGCGCGCGTGCTCCTCGCGATCTGGGCAATTATGGCAAGGGTGTGTTCGAAGCTGCGATTTCAATTCATTTAATTCCGATTCAAACTCTGAACTTCTGCCACTCGGTCGCAGACCACTTATTTTATAGGTTTCTATCCAAATGGATTTATCTTTCGAATTTTTATGGCCAGTACCACCAGGAACTTTAATTCTTCCGAGATTTTCAATTCCATTTTGACAATCCACCGGTGAAATCCTCGAAACTTTCCGATCGAGGAACATCACTAGGGGTCTTGCCAGCTCTACCCCACGTTCAAGAACGATTGCGATATTTCCACGCCTACGATTTCCTATGGAGAGTACATCACCGCGAGAAACTTGAGCTAAAGTTTCAATAACTTCTGGCAAATCGCGTTTTTGTACGTTCGTTCCTTTTCGTTCTATTGATTTAATTTGGCTTCGAATTGCAGCGTAAGAAGTGAAATCACCAAGATGACAAGTAACTTCGTTCTGCAGAGTTCTTAAATACTCCCTATTCTTTGCAACTTGCCTTTCTAGGCCATGCACTGATCGGTCAGCTTGGAATTGGGCAAACGATGAGCCAAGTAGTTCTCTGGAGATTTCAGTTGTAGTACTAGAGAGAAGATTTACCGCCATATTGTAGGTGGGATTAAATGATGATTTCAGAGGAAAAGTGCGGGCGGTCGCAAGTCCTGCCAGAGAAGGAATATCCACCTCAGGGCTCCAGACCATTACGGCATGCCCTTCGATATCTATTCCTCTGCGCCCAGCACGTCCGGTGAGCTGGGTAAATTCACCGGGTGAAATATCAACATGGCTCTGGCCATTCCACTTAGTTAATCGGTCAATGACAACAGAGCGAGCAGGCATATTCACTCCAAGCGCAAGGGTCTCCGTCGCGAAGACAACTTTGATTAAACCTTGTTGGAATAGCTCTTCAATCACCTCTTTGAGAGGAGGAATTAATCCCGCGTGATGGGAAGCCACTCCTTGTTCCAGCGCTTTAGTCCAGGCAAGAAAATTCAAAGGTCCATAATCTTCAGGGGCGATTATTTGAGCGACCAGATCAATGCGTTCCCTGATAAGCGCTTTTTCCCGATCGTCGGTTAGGTTGAGATGGCTACAGAACTTAACGGCATTGTCGCAACCAGCTCGACTGAATATGAAAAAAATTGCTGGCAGTAAATTTTCTTTGGCAAGCTTCTCAACAATTAAATCTTTATGTGCAACTTTAAAGGTGCTACGAAACTTTCGATCTCTATAGTTGCGATTATATGTTTGTGAAATTTTTACCAATTCAGAATTAACTTCCTTGGCATCCCTTAGCAGTGGATACAGCTCACCATTCTGCATTACGTGAAGATGTAGCGGAACGGGTCGTACCTCGCTAAGAATAATTTCAATTGATCCTCGAACGGTACGAAGCCATTCCCCAAATTCTTCGACATTAGAGACTGTTGCGGAGAGTGAAACCACTGCTATTTCCTGCGGCAAATGGATCAGAATTTCTTCCCACACTGCCCCCCGAAACTTATCGCCGAGGTAATGAACTTCATCGAGTACAACAAAAGCGAGATTATGCAAATTTCTCGAATTTGCATAAATCATATTTCGCAAAACTTCAGTGGTCATTACCACGATTTCGCCATTACCATTGATAGATAAATCTCCGGTGAGCAATCCAACTTTTGATTCGCCATATTTCTCGACAAATTCGCTGTACTTTTGATTACTCAGAGCCTTTATTGGCGTGGTGTAAAAAATCCGCTTACCTTGCCGCTGTGCCAGGAAGGTCGCGAAATCACCCACAATGGTTTTGCCTGCTCCAGTGGGAGCGGCAACAAGAACACCACTGCCCAACTCAAGATATTTACATGCATCTGTTTGAAAATCATCCAGATCAAAGGGTATTCGTGATAGATATTCAGATAGCGCTGAATTTTTAGGAGTAGATCTTTTACGAGAAGCCGCAAAGCGTTCAGCTGGTGAAAGTTCCTGTTCAATCATGTTGGGACCAAGTAAGCAGTGCGCTTGGCAAGCATTTAATTTTTACTGGAGTCGGAGCAATACGCTCGCCATCTGCGTATGTCACCGCTTCGCCTGCAATTTCTATGCGTGATCCCCGCAATATTTCAACTTGCGGATGATGAATGTGTTTTCCGGAGTAAACCTTGGGAAAGATTCGCAAAAATTCAAACTTAGGCACCGGTTTCAGTATCATAATATCCAGCAGGCCATCAGAAACTTTGGCGTCAGGGCATACCTTCATCCCTCCCCCGTACGAAGAACCATTACCAACCGCAATAAGCATTGCTTTCACTTCACGCACCTGACCATCAATTGTTATTGAGTAATGTCGTGGCTTGAATCGAGGAAGTTCTTGCACCATCGCCAAGTCATATTTTCTACGACCCGTTGGCCATTTCTTCTGGTTTGCCCTTTCGTTGACGATTGAGTCAAAACCTGTTGAACAGATAGCTCCAAATCGAACACCATTTACCTCGCCTAAATCTAGAAATCTTGGCTCATTCGATAAGTACATATCCAAATTTCTGATAGGTCGTTTGATATCCAGTCCCAGAGCACGGGCAAAATCGTTCCCGGTACCGGCTGGAATGATTCCGATGGGAGTTTTCATTGGTTGTGAACTACTCAATGCGTTTATTACGTGATGAATCATGCCATCACCGCCTATAACAAGTACCCTTTCAAAGAGTGAAAAATCTTTATCTCTTAACTCTTTGAGCGACTCTTGTAGCGAACTTGCTGCAATCACCTGGTACGGAATACGTAACTCCTCGCAGTAATCCATCGCGCTAGATAACACCCGCGCACCCTTGCCTTGTCCAGATGTACGGTTGGCGATAATCAAATTAGCTTTCATTGTTTGCCAAAGATTTTTTTTCACGCCGTTTATCAATTAAGAGGGAAATGCCACCTGCGGCGAAGTACAGAGCGCACAAGGGAAGCGCTAGCGCCAACATCGTTAATGGATCTCCAGTGGGGGTAAATGCTGCAACGAATAGGAAGATCAGGAAAACTGCCACCCGCCATGGTTTCAAAATTGCTCTTCCCGTCAATGCGCCAGCAGCATTCAAAGCCAACAAAAATACGGGAAGTTCAAATGCGATTCCGAAAAGTAGTATTACGCGTAGGACAAAATCTAAGTAATCATCAAAGCGGATGAGGTTAGTTAAATTATCTGGAGTAAAACCTAAAAGAACTTTAATTGCGACCGGCAAAATGTAGTAGCCAAGTGTTACTCCAGCAGCGAAAAATGGAATAGCTCCTACGAAAAAAGCGAACGCCAACGTTTTCTCCCGTTTCTTCAAACCGGGAAGTACAAAGGCCCAAATTTGATACAGCCAAATGGGCGCAGCGAGAATTACTCCAACCAAGAGCGCGACCTTTATTTGTAAGTTAAGTGGTCCTAAAACTCCCGATACATAGAGCGAAGTGCATTCCTTCAGGTCATTGAGCTCGCCATTCATGCCACATATTGGTTGCGCTAATTTAAGAATTATCTGGTTATAAAAAACCCAACCAACGACTGCAAGTAGGAGAACTCCAAGCGCGCTCTTAAAGACTCTTTTTCGTAATTCACGCAAATGTGCAAGAACCGGCGCTTTGGACGGATCAATTTCACCATTGATGGACATGAGAGTTCAGGTGCCACAAAGCAATCGTGAACTACTCAGATTTATCTGGGTTATCTAATTTCTTATTACCCTGATCAGGGTCATCCCCATTTTTATTTGGATCTTTAAGCTCCCCTTTGAAGATACGGAGCGAACGGCCAAGCGCTCGTGCGGAGTCAGGTAGCCGTTTAGCTCCGAAAAGGAGAATGAGAACTAAAATAATGAGCAGCAAATGTGATGGTTCGCGAAGAAACATGATGCGCCTCCTCAAGCCGGCTCTAGGTAAGAGCTCTTTCAGTGCTTTGGCCTACCCCCTTACCTTAGTCGTTACTGGCGCCCCTTGAGCGCTGATTTGGCCGCCGCAGCTACCTGTGCCCTCATATCAGCAGGTGAGAGGATTCGAAGCGCCCCATCAAGACTCATAGCCGCTCGGATAAGCCATTGGCGGTTGAATACCTTGACTGTTCCCACGTATGCCGAACGCCCTCTATCGAATTCGAGGGTATTTAGCCCCCATTTCTCCTTAAACCAGAGCGCTTCCGGTAACAATTCAATAACCACCTCTTCACCGATTTCATTGCCTGGATGCTGCGGGGCAGGAAGATTGTGAAAATTCTTCGGTCTTGCGATCAGGTTGACGTCGCTAATGCGGTCTAGTCGAAGGACTACATATTCATTTTTTACGATCGCATAGGCCAATAAATAGGTGAAAGCGTTCCTATTGTAGATATTAATCGGAATAACTTGAGTGCGCAGAAATTCATCAGCGGATGCTGAGTAGTAATTTATTTCGAGAGCGTGATCTGAATTATCAATCGCTTTGAGAATTTTCGGTAAAACGGGTTGAGCACCTGTCTGTTGAGGATCAGTTACTGAGTCGCTCTTAGAAGAATCTTTCCAAGTTAGAATAGCCAGCAATTTCTCCCTCAGTGATCGTAAAATCTCTAAATCCTTATCGGGGGCTATGCCCATTAAGTTATCTATTGCAAGAAGAAGGGCAGCTCCCTCTTCGATAGTCAAGCTCATAGGTTGGTTAAGAGTATCGGCGTTAGTAATTGTAATGAAACCAGAGTCGAAAGATACGTCGATTAATTCCAAATGAGAGTAGCCGGGTAGCCCGCACAACCAAATCAAATTTAAATCTGAGATTAGTTGCTCTTCGGTTACTTCAAATATCTTTGCTGCATCTTCTACTTTGATTCCGCCATTTGCTTGAAGAAACGGAATCATTTTCAGTAAGCGTTCCAGGCGCTTTCCTCCAGCGGAGATATTCATGAATTAGCCACCAAGGTTCTTTCGATACCTGAGATTATTTCTGTGGCAAACTTTTGAGGGTAAATCTCTTGGACATGTTCGATAGACCAGAGAATTTTCTCTTTCAAATCAACTGCATCTACATTTTTGAAAGTGATAACTTTGTAATTGTCGAGCGTTTCGATATGGAAAGCTCTCTTGAAAAGTTGATGCTCTATCGGCAGCTCGTGATCGACTTTAATGCGAACTTCTTCCAGAGCTTCACCGAAAAAAGCTTTCACATTATTTTCGATTTCATCGTTATCAACAGCTGCGGTGATTTTCGAATTAATCAAAATTTCAATATTTCTCATCCGATCAACTCGGAAAGTTTTCAGCTTGTTATCTTTGAAATCTCCGGCAAGTACATACCAATTTCCAAAACGAGTTGTTAGGACATGGGGTCTAATCTCGCGCTTTTCATCAATGCCTGGCCTGCTATATAGAAATTGGATGTTCTTAGCTTCTTTCATGGCTCGCCAAATAAGGCTCAGTGAATTGCTCACCGGGATATCCAGTTCTCCTATTTCGCTCGCCTCAATTAAACCGTCAATGTCTACTTCGCTCCGAGATAGCAGTTTCTGTACTGCACTTTTCGCCTCCCCCTTGGGGGAGAATTCCCGGATCACGTTCGCTGCTAAAGCGAGCCAAATCGTCTCTTCTTGATTGAAAGAAATTGGTGGCAGGAAATATTCTTCCGGGATTATTCGATACCCAATTTCATCATCGAAATATGCATCAATCGGGAGCACCTGTACTTGAATTCCAATTTCCCGAAGTTCATCTTTATCGCGCTCAAACATGCGCTCCATAGAGTCAGGCTTCCCTGAGTATCCGGAAACGCTCTCGAAGATTTGCTGCTTTGTTAATGGGCGTTTGGTGTCAAGAAGCGCCAACGTTAAATTGAGTAAGCGTTCTGCTTTCTCGATTTTTGAATCTCCATCGACCGCCATAACGCTAATGCTAACTAGTCCAGCTATTATCAGGCTATGAAATCAACCTTTCGCCTTCCTTTCCGAATGTCTTCTAACACCTATAAGGGATTTCTCGCCGGGGCTCTCCTCCTAATTTTTCTAGCAGGCTGCACCAGTGCTCCGGATACACCAGATGCTTCTGTTTCTGCTGCTGCCTCAACCCCTGTTTCGACACCTACCGCCGCGCCAGATTCGGCATCTTTCTGTGAAAGCTCAACGGCAACACCAAGAGACCCGCTGGCGCCGAGCACACCGACTTCATATCTTCCAAAAAAAATCTACTCATTAACTCTAGAAACAAATTGTGGTGTGATCGAAATAGAGGCAGATGGAGCGAAGGCGCCAGCAACCGTGTCCACGATTGGCTTTCTTGCCAATGCAAAGTATTACGACGCTACGTTATGTCACCGATTGACCACTTCGGGAATTTTTGTACTTCAGTGTGGTGATCCGCAAGGCGATGGTGGCGGGAATCCAGGATTTAGCTTTGCTGATGAAAACTTGCCGAACGAAGGGGAAAATAATTACCCCAAGGGAACGGTGGCGATGGCCAATTCCGGACCCAATACCAACGGAAGTCAATTTTTCCTCGTCTATGCCGACACCACGCTTGGGCCCAATTATTCGATTTGGGGAAAAGTGACGAGAGGTTTGGATCTTCTCGAAAAGATCGCAGCTTTGGGTACCAAACTCGGCGGGCCCGATGGTGAACCAACATTTCCGATTGAAATCAGAACAGCTCGACTTAAGTAGTTTCCAGCTCTTCTTCGCTCTCCGAAGGGTTCTTCGCGCCTCTCCTACGGGCGCGAGGTGCCTGCACGCCTTCAGCGACTCTGCGCGAACGGATAAGAAATCCGGTGTGGCCAATCATTCGATTGTCGGGGCGAACTGCCAACGAATCCACATGCCAACTTCGATGGAGGCTCTCCCAAGAATACGGTTCAGTAAATCGGCTATCGCTTCTTAGCGCTTCGACTACCCGAGAGAGTTGAGTAGTTGTGGTGACGTAGGCAATAAATACTCCCCCTGGCCGAAGAAGAGCGCCGCTTTGGGCGACACATTCCCACGGGGCGAGCATGTCCAACACAATGCGGTCTACGCCATCTGCAGGTAGTTCTTCGGATGAAAAATCTTCCGATTCAAAGGAACCTACTCGCACCTTCCAATTCTTAGGCGTTGTTCCAAAATAAATGTTTAAGTTCTTCTCAGCGATAACTGCAAAATCCTCTCGCCGTTCCGTACTAATCACACGTCCTGTTGGTCCCACAGCGCGAAGTAAGGCGATGGTTAGCGCCCCTGACCCAACTCCTGCCTCTAGGACCACATCACCTTCAGAAATATCTCCATATCCGATGATGTCAGCGGCATCTTTGGGGTAAACAATTGTTGCACCGCGTGGCATCGCCAACACAAAATCTTCATAAAGTGGTCGAATCAGAAAATATTGCGCCCCTGAACTGGATGTAACAAAAGATCCCTCGGATAAGCCAATGCATTGTGAGTGTTCAACAATTCCTTTATGGCTATGCCAAGAGCCCCCCTCTTTCAGAGTGAAGCTATAGAGCTTTCCTTTGGGGTCGGATAGCTGCACGCGATCCCCATAACGCAAGGGCCCTTTCCGATTACTTTCAGGCAAATCCATGTTGGTGAGTCTAAGGTGTACTTGTGAACGAAGACAAAGCGACACTTTCGCCAAGCAGGGCCAATGACTATCTCAATTGCCCCTTGCTTTATCGCTTTCGGACTATAGATAAGCTCCCTGAACCACCAAGCATCGATGCTATTCGTGGCACGCTTGTGCACTCGGTTTTAGAGAAATTATTCAGTTACCCAAGAACCGAACGCAGTTATGACATGGCCGCAGCCGATATCAATCCTATCTGGCAAGAAATGAAAGTTGCACGCGAGGATGTTGCGCAAATTCTTCCAGAGTTGAAGGAAGAGGAGTTCCTTTTTTCAGCGCTCACGCTCCTTCAGCGTTATTTCGATTTAGAGAATCCGCAATCATTTGAACCATCGGAGTTAGAAGCGCATATCGAATGCGATTTAAATGAGGAGCTATTAATTCATGGCTATATAGATCGCCTTGATGTGGCACCCACTGGAGAGATACGAATCGTAGATTACAAAACCGGAAAGTCCCCTGGGCTTGGTTTTGAAGAAAAATCATTCTTTCAAATGAAATTTTATGCCCTAATAATTTGGAAAAATCTTGGTCGTGTACCAAAACGTCTTCAAATGATCTTTCTCGGTGATGGCAAAATACTGACGCAAGATCCGACAGAGGAAGAGCTAATCAAAACTCAGAATAAAATTGAAAAAATAGCGTTGGATATCCAAATTTCGAAATCAAGCGGAGTTTGGCCAACGCGTAAATCTCGACTTTGTGATTGGTGCTCGCATCAGAAGATTTGCCCAGAATTTGGTGGAACGCCGCCGCCACTAAATATTAATTAATTCCGCTGACTTAGCAGAGCGCCCATAGTTCTCTCAAACTTCTACCTTCTAACGTTTTAATAATCGCGCTCCGAGGTGCAGGCGGTACGGGCGCAAGGTGCGGAACTGCTATTACTCTGGCACCACTTTCTCTTGCGGCGGTCACTCCTGTTGGCGAATCTTCGATAATCAAAGATTTGGTGATGTCCACTGCAAGTAAATCCGCCGCTTTCAAATATGGATCAGGATGAGGTTTGCCCCGCTCAACATCATCGGCTGAGATAGTTACGTAAAACGGAGACTTATCAAATGAAGTAATTACGGCGTCGACTAAAACTCGAGGACTTGCAGAGACTAGGGCGCACGGTAAGTGTTGTTCCTCAACTTCATTAAGCAGAGTCCGTATTCCCGGCATAAGTGAGATATTTTTGAATTTAACTGATATTCTCGAAATTAATTGATTTATAAACCATTCAGGACTTTCTTTTGAATTCGCAAGGCTTGACATGTAGTCACCAACTTTTTTCATTGGGCCACCTAAGCAATACATCTGATCCTCGTGACGCCATACAACATCAAATTCAGCCATGAGTTCTCGTTCAGTTACTAGCCAATAAGGTTCGGTGTCGACTAGGAGACCATCCATGTCGAAAAAAACCGCTTCAGGAAAATCAGCTTTTTGGCTCATCATGTTGCGTTGAAATATTTAGCTTCGGGGTGGTGAACGATGATGGCAGAGGTACTTTGCTCTGGATGTAGCTGGAATTCTTCGGAGAGATTAACGCCGATTCGCTCTGGTTTAAGTAATTCACATAGTTGGGTTTGTTGGTTGAGATCAGGGCAAGCTGGATACCCGAATGAATATCGTGAACCTCGATATCCTTGATCAAGAATGGCATCTAGTTGAGAACTATCTTCGGTTCCAAAGCCTAATTCCTCTCGGACCCGAGCATGCCAATACTCGGCTAGCGCTTCAGTTAACTGAACAGAGAGCCCATGCAACTCTAAATACTCTCGGAATCTATTTTGAGCGAAGAGTTCTGCTGTAGCACCGCTTACCGCCTCACCCATTGTCACAATATGGAAGGCAACAACGTCTATCGCGCCCCGCTCTTTTGAAGCGAAGAAATCTGATAAACATAGACGTCTATCCCTGCGCTGACGAGGGAAAGTTAACCGAGAGATTTCCCGCATTGCGCCTGGTTCTTGAGGGTCAAGAATTACTAAATCATTACCTTCGCTGAAGCAGGGAAAATAGCCATAAACAACTGCCGCCTCAATCCAGTTGTTAACTTGAATATCATTGAGAAGTTGGCGCAATCTCGGACGTCCCTCTTCTTCTGCCATCTGTTCAAAACTTTTCCCACCCTTTAGCCCCCACTGTCCAACATAAAGCGCTCGTTCATCAAGCATGCTGGAATAGTCATTGAGACGAATTCCCTTCACAACACGTGAACCCCAAAATGGAGGATTTGGAATGGAGTTGTCGCTCCGGACATCGCTCCGATTGGTATCAACTATTTCTGAGTTATCTTGTTTAGCAATTTTGGTACGTCGTTTTCGAAGCTCTGGTAACTCCGCTCCTGCTTCACCACGTTTGATGGCCATAAGCCGATCCATTAATTCCAAACCTTCGAATGCATCCCGTGCATAACGGACTGTTCCATTAAATTGCTCAGCTAAATCTTGTTCTACAAAGGCGCGAGTTAGAGCTGCTCCCCCAAGTATGACCGGCCATTTCTCAGCCAACCCGCGCGCCGTCAATTCCTCAAGATTTTCCTTCATGATCACTGTTGATTTAACGAGCAAACCGCTCATGCCAATGACATCAACGCTCTCTTTTTCAGCTTCATCAATGATTGTGTTAATTGTTTGCTTAATCCCGATGTTATGTACGTTGTAACCATTATTCGAGAGAATAATGTCAACTAGGTTCTTGCCAATGTCATGGACATCACCTTTGACGGTGGCAAGAAGTATTTTTCCTCTGCCAGAAGAATCACTTTTCTCCATCTTGGGTTCGAGATGAGCTACCGCTCTTTTCATGACCTCAGCGCTTTGAAGTACGAACGGTAATTGCATTTCTCCTTTACCAAAGAGTTCACCAACGGTTTTCATGCCATCAAGCAAAAGGTTATTGATGATATCGAGTGGGTTCATTCCCTCTGCGAGTGCTAGTTCCAAATCTTCCTCTAAACCGGAGCGCTCTCCATCAATAATTCTTTGTTTGAGGCGATCTGGTAGAGCGAGCGCGGCAAGTTGTTCGGCCCGGGAATTTCGGGAAGAAGTAACCTCTGCACCCTCAAAGTGCTCCAGGAATGCTGTTAGGGGGTCATGAATTAAGTTTCCAGATTTTTCATCATATTTTCTTCGATCATAGATGAGATCAAGAGCCAACTCTCGAGACTTTTCATCAATTCGAGCAATCGGTGTAATTTTCGATGGATGGATAATCGCAGAAGTTAACCCAGCGCCAACTGCTTCGTTCAGGAAGACAGAGTTAAGAATAATTCGAGCAGCGGGATTTAGACCAAATGAAACATTACTGACACCAAGTACAGTTTGAACCTCTGGATAGAGCGCACGAATTTGTTTGATGGCTTCTAGGGTTTCAATACCATCACGGCGAGTTTCTTCTTGCCCAGTCGCAATAGGAAAAGTTAGGGAATCAATCAATATATCGCTGGTTTTAAGCCCCCAGTTTTCAGTAAGGTCTTTAATCAACCGGACAGCAACTTTTACTTTCCATTCAGCTGTTCGCGCCTGTCCCTCTTCATCAATTGTTAAGGCAACAACTGCAGCACCATGCTCTTGAACCAAGGGCATAATTTTTGCAAATCGCGAAGTAGGTCCATCGCCATCTTCGTAATTGACTGAATTTATGACCGCTCGGCCACCGAGCTTTTCTAGTCCAGCTTGCAACACAGCGGGTTCGGTTGAGTCTAGAACAATGGGAAGGGTGGAACTCGTTGCAAATAATTCTGCAAGTTGCTTCATATCAGTAACGCCATCGCGTCCTACATAATCAACGCAGAGATCGAGCATATGCGCACCTTCTCGAATCTGCTCTTTTGCGATCTCTAAGCATTCCTGCCAATTTTCCGCTAACAGCGCTTCTCGAAAAGCTTTAGAACCATTGGCGTTGGTTCGCTCCCCGATTGCAAGATAGGCATTTTGCTGTCTAAAAGAAGTATGTTGATAGAGAGAAGCTGCTCCAGGATCTGCAGTCACTTTGCGTTTGGCAATGATTCGATCACGATTTTTGAATACTTTTACAACTTCAGCAAGATGGGCTGGAGTGGTGCCGCAGCAGCCGCCAATAATATTTAATCCATAGTCATCAACAAAAACCTGTAAACTTTTTGCAAGTTCTTGGGGTGATAGCGGATAGCGCGCTCCCCCATTTTCAAGTATTGGCAACCCTGCATTTGGCATACATGAGAGCATCACTTTTGCTGATTGAGAGAGCTGTCGTAGATGCTCACTCATCTCAGCAGGTCCGGTGGCGCAGTTAAGTCCAATCACGTCAATACCTAATGGTTCAAGTGCCGTTAGCGCTGCGCCAATCTCACTACCAAGAAGCATCGTTCCGGTTGTTTCAACGGTAACTTGTGCCATCAGTAATAAATCTTTTCCTGATGCAGTTATGGCAGCGCGACTCCCGTTAACTGCAGCTTTTGTTTGCAATAAATCTTGAGATGTTTCTATAAGAAGCGCATCTGACCCTCCGTCGATCAAGCCACGTGCGCACTCTTCATACGCATCCCGGAGCGTTGCATACGTGGTATGTCCTAATGTCGGTAATTTCGTTCCTGGGCCAATGGAGCCAAAAACCCAACGTCTCTCAGTTTCTGAAAATTCATCAGCAACTTCTCGTGCTAATTGTGCGCCAGCGAATGCAAGTTCATAGATTCGATCTTCAATCCCGTATTCGGCTAGATTGCCAAAATTGGCACCAAAGGTATTGGTCTCAATGCCGTCAACGCCCACTTCAAGGTAAGCGCGATGCACTTTCTTGACCATCTCAGGTGCGCTCACATTGAGGATCTCATTGCACCCTTCATGCCCTTGAAAGTCGGCCAAAGAGGGATTTTGCTCTTGGAGCATCGTGCCCATCGCCCCATCAACGATAAGGACCCGAGCCTGTTCGGTGAGGGTTTCGCGAAGGGTTTTCATTGGAGCAAGGGTACCTGCTCTACTGTATGAGCATGGAGATCTACTCCCTGCCCGCACTCAGAGACCCAATCATGATGGCGGCCTTTCAGGGTTGGAACGATGCCGGCGAAGCGGCATCAAAAGCAGTCGAACATTTATTGTCACTCTGGCCATCTCAATTAATTGCGGAGGTTGAGTCAGAGGATTTCTACGATTATCAGGTAAATCGTCCACAAATCTTTTTAGATGACAATGGAGATCGAGAGCTTTCATGGCCCACTACGACGGTGCATGCAATCACCGTGCCCAATTTTGAACGTGATTTCTTAGTGGTGACCGGTGTTGAACCTTCGATGAAATGGCGCACTTTTGTCGGCGAGATTCTCTCTCTCGGTGAAGATTTAGATATCTCACTTGTGGTTTCGTTGGGTTCTCTCCTTGCCGATGTGCCGCATACCCGGCCGATACCTGTAACGCTCTCAGCTGCTAATTCGTTACTAGCAAAGAAGTTTGATGTAGAGATGAGTAGGTACGAAGGTCCTACCGGAATCCTGGGTGCGATTCAAGATGGATGTAACGCGAGAGATTTAGATGCTGTCTCGCTTTGGGCTGCCATTCCACATTATGTTGCAGCGCCACCCTGCCCTAAAGCGACCCTTGCCCTGCTAAATCGTCTTGAAGATTTACTTGATATGAACATCCCTGAAGGCGAACTTCCTGACGATGCTCGAGCATGGGAGTTGGGCGCAACCCAGATCGCTCAAGAAGATAGTGAAATTTTGGAATACGTACAGTCCTTAGAGGAATCTAAGGATGCTGCAGATCTTCCGGAGGCTTCGGGAGAATCTATTGCCCGGGAATTTGAACGTTACTTACGTCATCGCGGAGATGAAAAGAACCGTTAGTTTTTTATAGTGCGATACCTAGCGCCGCATCCAGGAATCGACTGAGTTGTCCAATCTCATTTGTTTCTTCTTGATCGGTACTCGATAAATTACCAATACGATTTTTTGCCCATGAATCAATCAGAGCAAATGCTGATGGAGTATCTAAGTCATCGCTAAGTCGTTCAGCAATTTTCTTTATCAAATTAGTTACATCTCCACCATATGGACTAGACATCGCTTCACGCCACAACGCGATGCGATTCTGGCTCTGCGTTAGCAATTGATCACTCCACGGACGGTCGCTTCGATAATGTCCTGACAGTAACGCCACCCGAAGGGCTAGGGGTTCAATCCCAGCGTTACGCATAACAGAGACAAATTTTAAATTTCCTTTTGATTTACTCATCTTCTCGCCGTCTAAACCGATCATGCCGGTGTGAACAAATCGTGCAGCAAACTCTTTATCTGTGAGCACTTTTCCTTCGGCAGCACACATAGAGTGATGTGGGAAAAGTAAATCGCTACCGCCACCCTGAATTGAGATGGGGGCGGTCAGGAATTTCAGAGCAATGGCGGTACATTCGATATGCCAACCTGGCCTACCTGAACCGAATGGAGATGGCCATGATGGTTCTCCTTCGCGCTCGCCTCGCCAAATTAAGCAATCCAAGGGATGACGTTTGCCGATTCGATTTGGGTCACCGCCTCGTTCTGCAAATATTTCAATCTGTTGTTGCTCTGAAAGTTGGCTGTAAGAGGAAAATTGTGGATCAGAGGAAATGTCAAAGTAGAGATCATTTTCAATTTGATAAACACTGCCGCTTCTTTTTAAATCATTTATCGCATCGATGACCCATGGAATCGTTTCAACTGCGCCCATGTAATGATCAGGGGGGATCACTCGAAGTGCGGTCATGTCATCTCTAAATAGCGCGATTTGATCGGAGGCCAGATTCTCCCAATTCACATGGTCGCGATTGGCTCTTTCAAGAAGCGGATCATCTACATCAGTAATGTTCTGAACATATTCCACTTGTTGGCCACGAAGGCGTAAGTACCGGTTAATAATATCGAAAGCTAAATAAGTTGCGGCATGGCCGAGATGCGTTGCATCGTAAGGAGTAATCCCGCATACGTACATAGAAATTTTTGGTTCAATCACCGGATCCAGTGATTGGGTAATTGAATTATGGATTTTTAAAGTTGGATATTCCTGATGCGTAAGAGGTGGCAAATATACCTGCGCCCAAGATTTCATGTCGGAAGTTTACTTCGATATGAGTCGTTTAAGCGAAATTACTTCTAAATGGGTGGCCATGGCACAGCTGGCCAATCTTCTGAAGGAGAGGGGAAGATGGAGCTTTCAATCATTCTGTTGACCCGCGCCAACGTTGCGTCAATTTCACCATCTGTTAACAAGTCCGCTGCCATATTTCGAAATTCATCAAATCTTGCTCGAATATCTAATAGCTTTTCGTATTCACCTGATGAGAGTGGCTCTTCACGCCATTGCCAAAGAACAGTGCGTAACTTATCTTCTTCATGAAAACAGACTCCGTGGTCACAGACAAACAACTCCCCCGTTTGCGAAGGCAGGAGGTGACCAATTTTCCGGTCGGTGTTATTAATAAGAGAATCAAAGATAACTACGGAACGAAGCCGCTCGTCCCGAGATTGCGCTAAATCGATGATGTCTACATTTTCATCAATCTCAATCCATTCTTGTACTGAACCTGGTCCAAATGGCCCCTCGCGCAAGGTAGTGAAGGGCACCACATTAAATTGACCAAAAACGCTAAACAAGTAGGCCGCAACTTCTCGAGCAGCCAAAGTGCCATCTGGAAAATCCCATAGCGGTCGTTCGCCCGCTACCGGTTTGTAGATCACCGAAATTTCAGAACCATCCTTTGCAGTGATGTGACCGAAGAGTGTGGCATTTGAAGCATCGACTAATCGTCCAGTGACGGAGAGGTTGCCGCTAGAAATCATTTCTCTAACGTCGATAACCATTGGCCCTCGGACAAACATGCCCTTGAGGATCTAATGGAGCACCACAAAATTGACAAGGTGGGCGTCCTGCGCCGATCAGCGCAAAGGAATCTAGTGCAAAAATAAGTGCAGCCTCCATAAGAAGAGTAACTCGAAGTAAGGGTGGTCCATTATCGTTATTTTCAACGATTTCACTCTCTTCTCCCCCTTGCGCTTCGATAATCAACTCTTCATTTTGTGCGTTCCATGTTAAAGAGAGCGCAGTGACTCGAAATTCTTCACTAAATGGCGTTGCAAGCTGCGGTATTACTCTGTTCTTTCTTTTGAAATCGGCGGCTTTACCTATCTTCAATTCCTTAAAGAGAGCAACAATCCGTTCTGAAAGAATTGCCAATTGGCCTTTTTCAAGCGCAACCGAAATGTTTCGCCTACCATCAACCGCTTGCAAGTAAAAAGTACGCTCTCCAGGCATGCCGACAGTTCCAGAAATAAATCTCTCTGGGAAGGTGAAATTATGTATTTCGCGCACTAGCTCACTTCACCTCAGCTTTTCCAGTTATCATTTTTCTATCAACAAGTTGCCGTTGCTCTCCGCCAAGTTGAGATTTGAAGTTGCCGGCAAGAAGCGAAGATAGCTCGTGATCTGTTCGATTATATTGAAGAAGCTTTGCCTCTCCTTCGCCGAATTGGGCCACAGTTATGGAGCCGGGTTCAACTACGAGCGATTGAAAATTATTAAATTCCATCTTTAAAATGTTAGAAATAAGAAATTTAATGATATCTCCATGGCTTACAATTATAAAGTTTCGATTATCCGTTGAAATTTCTTGCAAATGTTTGTAGAAATCTGCAACTCGCTCCCAAACTGCTGCAAATTTCTCTCCTCGCGGAAAGGTAACTTCTGCAGGACTCTGCTGCACCTGTGTCCAGAGACTCTCGGTTGCCAACTCCTCAAGTTTGCGACCGCTCCATAATCCATAATCAGGTTCGATTATTCGAGGTTCAGTCTGCACCGTGATGTCGTTACCAAACTCTCTCAGCCAAGGGGTAATAGTTTCCAAGCACCGCTCAAGGGGGCTAACAAAAACTCGTTCTATCGGTAGCGGTCCAAGTAATCGTGCCAGGTTCTTGCTCTGCTCAACTCCACTTTGATCAAGCCGGATGCCTGGGTTTTGACCAGCCAAAATTCCATCCGCATTAGCCGTACTACGCGCGTGGCGAATGAGAATTACCGTGCCCAATGCTTTCCTCCTAGCTACTCTCCCACCTAGAGGCTAGCGAAGATAGCGAGGAAGTGCAGTCGATGGATATCCGACAGTTGGGCGCAAGTGGTCTTCGGGTATCTGCCCTTGGTTTGGGGACGATGACCTGGGGGCGAGATACCGATGAACATGAAGCTGCTGAACAGATGCGGGCTTTCTTGGATTACGGCGGCACGCTCATCGACACCGCTGCAATTTTTGGTGATGGTGATAGTGAACGGGTTATTGGTGGGCTGCTTAATACGTTGACGCCTCGAGAAGAGGTAGTTATCGCAAGTAAAGCAGGGATGACGAAAACTGGGGTTGATAATTCTCGCGGAGCCCTGCTTAAGGATTTGGATGAATCGTTAAAAAGGTTGCGGACAGATTATTTGGATATATGGATGGTGCAACGCTGGGATGAAACAGTTCCTCTAGAAGAAACATTAACAGCGTTAGAGCTTGCGGTCTCTAGCGGTCGCGTTCGATATATAGGAATTTCGAATTTTTCAGGGTGGCAAACTGCGCGGGCATTCACTCTTTTGGAGCGCTCAATTCCACTCTCAGTGACCGAGAATGAATATTCGCTACTCAATCGGAGCGCGGAAAACGAATTAATTCCTTGTGCAAAGGATGTTGGTTTGGGAGTGCTTGCTTGGTCTCCTCTCGGGCGTGGTGTTCTTACTGGTAAATACCTCAATGGCGTGCCGGCAGATTCCCGCGGTGCTAGTCCGCATTTAGGTCCATTCGTCTCACCATATTTAGAACCGCGAGCTCGTCAGATTGTGCAAGCGGTAAGTATGGCTGCCGATGGTTTGGGATCAGCGCCGTTAGAAATCGCACTTGCCTGGGTACGTGATGCGCCTGGTGTGACAAGTGCCATTGTTGGCGCACGAAGCGCTGCTCAGTTGCGCGGAATTTTACGGGTAGATGAAATCGAATTGCCGGCTGTAGTCCGTAGCGCTTTGGATGATGTGAGCGCATCGTGATTACCTACGAGTATCACCTCGTGCGAGTTCCTAGAGGAACTAAAAAAAGTGCTGTGCAAAAAATGTTAGCCGAATTTGCAGAGAGAGATCGTTGGATCTTAGATCGGGTACGCATTTATCCTGATGGAAGACACTTAGTACAACTTAAGCGAAAAGTTTGGCGTCCAGATATCGAATTTGAGCAATTACCACCGCTCTAATTCTGCACAGCATTGTCGCAATATCTTTAGGCAAACCTTCAGGCGCGTTGTAAAAAGCGATCTAGCGCTTCCACTCCAAAGTGGATGGCGGATACCGGAACTCGTTCATCAATTCCATGAAAAAGGGCCATAAAATCAAGTTCGGGCGGCAACTTAAGTGGTGAAAATCCATAACCAGCTATGCCAAGTTTTGAAAGACCTTTATTGTCAGTGCCGCCACTCATGACATATGGCACCGGAATACCCTCCGGGTCGCAATCTCTAATAGCCGCACACATTGCATCGACCAACTCTCCAGTAAAAGGTAGTTCTAGCGCCACATCATGAATGATTGGTTTAACGGAAATGTTTGGCCCAGCAAGTTCTTTAATAGTTGAAATAAATTCATCTTCAAAACCTGGAAGGAATCTCCCATCAATCACCGCGCGAGCGTACTGCGGGATGACATTCTCTTTATAACCCGCAGTGAGCATTGTTGGGTTCGCTGTGTTCTGCGTAGTTGCGCCAATCATTCGAGCCATAGATCCGAGTTCGGCGACTATTGGCGCTGGATTCTTTTCATCAAATTCCTTACCAAGAGTTCGCGCTACCGTAGAGAGAAAGGTGCGCAGGGTCTCGGTGATTCGTATTGGCCATTGATGAGTGCCAATTCGTGAAACCGCTTGGGTAAGAGCGGTCACAGAATTCTCTCTGTTAACCATGGAACCATGTCCTGCTTTGCCCTCTGCGGTTAACTCCATCCAATACATACCCTTTTCAGATGTCTCTACCAAGTAGAGCCGCTTGCCATTACTTAGCGTTGCGGAGAATCCGCCAACTTCAGAAATGGCCTCATTACAGCCTGCGAAAGCCTCAGGGTGATTTTTAACGATCCAATTAACTCCGTAGGTACCACCGGCTTCTTCATCCGCGAAAAATGCAAGAACGATATCTCGTTCCGGAATGTAGCCTCTGCGATGCCAATCCTTGGAAACGGCAAGAATCATCGCATCCATATCTTTCATATCGACAGCGCCTCTACCCCAAATTTCGCCATCGATAATTTCGCCAGACCAAGGATCTCTTTGCCAATCCGCCGCATCCGCAGGGACGGTATCTAGGTGGCCATGCACAACTAGGCCTGGACGTGTGTTATCCCTTCCCTTTATTCGAGCAACAACATTAACTCTCGTTTCAGCGGATTTATAGATGATGGGAGTAAGTCCACACTCTCGCAGGTAGTTCGCGACATATTCGGCAACTGCGCGCTCGTCTCCTTTGCCGCCGCCATGATTGACGCTGGGGATGCGAATTAATTCCTGACAGAGGTGAACGGCTTCTGCACCAAGTTCTTGATAATTAGTTTCCCGCATGGCTCTATCTTCCTACATCGTTCCTAGCTTTCCCGTCATTCTGGACACCTCCTTTCTCTCCCTTCTCTCTAGCCTCTACTTACGTGGTTACTAGTGGTTTGGTCGGCTCAAAAGGCGTTGGTAGGCTGTCGCCTCTCAATGTGATTAGTTGCTTGGCCGAATAGCCGAATAGCCGAATAGATTGAGAAGTTCACCTCGTCCGGGTGGCGGAATTGGCAGACGCGCTAGCTTGAGGTGCTAGTGCCCGAAAGGGCTTCGGGGTTCAAGTCCCCGTTCGGACACAAGTTTTGTAGATTGCTCACATGAAATCTGTTCGCATCTTCTCCCATGGCGGGCCAGATGTGTTATCTCTAAAAGATCTTCAATTGCCGCCACCGAGCAAAGAGCAAATGCGGGTAAAGATAGAACTCGCGGGAGTTAATTTTATTGATGTCTACCACCGTCGCGGTCAATATCCGCTGCATTTGGGTGATGAGGCAGGTAGCGGAATTGGGATTGAAGGTATTGGTAGAACACCTGATGGGCATCGAGTCTTTTGGTTAAGCGCTCTTGGCTCCTACGCTCAAGAAATTAATCTGTTCGCTAAAGATATGACTGCGCTACCCACTACATCACTAACAAACGAAGAGGTACTGCCTCTTCTCTGTCAGGGACTAACCGCGCATTATTTAGTTGATTCGGCATTTACGGTGGAACAGGGGCAATGGGCGTTAGTCACGGCTGCAGCAGGCGGTGTAGGGCTACTACTCACCCAACTTCTTAAAATAAAAGGCGCCAATGTAATTGCTCTGGCTTCAACGTCAGAACGTGCAACGCTTGCAAAAGAATATGGCGCTGACATTGTCGGCACCTATAGCGAGATCGAAAATTTGACATCGAAAGCAACATTGGGTGCTGGCGTTGATGTAGTTTTTGATTCTGTCGGAAAAGATTATTTCGATAATTGCTTAAGCTCCTTAACGTCTTCAGGAATGTATGTACTTTATGGAGCAGCAAGCGGACCGGTACCTCCATTTGACTTGATGCGCCTTAATTCCAAATCCTTAGCTATTAGAAGACCAACTCTGGCTACCTATACAGCAACCGAGGATGAGCGAGTTCGGCGCCTAACTGATTTGATTGCGCTTGCCGAACGAAATCTTCTACGTTATCCCCGCACAAAGATTTTTTCGCTAACCGAAGTTAAATCTGCACATCAATTAATCGAATCCCGTACATATACCGGGAAAATCGGGATTGATCCATGGAAGATTTAGCCCGAACAGTTGCAATTATTGTTACCTTTCCCCTATTCATCTCGCCTCTAGTATTTCTCGCACTTCGCTTCACAAAGCGCCGGTGGGTTGTAATACTCTCGATTCCCCTAACGCTCGTCAGCGCGATTTTTGGATTAATGCTCTTACTAAGTGAAATAGGCGTTGTTGGGCGGTCTTTTGGGCTCTGGGGGATCCTTTTTGCGCTCGCTTCGTTGCGAATAATCTGGTGCAGAGTTGTGGAGATGAAAAGAGAAAAGACAGAGCACCCACACGAGAGTGAGTAGAGTGAGGAGCATGAGTACACCAGAATCAAGCGAACTCCGTTACGCGCGCAATCTGATTCGTGATGTGCCTGATTACCCATCTCCAGGAATCTTGTTTCGAGATTTAACTCCGATGATCGCTGATGGTCGAGCACTCCGAGCGGTAGTTGATGCCCTGGGATCCCTAGCGCCAGACGCTACGCATTTTGCAGGTCTTGAAGCACGAGGTTTTATTTTTGCTTCAGCAATCGCAGCTCGCCTGGAAAAAGGTTGCGTCTTACTTCGTAAACCCAACAAGTTACCTCGTGAGAAATTTTCCGTGTCGTATCAACTTGAATATGGCACAGATGCCATTGAAATTCATAAGGACGCTCTTACTGAATCCGACAAGGTGCTTATTGTTGATGATGTTCTGGCGACAGGAGGAACTCTCTGTGCCGCCATTGAATTACTTGCGATGACTCCTGCCACCTGCCTTGGCAGCGTTGTTGTTGCGGAAATTGTTGCACTGCAAGGTCGTGAGCGGATAGCGCATTTCTATCCCACTCATCAATTACACGCGCTCTTTACGCTCTAGCTTTACTCCAAAGTAATAAGTTCGTAGTAATCATCTCGCCAGAGATCTTCATCGCCATCTGGAAGTAATAACACCCGCTCTGGCGCTAATGCGCTTACCGCCCCCTCATCATGTGTTACCAAGACTATCGCGCCTTGATATTCACGGAGCGCTCCGAGTATCTCCTCGCGCGAGGCAGGATCAAGGTTATTTGTCGGTTCATCGAGTAGTAAAACGTTTGCGGCGCTCACCACCAACTGTGCGAGAGCTAGTCGAGTTCGCTCACCACCACTGAGCACTTTTACCGGTTTAAATACATCATCGCCACTAAAGAGGAATGTTCCAAGAACGTTCCGCGCTTCACCTTCACTGATATCAACACGCGCTTTTAACATATTCGCAAGTACAGTCTCCTCGTAATTAAGAGATTCGTGCTCCTGAGCGTAGTAACCAAGCCTTAAACCGTGACCTGATGCTACTGCTCCGGTATCTGGCTCTAATTCTCCGGCGAGCATTCGCAGCAAAGTTGTTTTACCCGCACCATTGAGCCCCAAAATCACTACTCGAGAACCTTTGTCGATAGCCAGATCTACATCGGTAAAAACCTCAGTCGAACCATACGACTTACTTAGCTCTGCAGCGGTGAGTGGAGTTTTCCCACATGGAGCAGGAGATGGAAAACGGAGCTTGGCAACCTTATCTTTCGCACGCTCCCCTTCAGTTGACGCCATAATTTTCTCTGCGCGTTTAAACATGCTCTGCGCCGCTTTAGCTTTACTCGCCTTTGCGCGCATTTTCTCCCCCTGCTTCTGGAGAATTTCAGCGCGCTTTTCCGCAATTGCGCGTTCTTTCTTTCTTCGATGTTCATCTTGTTCACGGGCTAGAAGGTAATTTCGCCATCCCATGTTATACACATCAATAACATTACGATTAGCATCCAAGTAAAAAATGCGATTAACCACTGTTTCAATCAATTTCACATCATGGCTGATAATCACTAAGCCACCAGAATACTTTCCCAAGAAATCACGGAGCCAAATTATTGAATCAGCATCTAGATGGTTGGTTGGCTCATCAAGAAGGAGTGTTTCAGCGCCACTAAAAAGAATGCGAGCAAGTTCGACGCGGCGACGCTGACCACCGGAAAGCTCATTTAAGCGTTGGGCGAAAATCTTCTCTGGCAAACCAAGATTCGTTGCTATTGCCTCTGCATCAGAAGTTGCGCTATATCCACCAGCGCTTTGAAACTCCTCTTCGGCGCGAGCGTAACGTTCCAAAACTTTCTCTAACTCGCTCCCTTCACTTGAACTCATCTTTTCTTCTAGAACTCGCATCCGATCGGCGATAGCGTCTAGACCGCGTACAGAGAGAATTCGGTTGATAACTGTTCCCTCTTCATCTCCAGTGCGAGGGTCCTGAGGTAGATAACCGATACTCCCTGCGCGCAATACTTGACCACCCGCAGGGAGCGTCTCCCCTGCGAGTACTTTTGCGAAAGTTGATTTTCCTGCGCCATTCCGTCCCACTAACCCAATTCGATCCCCATGATTAATGCGCACCGAAACATCGGCAAGTAATAAGCGAGCGCCAGCCCTTAGTTCGACGCTTGAAGTGGAAATCATAGAGAAGATGCTCTCATGAATTATTCTCGATAAACTCCAACCCCCAGATACCCGGAACCCCGGATTAACTCTTAAGCTGACGGAGAAATAAATGGCTAATGCGCGTGGATATGCGGTAATGACCCCAAAGGCAGATTTAGTTCCGTTCTCTTTTGAACGACGAGCGCTAAGTCCAGGTGATATTGAAATTTCGATCAGCCATGCTGGTATCTGTCATTCAGATATCCACCAGGGGCGTGAAGAGTGGGGCCAGGCGCTCTTTCCAATGGTTCCAGGCCACGAAATCGTTGGAAGAGTAAAGAGCGTCGGTAGCGATGTTCGTGGATTTAAAGTTGGTCAACTCGTAGGCGTTGGAGTTTTTATTGACTCATGCCGAAAATGTGAAAACTGTCTGGCAGGTCTTCAGCAATATTGCTTTGAAGGAATGACTGGAACCTATAACACCATTGAACGCGATGGCACCACTGTTGCTTATGGTGGATATTCCAATTTGATCGTTGTAGATCAAAATTATGTTGTCACCGTTCCCGAAAGTTTAGATATTGCTGGTGTTGCGCCTTTGATGTGCGCCGGCATCACTCTCTACTCACCACTCCGTCATTGGCAGGCTGGACCTGGCAAACGAGTAGGAATTATCGGTCTTGGTGGTCTAGGGCATATGGGATTGAAGTTTGCTCATGCGATGGGCGCCCATGTCACCGTCTTTTCGCACTCGGAGAAAAAGAAGGGTGATGCCGAAGCTATGGGCGCAGATGCTTTCGTTGCAAATCCTGGAGAAGATTACTTCAAGAAAAATAGCAATTCATTTGATTTGATCCTTAACACAGTATCCGTAGATGTAAATCTTGAAAATTATCTTTCGCTCCTTCGCCTTGATGGAACATTGGTACTAATCGGGCTGCCTGGAAAACCGTACCAAGTTCCTGCCGGAGTACTACTTGGAAAACGTCGTCGACTAGCTGGCTCCATGATTGGCGGAGTGCCAGAACTCCAAGAAATGCTCAACTTCTGTGGAGAAAAGGGAATTACTAGCGACGTGGAATTAATCGACCCCGATTACATTAACAAAGCTTGGGAGCGAACAGTTGCCAGTGATGTTAAGTATCGGTTTGTCATTGACGCCAGTAAGTTTTAAAACGCGATAGCTACTGCCGTTGCTAAAACTGGAGTAACAAACAGAGCAGGGAGCATATCTCCGATTGCGATTGTTTTTATTGATAACAGTCGCAAACCGATTCCCACGAGCAGTAAACCCCCAACGCCGGTGATAGCGTCTATTTGATAATCAGAAAGTACTCTGCCAAGGAAAGCGCCAATCAGTGACCAAGTTCCTTGGTAGATTAACACGCTAATCGCTGAAACGGCTACTCCCCAACCAAGAGCAGCCGCAAATGCAATCGCTGCAAAACCATCCATAATGCTCTTAAGAATTAATAACTCATTACCTGTTCCTAGGCCATCGCTGATGCTGCCTAGGATTGCCATCGGCCCTATGACAAAAACAAGGGAGGCTGAAACAAATCCGGTGATGAAATTTGTATCGTTCTCTCTCGCAAATCTTGATCGCAATTTATCGCCAGCTCGTTCAAGTCGATCTTCGATTCTAAAGAGTGAACCAATGAGACCGCCGATTAGTAAACCACCCAAAGTGATCAGAATTGGTTTCCCAGAACCGACGGCATCAAGATAACTCTTATTCCATAGAGCGGCACAGGCGCTTGCGCCGCTAATAAATGTTACTAAGCCCAAAGCATCTGTTATTAGCGTTCTTGTGCGATGAGGTATTTTTGTTCCCACCGCAACGCCTATGGCGCTACCGATCATGATTGTTAAAACATTAACTAGCGTGCCAATCATGAGAATTTCCAAAATGAGATTGCGCCAATTATCAAACAGTAGAAAGCAAAGGGATAAAGCGTGTGAGTTTTAAACCAGCGAACAAGAAAAGCTATCGATACGTATGTGCAGAGAGCTGATATTATTGATCCGACTATGACTGGCCCGAGGATATGTTGAATCTCTGGATCAAATAGTTTTGGTAGTTTAAGTATTCCCGCACCAAAGATGACCGGCGCGGCTATTAAGAAAGCAAAATCTGACGCTGCAGCATGAGATAAACCACGAGCAAGTCCGGCAGACATTGTTATTCCAAATCGACTTATTCCCGGGAAAAGCGCGGCTGATTGAGCAACCCCGATTAGAAGCGCTTGTGAATTACTAATTTCATCAGAATCTGTCAGCTCTTTTCTAATTCGAGATTTCTTAAATACTTCAATACTTACAAGAATCAAACCGTTCACAAAGAGAAAACCACCAACGGCAAAAGGATCGCTAAAAAGTTCGCCTACTTGATCTTGAAAGAGCACTCCCAAAAGACCAACCGGAATCGTGGCAATCACGATCTTCCAGATTAATTGCTCTGAGGAACCTAAGCTTTGGCGCTTTGCGATTTTTGGAACACTAACAAAGAAGGCTCTTATTAATACGAGCCACCTATCTCGGAAAAACCAGATTAAAACTAAAGAGCTTGCAACGTGTAGGGCAATAATTAAAAGCAAATATGGGGACTCCCCTGAGGTTTCGGCAGAAAGAAATTTCTCCCAACTTCCACCAATCCACGCCGGGACTAGGACTGAATGACCCAAACTTGAAACCGGAAAAAGTTCGGAGATTCCCTGTAGAGCACCAGTGATGATGGCTTGTATATATGAGAGTTCACTCCCAAGTGATTTCACTATTACAGGGTACGCGACTACCCTCCGTTAAATGCGGAGATTCTTCTCTCACACAATTCCGATGACGCCGTGGCGTGCGGCGAATCAGTGGCAACTTTCACTCTCTCGTGTATCCCTACTCACCGTTGGTTTGGTGATTTTCGGAATCGGTGATGGCTTTCTGATAGTTAGTCATCTAGGTAACGCACCCTGGAGCGTCTTAGCGCAGGGGCTTTCATTAAAACTTGGGATATCTATCGGCTGGGCAACTTTTTCGGTTTCGACAGCAGTGCTCTTGCTTTGGATTCCCTTCCGCCAGCGTCCAGGGGCAGGAACGATTGCCAACATTCTGGTGATTGCCCTAGCAATCGATCTGACAGTGGCTTGGATCAATGTGCCAGAGAACCTTTTAGTACGTATTGCGATGATGATTCTTGGTGTAGCGCTAGTAGGGGCCGGTTCAGCTATCTATCTCACCTGTGGACTAGGCCCAGGCCCTCGTGATGGCCTGATGACCGCCCTGCACTACTCAACGGGCATCTCTGTCGCCCGCGTAAGAGCGGGCATAGAAGGGGCGGTCCTGGCTCTGGGCTGGGTCCTGGGTGGCCGGGTTGGTCCGGGAACACTTGTCTTTGCGTTAGGCATAGGTGGCAGTGTGGCTCTCTGGCTCACCGTCGTCGGACATCTGACAAGAAATACTCCTCAGTAACTGAAAATTCGCTGAGTGTTTAGGTACGTTTGAGGCCTTCCCTCGGTATCACGAGCCGTCATTTCGTGGCGGGGTCGTAAACACCCCCGAAACCAAAATAGTTGAGAGGGATACATGCTCGAATCGTTATTCAAAATCAAGGAGCGTGGGTCAACAGTAGGTAGAGAAGTCCGTGGTGGACTTGTCACCTTCTTCACGATGGCCTACATCGTTGCCTTAAACCCATTGATCATCGGCTTATCCAAAGATGCTGATGGGAAATTTATTGGCGGCGACGCTCCAAATCTTGCAAAGATCGCTGCTGTAACAGCGCTAGTTGCTGGAGTCCTAACTATCCTCATGGGAGTTTTTGCAAACTTTCCACTCGCATTAGCTACCGGCTTAGGCCTAAACACCTTCGTGGCCGTTGGCATTGCTTCAAAGATGAGCTGGCAAGAGGCGATGGGCCTTGTAGTACTCGAAGGCATCATCATTCTCGTTCTTGTACTCACCGGATTCCGCGTAGCAGTCTTCCGCGCGGTACCAACCCAATTGAAGATCGCAATCTCTGTTGGTATTGGTCTCTTCATTGCGTTGATCGGACTCGTTGATGCTGGCTTCGTTCGTAGAACCGGCACCGGACCAGTTCCAGTTCAACTTGGTGATGGTGGCAGCCTCGTTGGTTGGCCAATCGTTGTTTTCGCGTTTGGACTTTTCCTAACCATCCTCTTAATGGTTAAGCGCGTTAAAGCAGCGATCTTGATCAGCATCGTTGCATCTACCGTCCTTGCAGTCATCATCGAGACCTCTCTCAAGATTGGTCCAAACTTCATCGCGCCAGACAAAGTTAATCCAAAGGGTTGGGGCTTAAACGTTCCAGCGCTACCGGAGAAGATTGTCTCCACGCCTGATTTCAGCATTATTGGAAGTTTTGATCTCTTTGGCGCATTTAGCAGAATCTCTGTCATCGCTGCCATCTTGATCGTATTTACCCTTCTACTTGCAGACTTCTTCGACACTATGGGCACCATGACAGCCATTGGTCAAGAAGCTGGACTCAATGACAAAGAAGGAACACCTCCAAACGCGAACAAGATTTTGATTGTTGATTCGATTGCTGCAGCCGCCGGTGGCGCTGCTTCAATTTCATCAAACACCTCTTACATCGAATCAGCATCTGGTGTTGGTGAGGGAGCACGCACAGGTCTTGCCTCTGTTGTTACGGGAATCTGCTTCTTGTTGACAACATTCTTGGCCCCACTTGTTGCGATTATTCCTTACGAAGCGGCTACCCCAGCGCTTGTAATTGTCGGCTTCCTTATGATGACTGGAATTAAGGACATTGATTGGAGCGATCTTGGAATTGCAATTCCTGGATTCCTAACAATCATCCTTATGCCGTTTACATACAACATTACCGTTGGTATCGGTGCTGGATTTGTTACCCACGTTGTAATCAGACTATTCCAAGGTCAAAGCAAGAAAATTCACCCACTACTTTGGATTGTCTCTGCTCTATTTATGATTTACTTCCTCAGTTCACCTATCAATGAGTGGATTGGTTAATTACTTCATAAAGTTGTCAATATTTTAAAAAACTAGATCGATAAAATCTAGCGGCGAGAGAATCACCACGGTTCCCGCCGCTAGATTTTTTTATGTAAGTTTCCAGTTTATTGGTTCCATATTTTCTTTTTCCAGAATTTCATTGGCTTTAGAAAAAGGTTGGGAGCCAAAAAACCCTCGGTATGCCGAGAGCGGTGATGGGTGAGGCGATGCTAGAACGTGCTTGAATTCCAATTCACGTGCTGTTCGTTCTGCAGGTTTGCCCCACGTGATTACTGGGATGGCTCGTGGAACGAGTGATCTTAAAATTGAATCGGTAATAAATTCCCAACCTTTTCCCTTATGTGCAAGCGGAGCACCAGGGGCAACAGTAAGTATTCGATTAAGAAGCAAAACTCCATTGTCAACCCAATTGCCGAGATGCCCAGTTGTTGGCGAGGGGAAACCCAAATCGCTCTCATACTCTGCAAAAATATTGCGAAGTGATGGTGGAAGTTTTTCAATTGGGATAGATGGCGGTACAGAAAAGGCTAAACCTTCTGCCATTCCTGGAGATGGATAGGGATCTTGACCAATAATGATTGCTCTCACTGATTCGCGAGGCAAACTGAGGCTCTTGAAGATTAATTCTTGCGCTGGAAAATATTCCGAACCAGCCAAACTTTTCAGTATTGCCGAGATTCTCTCCGAATGAGGTTTAAGGACTTCTTCCCAGCTCTTATCCATAAATCTAAATTACGCTCGCGCAAACCAACGTTGCCCGTCGTATGCAAGTGAAATCGGAATATTAAACGTTGCAGAGAGCGAATCTGGCGACAAGGTGCTCATAATTGGCCCTGCTGCAACCACGTTGCCCTCTCTGATGAGGAGCGCATGAGTAGTACCAAAAGGTATCTCTTCAACATGATGCGTTACTAAAACGCTCGTCGGTGAGGTGGGATCTAGCGCCAGAGCGGAAAGTCTGCGAACGAGATCTTCCCGCGCACCAAGATCTAGACCTGCAGCTGGTTCATCTAAAATTAAAAGTTCAGGATCTGGCATCAAAGCGCGCGCGATCTGAACTCGTTTACGCTCCCCTTCGCTCATTGTGTAAAAAAGCTGATCACGGCGATCCCCGACGCCAAACTGATCAAGGAGGGCCAGCGCTCGAGATTCATCCCATAAGTCATAGAGTTCGCGCCATCTTCCGGTAACTGCGTAGGCTGCGGTCATAACTACATCTACAGCGCGCTCCTCTGGTGGAATGCGATCTGAAAGTGCTGCGCTTGCAAGGCCTATGCGTGGTCGCAATTCAAAGATATCTACTTTGCCAAGCGTTTCATCGAGAATCTCAACCTGGCCACTCGTTGGGTGCATAAGTGTGGCTGCTATTTGAATGAGCGTGGTCTTACCTGCTCCATTGGGGCCCAAAATGACCCATCGTTCTCCCGCCCCAACCTGCCAATTGAGTGGGTGGAGGATCTCTTTCTGGCCCCTTCGCAGGGTTACTTGAGAGAAATTTAGGACCGACACAGATGGAGAACTTACCGCACCAGCCCCACCTTGGAGCTCGCACACGGCGCACGTGGCGACAGATAACCTACTCTCATGAGCACAGTGGTGATTCTGAGTGGAATGGATCGCCCAGGGATTACGCAAACGCTATTTGAAGAGATTGACGCCCTGGACATCTCGCATGCTATTTCAGATATCGAGCAAGTGGTAATTCATGGCCACCTGATTCTCACGTTGGCGTTAGAAATTTCGCCGGAATCTCGTAATGCAGTCCTTGAGAAGCTTGATAACTACGCCGCCCGCCACGGAATAGAGCTTCGTGCGGAGGAAGCTGACCATCAAAATATCGAGACTGACACCCCGGATTCATTTGTACATGTAACCGTTATGGGGCGTGAGTTAACCGCTGGACCTCTAGGGAAGATTGCGTCAATCGTTCGAGAAGCCGGTGGAAATATTGAACGAATTTTTCGTATTGCGCACTATCCAGTCACGGCCATCGAACTTCTTGTATCAAATGTTGTTGTAGGCAACATAAAGAAATCTCTCGCTGAAGTTGCAAATACCACTTCGGTCGACATTGGTGTGCAAGCTGGCGGATTACAACGCCGCGCAAAGAAGCTTGTTGTGCTTGACGTTGATTCCACTTTAATCCAGCAAGAGGTGATCGAATTACTGGCGGAACATGCCGGCGTTGGTCCAAAAGTTAAAGAGATCACTGACCGGGCAATGAATGGCGAAATTGATTTTGCACAAGCGTTGCAAGAACGAGTTCAACTGTTATCAGGTTTATCAGAGAAAATTATTGATGAGGTCCGGGCGCAGATTACATTAACTCCAGGAGCTCGCACTTTGATTAGAACTTTAAAGAAATTGCATCATAAAGTAGGTATCGTCTCCGGTGGATTTACTGAAGTCATCACGCCCATTGCACAAGAATTAGGCATCGATTTTATTGCCGCTAATCATTTAGAGATAAGAGATGGAAAATTAACCGGCAAAACCAAGGGCGATATTATTGATCGTGCAGGAAAGGCAAATGCGCTCCGTAACTTTGCAGCGCTTGCAGATGTAGATTTAGCGGATACCGTGGCAATTGGCGATGGTGCTAATGATCTCGACATGATTGCTCTTGCTGGATTAGGAATCGCTTTCAATGCCAAGCCACTTGTTAGAGCTAGTGCCGATACTTCTGTTAATACCCCGTATCTTGACTCTGTTCTTTACCTCTTAGGCATTCCTAGAAATGAAATTTAAAGGCGACATGCGTGGATATCTGTCACTAAAATTCCACGCGCCCCGATTGCCCATAGATCATCCATAACTTTCTGGGCATTCTTTCGCGGCACCATCGCTCGAACCGCCGACCAACCCTCAACACGTAGCGGGGAAATCGTTGGCGATTCGAAGCCTGGAGTAATGGCACAGGCTTGATCTATGAGATCACTTTTTATGTCGTAATCCATCAATACATATTGGCGGGCAATAATGACTCCGGTTAGTCGTCGTATCAAATTAGCACTCTCTTCGGATTGATCTTTAGCGCCAATAAGTACTGCTTCACTCTCCAAAATAGGTTCTCCGATAATTGCTAGACCGGCTTGTTTCAGAGTTGTGCCAGTAGATACAACATCCGCGATTGCATCGGCAACACCTAATTTTATTGAACTTTCAACTGCGCCATCTAGCGAGACTATCTCTGAATTTATCTTCAATCGCTTTAAGGCTTGGGCAAGAATTCCAGGATATGAAGTAGCAATTCTTTTTCCTTGGAGGGCGCTCTCTGTTGATGAATTAGCTAGAGCGGCTGGTAGCGCGAAGCGGAAAGTTGATTTCCCATAGCCAAGCTTCAATAAGATTTGCGCGTTAACTTCAGAGTCAATCAACAAATCTTCACCGGTGATTCCTAAATCAAGTTCACCCGATGAAACGTAAATAGCGATATCTCGCGGTCTAAGGTAATAAAACTCAATATCGTTTTCAGAATCTATGGTAACTAAATCACGAGAGTCCGTTCGTTGGCGATAGCCTGCTTCAATGAGGATTCGAATGGAATCATCAGCTAAAGAACCTTTGTTTGGCAGCGCAATCTTTAACAAAATACTCTCCTAAAGCTTCTCGTAGACGTCATCGATATCAATTCCTCTAGCAAGCATTAAAACTTGTAAGTGATAGAGCAACTGACTTATTTCTTCAGCTAAATTCTCATCGCTTTCGTACTCAGCCGCCATCCACACCTCAGCAGCTTCTTCAACAATTTTCTTTCCAATTCCATGTACTCCTAGATCTAGGAGTTTCCCGGTGCTCGAGGTGTCATGCGGAGCTACGCCATAATCCCTGTCAGATAGCTCATCCCAGAGGTCATCAAAACTTTTCATATGGAAAGGGTATCTGAGGTGGCATGCTCGGTGCTTCTAATTAATAAAAAAGCTTATTTAGTGGCGAGCTTGCGAAGGTGTTCCACCATCTGCGCTGGGTCATCAGACTTGTATACGGCGGAACCCGCCACGAAAGTATCGGCTCCTGCTTCCGCAGCTAGTTGAATAGTACTCGGAGATATGCCGCCATCTACTTGAAGCCACACCCCTCGTTCATTCTTTCCGAGTGCCTTGCGCACGGATTTAACTTTTTCAAGCATTTCCACCATGAAGCTTTGACCGCCAAAACCTGGTTCAACCGTCATCACCAACACCATATCTACTTGACCACATAAATCTTCTATCGCTGAAAAGCTTGTTCCTGGCTTTAACGCAACACCAACTCGAGCGCCTCGGGCATGGACATCCTTGACTATCGCTTGTGGATTACTCGCTGCTTCGAAATGAAAAGTGACGCTTGCGCTCCCCATTTCGGCAAATGCAGGAGCAGCAATCTCGGGTTCAATGACCATTAAATGTGAATCAACGGGTATCGGGCACTCTGCGATTATCTCGCTGGCCCGTTGAAAGTCGAAAGTGAAATTGGGTACAAACTTGTTATCCATGATATCCAGATGTATTAGATCAGAAACTGAGGCTACTTTTTCTATCTCATCATTAAGGCGCGAGAAATCAGCGTTGAGAATACTTGGAGTGATGCGAATATCCACGGGGTAACGATATCAAGCGGGAGTTATATCTTTGTGAACAACGCAAGATACATAGCATCTGTTTTATGAACTCCAGGCCATAATTGAACATCTGGTTGATTCTCAAGTTCCATGGCCGGAGGAAAGAATCTTCGAGCGTCAACGCTCCTAATCTCCGGAAAATTTTCAAGTACCCATTCACGATTCTCAATGGTCTCTTCAACCAACGGTGAGCACGTCACATAACCTAAAACTCCCCCCGGGCGAAGCAGTTCTATTGCGGAAGCCAAAAGCGAACGCTGCAGGGAAACCAATGGCTTGATATCGGAGGGTGTTTTCCGTAAGCGAGCATCAGGCCTACGCCGGAGCGCTCCCAAACCCGAACATGGCGCGTCCAGCAAAATTAGAGCAGCGCTTTCGGGAGCAACTGGAGGTTTTCTACCGTCGGCAACTACGAGTGAGTTGGTAACCCTACGCATTAATTGCGCGCGATGCTCCGAAATTTCCAACGCGATAAAATCCCGATTCTTCTCAAGAGCCCAGCGATTTAGCAGCGCTGCCTTGCCTCCAGGTCCCGCGCACATATCTAGCCATATTCCTGGAGCATCACCAGCGGCGAAGTTAAGAGCTTGCGCAACCAAAAAAGAACCTTGATCTTGAACACCTGCAGTTCTGTTATGAATCTCGATTAAAGATTCAGGATTTCCATTGACATATCTTCCTTGTGGAATCCATTCACACATCTCACTTTGATCCAAACTTGTGGTGGACCACGTTTCTCCCGGATAGATAACTACACTTACCCTTGGATTACGATTATTTTCCATCAGTTCAATCTTCACCGCATCAAGATCAGGTAACCGCTTTGAATACTCTTCAACCATCCATTTGGGGTGCGCAAATTCAATCGAGAGTGATTCAATTTCAGAGCACTCTGAAGTCAATTGATCGATCCACATTGAGAGCGGTTTCTCACTGATTCGTCGGGCAACCGCATTGACAAATCCTGAGGCTGACCCTGTTTTGTTTTTAACCGTCAAACGAACTGCGCTATCAACCGGAGCATGTGCAGAAATATTAAGGCTTAGTAACTGATGCGCAGTCATTCTTAGAATATTGCGAGGCACCAGATCAATTTTGTTAATTTTCCTATTTGCGGCCCGTTCAATAATTCGATCATAAAGAAGTTGCATACGTAATGTGCCGTAAACTAATTCGGTTACAAAGTTCCGATCCCTAGGTTCAAGGTTGCTTTCCTGTAAATAGGAAGGAACGAGTAGATTTGCATATGCGCCCTTCTCTTCCACATCCAACAGCGCCCGTAATGCCAGATTACGTGCAGCAAATCCCGGTTCATTTTTTTCACGAGCGACCCCTCTATTATTCAAAGCGCTCGCTGCTTTGCACTTTAGCTCCTCTGAGCCATTCCTGGGCCTTCATAACTTTCTTTCCTGAAGGTTGTAAATCAATCACTTCTAATGCCCCTTCACCACAAGCAATAACCAACGAATTGTTATCGGTTAAAACCTGTCCTGGCTCAATATTCCTCACCAATTTATTGTCATGAATTTGAGCTCGATGAATCAACATCCGTTCGCTTCGAAATACGGTCCATGCGCTGGGGGCTGGATTAAAAGCCAAAATCTTCCTACAGATTATTTCTGCGCTCTCCGTCCAATCAATTTGTGCTTCAGATGCGGAAATTTTTGGCGCAAGTTGGATTTTCCCCGAATAGTCCAATTCAGACTGTGGAATTGCTGGTAGACCTTCGAAGATTTCCCGGATTTTGGCGACGATTTCGCCTTTAGCTTCTGCAATTAATTTAGCCCAAACTTCCCCGGTAGTTAATCCAGATATAGAAGTTGGTTTGCTTTGAAAATAAATTGGTCCAGTATCCATCCCGGAATCGAGCTTAAAGAGGGTAAAACCAATTTCATTTTTACCCGAAGCAATTAAGCGTTGCACTGGTGCAGCTCCTCTTGCTTCAGGAAGGGTTGAGAAATGAAGGTTCATCCATCCCAACTTCGGAAGATTGAGAAATCTCTCAGGAATTATCCGTCCATAGGCCACGACGAAAACAAGATCAATCTCACCAAGTTTCTGAGATACCTCCTCCAAATTCTCGTTTTCGAATACTGTCAGACCGTTCTCTTTCGCCCACTTGCTGACAGGTGATGACACTGGCTCACCGCTTCTACCTCGGGGCTTTGGTGGATTTGTTAACACTCCACACACTTCTATATCACTTCGCAATACTTCATCAAAAAGTGGAACTACCATTGCAGGTGTTCCCGCGAGAAAAATCCGCACTAGACACCAAACCCACGTGTGTCGTGTGGCGACATTCGAATTTCGGGAGCTGAAATTCCAAACCATTCGCTCTCTTTGATGTCATGTAGAGCTTTCTTTCGCGTTTCTTTATCCAGCCGATCAACAAAAAGGATGCCGTTGAGGTGATCGGTTTCATGCTGAAATATGCGAGCTAACAACTCCTCTCCGATCAATTCCACAGGATCACCATGCATGTTGAAACCTTTAGCAACCACCTTAAAAGCGCGGGTGCAGTTATACGCTAAACCGGGAATTGAAAGACAACCTTCATCCCCCTCTTGCTCTTCTTCGCCTAGAGATAAAATCGGATTTATGAGATGTCCAACCTCGTCATCGATTGCCCAGGTAAATACCCGTAATGAAACGCCAATCTGTGGCGCCGCAAGACCAGCTCCGGGCGCGTCGAGCATCGTATCTGTTAAGTCAGCAACTAATTTTTTAATCTCTTTGTCAAAGGAATCAACCTCGTTCGCCCTAGTAGCAAGAATAGGGTCACCAAATAAACGAATGGGTTGAATCGCCATGATTTGATTCTACAATCTCAAAGAGCTACGGGATCGATCTTCACTCGCGCGACATGCTCGCCTTTTGCCGACTGTTGTCGCACCCGTCGAAATATTTCTTCCGTAACAAGATGCGTTTCATCAAATGGTATCCGTAGCACTGCTTCGGTCTCCCCATTAACCCCCATTTTCGGGGCAGATACCAAGACATGCCCAGGCAAGTTTCTGACCACTGAATTAACTGCTTGGTACTCTCCAAGAACTTGAATTGATTTAGCAATTGGAGGCAAATTTAACGTTTGCCTTTCTATGAGTTCTCGTTGACTTGCGCCAAATCCATCCCAACGAACGAGAGCTTGAAGATTTCGGTTACCGTAGTCAACATCGATAAAGAGTTCACTCTTTGGACGTAGCATCATCGCTAAACCAAACCACCTTCTGCGAGTATCTTCCTCCGCACAGAGCGCGGCGCGCTGCAAGGTTAAGTTCCCATTTAATATCAATCCTGCGGCATATCCTCGCTCTGCGATCGGCTCGGAACCTGGCGTGGCCACAATAATTGCTGGTTCATTGTCGATGTGATAAATCCGATGTTGCATGTTTGAAGAGATGATTACCGTATTTGGAAAAGCGCGCCCTATCTCTTCGAGAACTCTTTCATCGCCTACAATCGTATTACGCAACTGGCGAGACTCACAGAAAGTGCATGTCCAGTTATGAATGAGATTCCCACAGAGAAAGCATTCTGGAATTCGTTGGGAGTTCTTGAAGATAAGTTTCCCACCACAAGGACATATAGCAGTATTCAAACAGCGACTGCAGGTTAAGTTAAGTACATATCCTCGAAGTGGCACTTGAATGATAACTGGTCCTGCTTTCAATCCTCGCTGCAGAGATTGCCAAGCGATAGTTGGCACTCGTCCACTTTGCTCAGGAGCTGCTCGATTGGTAATAGCTCGAACTGTTGGCATTTGATTTTTTATTACTTCACTCCTGGTACTTAAAAATGTTAGATATTTTTGAGTTATGTATTGAGTAGCAACGAGCGAAGGTGCAGCTCCAGCAAGTATAAGGTGGGACTTATCGATATGGGCCCGCATAATGGCAACTTCTCGAGCGTGATAATAAGGACTTCGCTGCTCCGAATAAGTATCACTGCCTTCTTCCCAAACAATAATTAAATCAACATCAATCATGGGAAGTAGAACCGCACTCCGAACGCCGATCACAATCTTCTTCTTACCGAGTAGAACTTCTACAAAACTCTCTTCTCGCTCTCTTCTTGTTAGTTCTGAATGCCAAACGGTAATTTTTTCAGCAAAAGAATTACCATTCTTTCCTAAGAGGTCTACCATTCGATCTACATCAGCTCGATCAGGGAGTAGAAGAATTATCTTTTTATGACCGATTGCAAGTAGTTTCTCGATAAAAATAAAAGGATCTTCACTTGGTGGTGGTGACCAATACACGCGTACCGGTTGAGAAGTCTTTGGATTTTGTTTAAGAGCGTTCCAGAATCCACTTGGATATCGATCATCTACAGCTAATTGATTTACTGATGTATTGACAATCTCCTCGGCATTATGAGCAGAGAAATCTTTTTCGACAGTTTTTTTTGTTAGTCGAGGTATTGCAAAACGGAGCACATCCCATCGTGTTCCTCCGTAATATTTTTTTACTTCTGCTACAAGTTCAAGAGTGGAATCAGTCACGACCGGGTATTTTTTAATAACCTCCGAAATAAAGCGCAATTTCCCATGAAAATTTGAATTCTCCTTCCGAGAAATTACTATTCCGAACGTTCGTTTCCTATTAAAAGGTATTGAAACGAGAGATCCTGGAAAAATGTACTGACTCAGCTCCTCCGGTATGAGAAAGTCGAACTCGTCATCAACATGAGGTAAGCCAGTATCAACCAGAACGCTGGCTATTGGATCTTTCTTTGCTTGGGCAGGAGGGGGCAAAACTGCCTTTTCTCGTTTGAGGCGAAGAGGCGCAACTTCATGAGACATTCGCGCTCAACCCCTCCCTCGTTTCGTGAGAGCGGCTCTATTTATCTTCCGGTCGCGCTCCGCAGTTGGGAAACCTTATCGCGTGCTTCCCAAGTAAATTCAGGGAGCTCCCGACCAAAATGACCGTAATTGCTCGTTTTTCGATAAATGGGTCGAAGCAAATTGAGATCTCGAATAATCGCGGCTGGCCTGAGGTCAAAAACTTCTGTAACTGCGCTCTGGATTTTCTCTACAGGAATTGCTTCGGTACCAAAAGTTTCGACGAATAGCCCTACCGGTTGCGCCTTGCCAATCGCGTATGCAACTTGTACCTCACAACGTTTGGCTAGCTCTGCAGCAACAATATTCTTTGCCACCCAGCGCATCGCATACGCTGCAGAACGATCAACCTTTGAAGGATCTTTACCGCTAAAAGCTCCTCCGCCATGGCGCGCCATTCCGCCGTAAGAATCTACGATGATTTTCCGTCCAGTTAACCCGGCATCACCCATCGGTCCACCTAAAACGAATCTTCCCGTTGGATTCACCAGAATACGCATATCTTTTATCGAGAGTTCGTACCGCGCTAAAACCGAATCAATAACATGCTTCTTCAAGTCCGCGGGAAGTACACGCTCTAAATCAACTTCAGGGTCATGTTGAGTTGAAATTACTAAAGTATCTAGTCGAACAGCCTTCGCGCCATCGTATTCAACAGTAACTTGCGTTTTAGCATCAGGACGCAAATAGGTGAGCGCTCTTGCCTTTCTCACTTTCATTAATTCTTGTGAGAGTGCATGAGCAATCGCTATCGGCAACGGCATAAGTTCAGGAGTTTCATCAGAAGCGTAGCCAAACATCAAACCTTGATCCCCTGCACCTTGACGATCAAGTGGATCGGTTGATTCGTGTGATCGCTCTTCTAACGCAGCGTCAACTCCTTGGGCAATATCCGGTGACTGTTTTCCTAGTGAAAGACTTATGCCGCAAGAACTTCCATCAAAGCCTCGCTCGCTGCTGTCATATCCGATATCCAGAATGACTGAGCGAATCAGGCTCATCAGATCTGGATTCGCTGAACTTGTAACCTCACCTGCAACATGCACTTGACCGGTGGTGAGCAGCGTTTCAACAGCCACTCGACTTTTAGGGTCTACTGATAGAAATGCATCTAATATGGAATCAGAGATTTGATCTGCCATCTTGTCTGGATGGCCCTCAGTAACTGATTCAGAGGTAAATAACCGTTTTGACACGGGGCTAACCTAGCGCCTTAATGACCTCATCTAAGAGCGCGTGGCTAAGCGTGTCTTTGCTTTGGTAACCAAAAACACTCTGATTTCCATCTCGAGATATAAGTACACCGCCATTAGAAGGGGCGTTAAAGACCTCTTGTCCGGCAACATCATTCACGAAGAGAAAATCAACGCCCTTACGCTCAAGTTTGAGTGTGGCTTGCGCCAGATCAAGCTCGCTTTCGGCAGCGAAACCAACGATAACCCGACCCCTAAGTTCTGATGATCCACTCTCCCGGCCCCGTTTCGCTGTGAAATTCGCGAGCAAATCTGGGTTTTCCACTAACTGAAGCGATCTTTCACTCCCATCACGTTTTAGCTTGACCCCGCTAGTCTCCAGAACGCGGTAATCGGAAACTGCGGCTGCCATAAATAGAAGATCAAAAGAGCGCACTCCATCTAGCGCTTGACCCAATTGTGCGGCAGAAGAAACGTTGATGATTGTTATTGATTTATCGCGTGGAAGCAGGGAAGGTGGAATGTTTGCCGCGATAAGAGTTACGTCAGCCCCACGTGCGGCAGCAGCTTTCGCGAGCGCTACTCCTTGCTTGCCGGAAGATAAATTGCCAATAAAGCGCACCGGATCAATCATTTCACGGGTGCCGCCTGCGGTAACCACAACTGACTTGCCGAGCAGGTCACTCTTGAGGAAATTTTGTTCCGCGAGAAAATCGAAAATTTCAAAAATTTCCGGAAATCTACCCACGCCAACGTCACCATTATTTAAAGGTCCTTCTGAGGGCTCCATAATGATGAAACCTCGAGAGCGCAGGGTTGCTACGTTCTCTTGCGTTGCTGGATTTCGCCACATCTGATTATGCATTGCGGGAATTATTACTACCGGGCACTCTTCGCTAAATGCGGTGAGCACAGTGGCGCTTAATAAATCATCGCTTCTTCCCTGAGCTATTCGCGCTAAAAAATCTGCTGTGGTCGGAGCAATAAGAATTAAATCTGCATGACGGGCTGTTTCGATGTGAGCGCCGGATGAGACATCCTCCCAAAGAGAAGAGTGGATTTTCCGACCCGATAGCGCTTCCCATGTTGCCGCACCAACAAAGCGGAGAGCATTCTCCGTTGGTACTACCTGGACATCAATGCCGCGATCAAGCAGACGACGTAGGAGTTCACATGATTTATACGCAGCGATTCCACCGGTAACTCCGAGAATCATTGAGCGAGGGAAGATACTCATAATAAATAGCGCCTCTTCTAACTTAACTCAATTGACTCTTTGCCGAGTTAGGCAGTTTCGGCGGCGTCACTGGTTTCAAGCGACTCTAAAGTTAGCAAACCACCATTAATCTCGCGGAGCGCAATTGATAATGGTTTTTCATGAACGTGGGTTTCAACAAGTGGCCCGACATATTCGAGAAGACCTTCGCTCAGCTGTGAATAGTAAGCGTTGATTTGGCGTGCGCGCTTTGCAGAGAAAAGAACCAAGCTGTACTTGGAACCACTCTTTGCCAAGAGGTCATCAATTGGCGGATTGGTAATACCGTCGCTTTGGATCATTGCGCTGCCTCCAGAAGATTTGCCCAGCCGTTTCACCTTTGAGAGCTAGCGAGGGCTAGCCAGGGTCAGCCGCGTTCAGAGGCCAAGGTTATCAGTCGCGCAGCCACCTCTTCGACTGAGGTATTGACCAATACCTCGTCAAACCAATGGCTCTGAGCCATCTCCTCCTGGGCGAGTTCCAGGCGCTGAGCGGCCCTTTCAGGGGATTCGGTTCCCCGACCAAGTAATCGACGCTCAAGCTCTGATATCGAAGGTGGTGCAAGGAAAACCAGATAAGCGCTCTCGCTCGCCGCCCTAACCTGCTTCGCTCCTGAGATTTCAATTTCGAGGAGGACAGATTTTCCGGAGCTAATTTTCTCTGATACAGGTCCCTTGGGAGTTCCGTAATAATTTCCAGCAAAGTGTGCCCACTCTAGAAAATCTCCCCTGGCTATCTGTTCTTTGAAAACGTGCTCACTCTGGAAAAAATAATCAACCCCATCAATTTCACCTGCACGCGGCGCACGTGTTGTTGCGGAGACGCTAACCCAGATTTCAGAGGTATTTTTCCGCAGATAGTCGGAGACTGTTGATTTTCCAACGCCGCCAGGTCCAGAGAGCACTATCAATTCCACGCCCTTAGCGTAGTTGGAATTCCGCCAATAACTCGCGAGTTTGATGGATCCCTAAACCACGAATTCGCCGACTAGGGGCAATCCCAATCCTCTCCATAAGGGCAGCAGCTCGGACTTTCCCAACTCCAGGGAGCGCTTCGATTAGCGCACTCACCCTCATCTTCCCGATGAAGTCATCGCTTTTGCCGAGCGCGATTACCTCTTCGAGGGTTCGTTTTCCATTTTTTAAATCCGCCTTTACCTCAGCACGCACTTTCCGAGCTTCAGCAGCGCGCTCTAAAGCAGCAGCGCGTTCATCAGCGGTTAAGCGAGGTACTTCCATGTCTAGAAGTTACTGGGTACCGGAGTCCTCGGCATCTTCAAAGTGATGATGCGATTCGTGCAGCGTTCTCGGCAATCTCTTCGAGAGTAGAACCTGAGGTTATGGGACGACCAATGACAACGAAATTGGCGCCCCAACTGAGGGCCTCCTCGGGAGTTGCCACGCGAGATTGATCTCCTTGAGGTGAACCACTTGGCCGAACGCCAGGAGTGATAATTGTTATTTCAGAGGGGAGCGTTTCTCGCAAATTTCTCACCTCGTGAGGCGAAGCCACTATTGCTTTGGCTCCTGAATCAACAGCGAAACGCGCCCATCTAGTAACGATTTCATTAGCCGACCCGGCAATTCCAAGAGCAGAGATATCGGCAATTGAGAGCGAGGTTAATAACGTAACTGCCGTAATTTTTCCATTGGGTAGCTCGGTTGCGGCAGCTGAAATCATATCTGGGCCACCGGAAGCATGAACGGTTAAGTAATCAGGTTGTATATCGGCAATGGCTCTAGTTGCACCACCAACAGTGTTCGGGATGTCATGTAATTTTAAATCAAGAAAGAGTTGCAAATCTGGCGCAGCCTCACGTACGTACGATATTCCAGATTTACCATGGGCAAGATAAAATTCTAAACCAAGCTTAATTATGCTAATTGAACTTTGAGTTGCTTTAACCCAATCACGAGCACGTTCGATATCGGTCGTGTCAACAGCAAGTACTATTGGAGCGTTCATTATTCCCCTCGGTGGGCATAACCCACTGCCTCTGAAAAATTAGTAAATCCACGGGTAATCAAAATACTTTCAAGCTCGCTCTTGATTCGAATGGACGCACTTGGATCGTGGAAACTAGCGGTACCGACGGATACTGCAGATGCGCCCGCCAAAATTAATTCGAATGCATCATTTCCAGTAAGCACACCTCCCATGCCGACTATAGGTACTTCAGGTAGCGCGCGATGTACTTGGTAGATAGCTCGCACCGCGACCGGACGAATAGCCGGGCCAGATAATCCGCCAGTTTTATTCGCTAAATGTGGGCGCATAGTTTCGGTATTTATAACCATTCCAAGCAAAGTGTTTATCATCGCTAAACCATCTGCCCCTGCCGCAACCACCTCTCGTGCGATGGATACGATATCCGTTACATCTGGAGAGAGTTTTGCAACTATCGGAATTGTATTTCCAACGCTCCGCTTTACAGCTTCGATAACTTCTCTAGCCGAATTGGGATCACAAGCAAAAACTAATCCGCGATTTTCTACATTGGGGCAAGAGATATTTACTTCGATGGCGCTCACTCCTTGGGCACTTCGAACTTTCCGGGAGAGCGCTGCAAACTCATCTACGCTCTCACCCGCAATCGAAACCACAGTGCGCGCCCCATTCGCTACCAACCAAGGCAAATCCTCTTTGAGAAATTGTTCAATACCAGGCCCTTGCAATCCGATGGCGTTAAGCATTCCACTTGGCGTTTCTGCCATCCGAGGCGTTGCCCTGCCAGAACGTGGTTGGCTCATTACCGACTTAGTGACCACTGCACCAATATCACTTAGTGGGAAGAAAGCAGATAGTTCTTTACCGTTCGCGGCGCATCCGCTCGCAGTAAAAATTGGATTGGGAAAGAGCGCCGAACCAATCTTGGTGGAGTAAGAGAAATTACTCATCGATGCGCTCCATATGTTCCTGGAGGGATTGTGCCAATACCCTCCCACTGAACGCGCTCACCATCAAATATTGGACCATCAATACAAGAGCGGAGCATTTTGATAACGCCATCTTTATCTTTTATAGGAAGCACACACGTCATGCAGAGCCCTATTCCACAAGCCATACTCTCTTCAACGGCACATTGCACAAGCACGCCGGCGCGAGATCCGATTTCAGTAAGGGCTTTTAGTAATCCCATTGGACCACAGGCGTAGACGATATCGATTGCGGTTAAAGCATTATCAAATAGATCGGTAACCCTCCCTTTTGTTCCCATGGAACCATCTTCAGTGGCTATGGCTAGTGAATGGACAGATCTCTTACCCTCCACCGGAGCGAAAATTCTCTCCGCGCTACTTGCACCTACCGCCATTTCAACGCGAGAATTTTTTTGACGCAAGATTTCAGCTAATGGAAAGAGAGGGGCAGATCCATACCCACCGCCGACGAGTAAGGCGCGGACTGGATCTTTCGGGGTTTTAAATGCATTACCTAGCGGTCCAACCACATTTAACTTTTCATGAGGCTCCCGTTTGCTAATCCAGGTACTTCCAGCATTGTGTGGCGCAACAATAATCTCTACTGTTCCGCCAAAAGGTCCGCGTGGGACGGTTTGATAGATAGCAAAGGAACGGCGCAAGAGCATGGAACTGCGCTCGTCGCCAACGCTGATTCCAAGAAAGTTCCCGGGTTTTGCATGTTCAGCGATTTCTGGAGCCGCAAGAGTTAAATGTTGATACGCGCCAACTTTTTTATTTGAGATAACTTCACACTCTCGTTGGACCACATCTGGATTTATTCCAATCGCGCCAGTCATGTTCTTTAACCCAACCATTCCTGCAAGGAAGTTACGGTGAAGTCACCGGCACGCTGAGCAACCATCGCTTCAGCGGCCGCATTGAGCCCAGATATGGTCGTGATAATTGGAATGCCACGCGCTACCGCTGATGTTCGTATTCGCCAACCATCCTCCCGCGGTCCAGAGCCAAAGGGGGTATTAACCACCAACGCCACACTTCCTGACTCGATGAGATCTACCGCTGTTGGTTCTCCCTGTGGCCCTTTACCTTCAGAGAACTTGCGTACTTGGGTAACGGCAATCCCTTGCGTCGCAAGCGCTTTTGAAGTACCTGCAGTTGCATAGAGTTGATATCCGGAGCTTGCGAGTTTTTTAGCGCTCTCTATTCCTAACTCTTTATCTCGATCTGCAAAGGAGACAAAGATCGAACCTGAGTTGGGCAGCGCACCTGATGCAGCGCTTTGGCTCTTTGAAAATGCTCGACCAAAGGTGCTATCTCGACCCATCACTTCTCCAGTAGAGCGCATCTCCGGACCCAATAGCGCATCTACCCCACTGCCATCTCGTTTTCTAAATCGATTCCACGGAAGTACCGCTTCTTTTACACTTATGCCGCGCGCAATTCCATCTCCCGTCTTTGGCAAAAGCCCTTCTGTTCTTAGTTGAGAAATACTCTTACCTAAAGAAATTTGTGCAGCTGCCTTCGCTAACGGAACCCCTATCGCTTTGCTAACAAATGGCACCGTTCGTGATGCTCTTGGATTCGCCTCGAGCACGTAGAGCACGCCATCTTCAATGGCAAACTGAATATTGACTAAACCAAGGACTCCGATACCCGAAGCTATTTTTTCCGTTGCTACTCTAATTTCTGTAAGAGCTTTACTAGCGAGGTCAACTGGTGGTAGTACACATGCAGAGTCACCAGAGTGAATTCCCGCCTCCTCGATATGTTCCATCACGCCCGCTAAAAAGAGTTCTTTACCGTCAAAGAGCGCATCTACATCGAGCTCTACCGCATGGTCTAAGAATCGATCAACAAGGACTGGGTGATCGGGGCTGATTTCTGTAGCCCGTGATATGTAACTCTCAAGCGCCTCATCATCGTAAACAATTTCCATTCCCCGTCCACCGAGAACATAGGATGGACGGACCAAAACTGGATAGCCAACCCTTGCGGCAATCGTTTGAGCATCGTGGAAGGAATATGCCAACCCGAATTCAGGAGCGCGCAAACCTTCGCGATCTAACAAAGCGCCAAATTCGCCACGATCTTCGGCGATATCAATGGAATCTGGGCTCGTACCGACGATCGGTACGCCTGCCTCTTGAAGGCTTTTTGCCAAACCAAGCGGTGTCTGACCACCTAATTGCACTATCACTCCCGCGACTGGTCCAACGGCAAGCTCTGCTCGATAAATCTCCATTACATCTTCAAATGTGAGTGGTTCAAAATAGAGTCGATCCGAGGTGTCGTAATCCGTTGACACCGTTTCCGGATTGCAATTAACCATGATGGTTTCATACTCCATCTCTTTCAACGCAAATGCCGCATGAACACATGAGTAATCAAACTCCACACCTTGGCCGATTCGATTAGGCCCGCTTCCTAGAATCAAAACTGCAGGTTTTGTTCGCGGCTCAACCTCAGTTTCTTCATCGTAACTCGAATAGTGATACGGGGTCTGGGCCTTGAATTCCGCAGCACAGGTATCAACTGTTTTATATACCGGATGTATTGAGAACATTTCTCGCTTGCGACGTATATCTCCTTCTTGCAATCCGACGATTTCAGCAACCTGCATATCGCTAAAACCAAAACGCTTCGCTTCTCGTAACAGTTTCGCCGTTAATTCACCTGGTTCGGAGAGCTTTTGCGCCATCTCATTGATCTGAGAGATTTGATCTAAGAACCATGGATCGATCCTCGAAACTTCATGGACTTGTTCCACTGTCGCACCAAGAAATAGGGCTCGCTGAACATGATGGATTCGCATCTCAGTGGCTATTGCTGCTCCTTGCAATTCTCGCTCAACATCACCTTCCTTAATAAACGAGAATGAATATCCTTTCTTCTCAAGTGAGCGCATCGCTTTCTGGAGAGCCTCTGGAAAACTTCGCCCAATCGCCATTGCCTCACCAACACTTTTCATCGTAGTAGTGAGACGTGGATCTGCTGCAGGGAACTTCTCAAAATTAAAGCGAGGAATTTTCACAACAATATAGTCAAGAGTTGGTTCGAAGGACGCTGGAGTCTCTTTTGTAATGTCGTTCTTAATTTCATCTAGTGAATAACCAATGGCTAACTTCGCGGCTATTTTTGCGATAGGAAAGCCGGTCGCCTTTGATGCAAGCGCACTTGATCGAGAGACCCGTGGATTCATTTCGATAACAACTATCCGACCATTTGCTGGATTTACTGCAAATTGGATATTGCAACCACCGGTATCAACGCCTACAGACCTAATTATGTCGATAGATAAGTTCCGCAATTTTTGATACTCAACATCGGTCAAGGTAAGAGCGGGAGCGACTGTAATTGAATCACCGGTATGCACTCCCATCGGATCGAAGTTCTCAATAGAACAAACAACCACAACATTATCTTTATGGTCGCGCATCATTTCGAGTTCATACTCTTTCCAACCAAGAATCGACTCTTCAATCAACACCTCAGTTGTTGGGCTATAGCGGAGTCCAGCTCCCGCAATCTCTCGAAGTTCGCTCTCGTCTTTAGCGATCCCAGAGCCCAGACCGCCCATCGTGAATGATGGTCGAACGACAACGGGATAGTTAAACCGATGGGCCGCATCGATGCACTCTTCTATCGAATGACAAATTTGAGATCGAGCGGACTCCCCTCCAATGCTTTCGACGATACCTTTAAATATCTCTCGATTCTCTCCCCTGTTAATTGCATCAACGTTTGCGCCGATAAGTTTGACTCCATATTTTTCGAGCGTTCCCGCTTCATGAAGTTTGATAGCGGTATTTAGCGCTGTTTGTCCACCAAGCGTTGCCAATAACGCATCGGGGCGTTCTTTTTCAATAACCTTTGTCACAAACTCTGGAGTTATTGGTTCGATATAAGTTGCGTCGGCAAATTCTGGATCGGTCATAATTGTTGCGGGATTTGAATTAATAAGAATTACTCGCAAGCCTTCAGCCCGCAGAACTCGACATGCTTGTGTTCCGGAATAATCAAATTCGCATGCCTGTCCAATGACGATGGGTCCAGAACCAATCACCAAAACACTTTTGATATCACTGTGTTTTGGCATCAGCGTTTTCCTTTCATGAGTTCTAAGAATCGATCGAAAAGATAACTTGCGTCGTGTGGGCCAGCCGCAGCCTCCGGGTGATATTGAACGCTAAACGCTGGACGATCAAGCAGCTCTAGACCTTCGACAACATTGTCATTGAGATTGATATGCGAAACTCTTCCTCGACCGAACACGGTATCGAAAACGCCTTCTATCGGAGCTTGAACCGCGAAGCCATGATTGTGCGCGGTAATCTCAACCTTTCCGCTCGCTTTATCAAAAACGGGTTGATTGATGCCACGATGCCCAAAGCGTAGTTTGTAGGTTTCAAAACCAAGTGCCTGACCGAAAATCTGATGACCAAAGCAGATGCCAAAGACCGGGATGGAACGCTGGAGAATTTCACGAACTAAATCCACAGTAGCTCTCATCGTGGATGGGTCTCCTGGTCCATTGGAGAGAAAAATCCCATCGGGCTTACATTCGATTAATTCATCTAACGTGGCATCGAATGGAAAGACATGAACCTCAATGCCACGTTCTGACATCATTCTTGGCGTTGCACCTTTAATACCGAGATCGAGCGCGGCGACTACTGCTTTCTTCTGCCCAGTAGCAGGTACAACATATTTTTTGTCAATCGATACATCGGCAACCAAATTAGCGCCAGCCATTTGTGGCGCATGACGGACTCGGCGAACCATCTCTTCTCGCGTTAAATCTTCCCCTGAAAAAATTCCTACCCGCATTGCGCCACAATCTCGAAGATGGCGAGTGAGGGCTCGAGTATCGATACCAGAAATTCCAACCACGCCACTATCAATTAACTCTTTCTCCAAGTCTCGTTCCGAGCGCCAATTACTTGAGATTCGAGCAGGATCGCGAACTACAAATCCAGAGACCCAAATTCGACGTGATTCTTCATCAATGGTATTCATTCCAGTATTACCGATATGAGGAGCGGTCATCACCACCACTTGCTTGAAATATGAAGGATCGGTAAGAGTCTCTTGATATCCAGTCATTCCTGTTGAGAAAACCGCTTCGCCAAAGGTTTCACCTTCTGCTGCCCACGCTTGACCTTCGAAAATTCGACCGTCGTCAAGAACTAGATATGCGCTCTTTCGATCCGTCATAACTGCGTCACCAATTCTCCATTGCTTACAATGAGGTCGCCTCGTAGAAAAGTAAATAAAACCTGACCAGGCAAGGTTAGCGTCGAGTAAGGATTATTCCGGCTCTTACTTGCGCTCTTCATCTCGCTAACATTTCTTCGAATTTGAGTATCAACAAGAATTAAGTTTGCTTCTGCGCCTTTAACAAGTACTGATCCATGACCTTTTCCATAAGTAGAATTTATCCGAGCAATCTCTGCTGGTTTGATTGACATCCGCTCAGCGATAGTTTTCCAATTGGCTAGACCTGTCTCGACCATACTTTCTTGAACTACCGAGAGCGCGTTTTCTAGTCCAATCATTCCATTGGCAGCTTCACTCCATTCGCACTCCTTACTCTCCTGAGGGTGCGGAGCATGATCTGTAGCAACAATGTCTAAGGTGCCATCCGCTAGAGCTTTACGGAGGGCTTGCACATCGCCATTTGTTCGCAACGGAGGATTCACTTTGAAGATTGGATCGTAACTTTCTGCCAACGCGTCAGTGAGAAGAAGGTGATGAGGCGTAACCTCGGCCGTCACGTTGATACCTCGCGCTTTTGCCCATCTGATGATATCGACACTGCCTGCAGTTGAAACATGGCAGATATGCAACCTAGCGCCGACATGTTCGGCAAGTAAAACATCACGAGCAATAATTGCTTCTTCGGCGACGGCAGGCCACCCAGTTAAGCCCAACTTCGCCGAGACAACTCCTTCATTCATCTGGGCATTCTCTGTTAAGCGTGGATCTTGAGCGTGCTGTGCGATAACACCATCAAATTGTTTGACGTACTCAAGGGCGCGGCGCATTACAAGCGGATCAGAAACACATTTGCCGTCATCGCTAAAAATTCGCACCTCTGCCATGGAGTGCGCCATCGCACCTAACTCAGCCAGTGCTGAACCGTGTAACCCCTGAGTTACCGCTCCAACAGCAAAAACATCGCAATAACCTGCCTCGCGGCCTAAACGAACCACTTGCTCTACCACTCCAGCGGTATCCGCCACTGGATCGGTGTTAGCCATAGCATGCACCGCAGTAAATCCACCGAGCGCAGCGGCAGCGCTTCCCGTCCGCACTGTTTCAGCATCTTCTCGTCCGGGCTCACGCAAATGAGTATGTAGATCCACCAGCCCTGGTAATAGTTGAAGTTTCTTCCCTTCTATTACCGAAGCACCCTTAGATTCAAGGGATCGCGCGCTGCCAAGCTCGGCAATAACACCTTTAACTATCCGAACATCCACACTCTCGCCTTCAAGGGTTAGAACTTCGCTAAGTAGGTATTCACCAGATTGATTTCGACTACTCATTTGCTCCCCCTAATAGCAGATAAAGAACTGCCATTCGCACGCTAACTCCATTAGCGACTTGTTCCAAAATCACAGAATTCACATCATCTGCACACTCCGCAGATATCTCAAGGCCGCGATTAATAGGTCCAGGATGAAGAATTAGGGGAGATTTTGAACTTTTAGAGAGGCGCTCACTATCTAAGCCAAACAATCTAGAGTATTCGCGTGCGCTAGGAAAAAAAGCGCTCTTCATTCGTTCCGTCTGGATACGCAACATCATTACCGCATCGCACTCTTTCATAACACTATCAAAATCGAAGGAAACCTTTACTGGCCATTGCGAAACCCCAACCGGAAGAAGTGTTGGCGGAGCTACCAACGTAACATCCGCTCCTAGTAAAGAGAGTAGAAGTACATTGCTTCTGGCCACTCGGGAATGCAGAACATCACCAACAATTGCAATTCGCAACCCTGATAAATCTTCACCAACGCCAGAGTTTGAATTCCGTTTGCCGTTCAAATGTTTGCGAATAGTAAAGGCATCTAAAAGAGCTTGAGTGGGGTGCTCGTGGGTGCCATCCCCTGCGTTAATGACCGAACCATTAGTCCACTCTGCTAAACGTCGCGCTGCACCAGAAGAGCTATGTCGGAGGATTACCGCATCCGCCCCCATGGATTGAAGTGTGAGCGCAGTATCTTTAAGGCTCTCACCTTTTGAAACGCTCGACCCTTTTGCTGAGAAATTTATAACATCGGCAGATAGTCGTTTGGCGGCAGCTTCGAAGGAAATTCGAGTCCGAGTGGAATCTTCGTAGAAAAGATTTACTACTGTTCTTCCACGTAATGTGGGTAATTTTTTTATTGGCGCATCTGATATTCGAGATAGTTCGTCTGCAGTATCGAGGATCAATATCGCTTGCTCTCGTGAAAGGTTAGTAATTGAGAGCAAATGACGAGAGAGATTTGGTGTTTGCGCTTCACTCATGGGTACCTGCAATGATTACTTGATCTTCGCCATCCACTTCAGAAATACTCACCCTTACGATCTCTTCATGTGAAGTTGGTAAGTTCTTCCCAACGTAATCAGCTCGAATTGGTAGTTCACGATGGCCCCTATCAATCAAGACTGCTAATTGAACGAGCGCTGGTCGACCTAACTCTCCGAGGGCATCTAAGGCGGCGCGAATAGTTCTGCCTGAGTACAGCACGTCATCAATCAGGATGATTCTTTTGCCATCAATTCCCCCGGGCGGAATTTTCGTAGGAGTGAGCGCCCTGGGGGGTTTAGAGCGAAGATCATCGCGATGCAATGTGATATCTAACGTGCCGACCGGAATTGGATCGGAAACGATGCGCGCTATCTCGCTACCGATGCGCTCGGCTAAATAGGAACCGCGAGTAGGTATACCTAAAAGTAAGAGCCCGTCGCTGCCGCGATTTTTTTCGATAATTTCATGAGAAATGCGAGTAAGTGCCCGCGCTATATCAGCGCTACTCAGAACAGCCTTCTCGGCCACGATTCCACCATTCCTTCCTCGCCTCTCGGGACGAGTCTTAAAGGACTGAGGGGGAGCATATCCGAGGTTCGGTGGATAGTTGAAACTGCCCCTTACTCAGCGCGTCTACTCTCCCGCCATGGAATTTGACCGACTTGAAGCCCTTCGGATTGGGCAAGAATTAAAGAAAATCAGAAAGCAACGCGGACTATCTCTAGCCGAAGTAGAGACTCTCTCTGGCGGGAGGTGGAAAGCTGTTGTGATTGGTTCCTATGAGCGCGCCGACCGGGCAATTACCGTTGGCCGCTTAAGCGCTTTAATGGCTCTTTACCACGCTCCAATCGGGGCGCTTTTCCCCATGAACCAGCAACATCAACGTGATCGTGAGCAGAACGCTGAATTTCAAAGAGATGGAAAAGGGGATCTCTCGGTTTTCACTTTCGATCTAAACCGTCGAGCCGAGATTAAATCTCTAAGTCAAACTCTAGAAAACTTTATAAGCCATGCGATAAATACCCGAGGCGATTGGAATGGTCATGTTCTTACCCTGCGCAAGAGTGACGTTCGCACGATTGCCATCTGCGAAGGCCAAGCACTATCAGAGTTTATTGAGAAGCTTCGCTTTCATCGAGTTCTCGCGCTATGGCGCTGAGAATCCCATGAATATATTGCGGTGATTCGTCAGTAGAGAAACTCTTGGCAAGCTCTATCGCTTCATCAATAGCCACAGCCGTATCCACGCCACCGTTCTTGCTATTCAAAATTTCGTATGTTGCTATCCGTAATATATTCCGGTCAACACTTGCTAGCCGATCTAAATCCCAATTCTTCGCATTTTTATCGATAAGCGAATCGATATGAGATCCCTGATTTCCGTAGCCTTCAACTAATTCAACCGCGAAGAGAGATATTTCATCGCTCGCCGTTATATTCTCTTTCACTAGCCAGAGAGGGTTGACACCTTTGATGTCACTCTCGTAAAGGATATCTAGTGCGCGTTTACGCCCTTTCGAGCGAGCGGACATTAATTCGCTCGACCAAGATATGAGCCGTCTCGAGTGTCGATACGAACCTTTTCATCTTGGTTGATAAATAGCGGAACGTTAACTGTGGCGCCTGTTTCGAGAGTTGCTGGTTTGGTGCCCGCGTTAGAACGATCTCCTTGTAAACCAGGCTCTGTGTAGGTAATCCGCAATTCCACGGAGGCTGGCAATTCGACATATAGCGGTTCGCCTTCATGCACAGCCACAATTGCTTCGACATTTTCTAACATGTATTTGGCAGCTTCGCCCACTGTCGCTTCTGAGATATACATTTGATCAAAATTCTCTTTATCCATGAAAACGAAACTTTCACCATCTTTGTACAAGTAGGTCATATCTCGTTTATCAACTGTTGCAACTTCAACCTTCAGACCTGCGTTAAAAGTTTTTTCAACAACTTTTCCGGAGAGTACGTGCTTCATCTTGGTCCGTACGAAAGCTGGCCCTTTACCTGGCTTTACATGCTGGAATTCAACAACAGTCCAGAGCTGTCCGTCGAGGTTAAGAGTCATTCCATTCTTGAGGTCATTAGTTGTAGCCACGCCAAATCCTTTACTTTTGTGTGGGAGAACGCCCCACAGCCTGTTGCAATTCTACCCGAGGAAATTCTTACTTTTTCCCAAGCAAATTCGCCAATGCTCGAAGAGCAAGTTCATAAGAAAGCAAACCAAAACCACCAATAGTTCCGGTTACCACCCCCGAGACAACTGAGGTATGTCGGAACTCCTCCCTTGAGAGCGGGTTTGATAAATGGACCTCAATACTTGGAGCCTTGAGCATTGCAACCGCATCTCGAATTGCATATGAATAGTGGGTAAAGGCTGCCGGATTAAAGGCAACGGGAATCTTTTTATCGGCCGCTTCATGCAACCAGTGAACAATTTCAGTTTCGCTATCGCTCTGTTTGACTTCGACATCTAATCCAAGATCTTTTCCGGTTTTAACACAAAACTCAACCAAATCTTTAAAAGAGATATCTCCGTAGATGGAATGATCACGTAAATCTAATCTTCCCAAATTTGGACCGTTCAGCACCCAGATTTTCATGTAGCAATCCTCTCATAAGCGCGCTGCAGAAGGTTGGTAGGTACCTTTTCGAGTCGGATTACCTCATAGCTTGCGTTAACTGCGACAAAACGTAGCCCGCCACTTCTAGCTTTTTTATCACTTTGCATGTGCGTGAGAAGTTCAGGCCACGCCTCGCTTGGATAGCCTTGTGGCAATCCCGCTTTAGTTAAAATTGTGCGATGACGTTCTAGTAACTCGTCCGAACTAAAACCCATTTCATAAGTGAGGTTAGCAATAAATGCCATACCTACTGCAACAGCATCACCGTGTCGCCATTGATACTTCTCATGCCGCTCGATTGCGTGCGCTAATGTGTGGCCGTAATTAAGCACCTCGCGAAGAAAGCTTTCTTTCAGATCTTTTGAGACAACTTCTGCCTTTACCGCAACAGCTCGATAAATCAACTCTCGAAGTGAAGAGCTATTCCATTCGTAAAAATCATCAACACCCTCGATAATCTCCAAAATTCTTTGATCCGCGATAAAACCACATTTGATAACCTCCGCCATTCCCGCTCGCAATTCGTCCAGCGGAAGACTCTTTAGAAAATCAATATCTATGAGTACCAATTGTGGAGAGTTAAACGAACCCACTAAATTCTTCCCAGTATCGGTATTTATACCCGTCTTTCCACCAATGGCAGCATCCACCATCCCGGCAAGTGATGTGGGAATGGCAATCCAATGAATTCCGCGAAGCCAGGTTGCTGCGATGAAGCCGGCTAAGTCTGTCGTGGCCCCTCCACCCAACCCAATAACTAAATCATTTCTCCGGAAGTTTTCGCTACCTAATACCGACCAGCACCGTTCGACTGTAGAAATGTTTTTCTGTGACTCCCCTTCAGGCACGTCAATCAGAATTACTTTTTCGATATCCGAAAGCTTATTCAGTTCATCAACTAATGGTGTTGCAAGATGAACCAAGTCGCTTGGAACGATAATTGCAATCTTGCTCGCTCCCGCCAATACAGGTTGGATATTTTTTGCAGAAACTGATTGAAACACCACATCGTAAATATGTTCAGCGATAACGCTAATTCTTTCACTCATAGACCTCTCGCAATCTCTTGAGCTACCTCACGGGCACTTTTACCATCGGTGTTTATTTCCATATTCGCTACCGCTTGATAAATTGGAAGACGCGCTTTCATTAAAGTTATCCATTGGGCTCGTGGATTTTCAACTAAGAGCGGTCGATCGCGATTAAAACCTATTCGAGGTGCCGCATGTGCAATGCTTACATTGAGAAAAACAACTCTGCCGCCGCTATTTTTCAAACGCTCTTGAGTGAGCGTTGAAAGAATTGCTCCTCCCCCAAGAGAAATGATTTTCCGTCGGTTACTCTCGCTTGTCAGTGCGCGCATTACCGCCAACTCTTCTTGTTCCCGAAAATAGCGTTCACCATCCTCGGTAAAAATATCCGATATTTTCTTTCCACATGCCTCTTCAACAAGAAAGTCAGTATCAATGACATCGCCCTCAACCAATTCGGCAAGAGCGCGAGCGGTACTGCTCTTACCTGCTCCTGGTGGACCAGTGATAATTATTGGCAGTTTGTCCATGACGACTTATTTAATTTCGAGAGAATCTAGGTAACCCCGAATATTTCGCTGCACCTCTTGCAGGCTATCCCCGCCAAATTTCTCCAGCAGAGCTTCTGCGAGAACTAATGCCATCATTGCCTCACCAACAACACCGGCAGCAGGAACAGCGCAAACATCAGATCGCTGATTGATGGCCTTAGCCGCTTCTTTAGTTGCCACATCAACGGTATCAAGCGCTTTAGGAACTGTGGAGATGGGCTTCATTGCAATTCGTACTCGTAGCGGGTCGCCAGTACTCATTCCGCCTTCGGTTCCGCCGGCACGCCCTGTTCTGCGTTTAATTCCATCGCTAGTGATATCAATTTCATCATGTGCTTGTGATCCTCGTCGTGTGGCTGTGGTAAATCCATCACCAATTTCCACACCTTTAATCGCTTGAATACTCATAAGCGCTCCAGCAAGACGACTATCTAACCTTCGATCCCAGTGAACATGTGAACCCAAACCAGGAGGAAGGTTGTAAGCCAATATTTCGATTACTCCACCGAGAGTATCGCCGGAAGTGTGCGCGCTCTCAATTTCAGCAATCATCGCTTCACTAGCGCTCTTATCAAAAGCACGAACGGGATCTTGATCTATTTGAGCCATGTTTATTGGCTGCGGCAGTATGTAATCATCCTTTACGCGAGCAGCGCCAATAGAAATCACGTGGCTGAGAATTTCGATTCCTGCAGCTTGCTGCAAAAATAAGCGAGCAACTGCACCTAGAGCAACGCGCGCTGCAGTTTCGCGTGCAGATGCACGTTCTAAAATTGGACGAGCATCATCAAAATCATATTTCTGCATTCCAACAAGATCTGCATGGCCCGGACGTGGTCTAGTTAACGGCGCATTTCTTCCTAGCCCAGCTAATTCAGTTGGATCGACTGGATCAGCTGACATCACCTTCTCCCACTTTGGCCACTCACTGTTACCTACCTGAATAGAGATAGGTCCGCCTTGTGTAATGCCATGTCTAATTCCACCAAGAATTGAAATTTGATCGGCTTCGAAGTTCTGGCGTGCGCCTCTACCAACCCCAAGTCGACGCCTAGCTAGATGGAAATCGAGATCCTTCGAGGTAATTTCGACGTGAGCAGGAATTCCCTCCACTATCGCGGAGAGAGCTGGGCCGTGGGATTCGCCTGCCGTTAACCATCTGAGCATTGGATAATTCTCTCAGATAAAGAGCTCTAGATGGCGCCAATACCAAAGAGGGCCAAAGATGCCCCAGAAATGGCTGGAGCGAAGGGATGACCTCGCCCAACTTTTTGGCTTCTCTTCGCCCCTGGCAACGCTAAAGCGCTCGAAAGCAATAAAAGAGCGCAGAGAAAACTCAATGGTGGCCTCTCCGAAAGTAAGGGTGCTAGCAAGATGAGCGCTCCAATCAGTTTGATATCTCCTCTTCCGATCGATTTCGGCAATAACGTAGTTACCAGATACATCACCACAACCCACCCCCACGCCACAACCAATAATCCAATACTGGTCGCTTGGTAAAGCGTGAGAAAGAAAAGCGCTGGTTTAGTGATGAAATCGGGTATTCGAAACTCCTTTCTATCAATTTCTGCAACAACAAAAAGAATTGTCGCAGCGAAGATAAAAAGGGGTTCACTTCTTAACGAGACTAAGCAAATCGCATAGATAACCGAAGATGTTCTGGCTATTTCCAGAGAGAGTTTTATCGAACAGAATCTGATAAACCAGATAACCGCCGAGATTAGAACTATTTTTTGAAATAAATTGCTCCAAAGCATTGGGCAATCGTAAGAATGAACGAAATATCAAAGTTTCTTTATCAACAGCTCAGACTATTTGGCAAGGAATTTTAAGGCACTTGCTCGCATCTCCTGATATAGCTCAACCTTCTGCTCTTGTAGAGATTCACCACTTAAAGCCATGAGTTCCAGTTGGCCAATTGCTTGCCAGACGAGCAAATCTAAACCATCGATACCGAAGCCACCAGAATCTCTCCAAGTGCGAAGTAGATCTGTTGGCCAAGGGTTATACAACGATTCGAAGAGCGTCTGCGAAGGTCCGCTGATATCTAACTGGTCCGTTGCGCCTTTAGGGGTAGTTGAAATGACCAAATCAGCTTTCAGTCCAAATGACGCTGCGTTTTCGGCGAGCATTTCGTTCTTGGTTAAATCATCCCAGCTAAAAACAGCCACAATTGAATGTGTTGCTGAGTTCACCAGGGCTTTGGTTCGATGTGCAGAACGTGAGAAAACATTTACTCGTTGCGCTCTGCCATCAACAGCGGCAATAGCGGCTCTTGCGGTAGCTCCGCCACCTAGAACTGTCACCTCTTTAGGAATTGCTATTTCATGGAAGGTAAGGGCATCTGTAAATCCCTGAACATCGGTATTTTCACCCCGTGATTGAAGCTCGTCAAAAATGAGCGTGTTCACTCCATTTACTCTTTTGCCAAGATCGGACACATTGTCAATCAGATTCAAGGCCTCTTCTTTAAGCGGCATCGTTAGTGAGAGCCCTCGAAATTCACCGCGATACTTCGCTAAGAATTCCTTTAGTTGACCTGAAGAAACTTCGTATCGTTCGTATCTCCAGTTCCAACCAAGAAGTTCGTATGCCCGCTGATGAATAACTGGTGAAAGCGAATGTTCTATTGGTGAACCAAGAACTGCGGCTTTAATCATGAATCACTGCCAAACTTCCCTGCTTTCAAATTCTCTTTAAATTCTCGCTTAAATGAGAGGAACTCTTTATATGAAGCGGTGAATTTGGTAATACCTGGTTCGACTGTCACAAAGTATAACCAATCGCCTTCAGCCGGATTGAGAGTTCCTTCCAAAGCAGCCCTACCTGGATTACTAATAGGGGTAGGAGGTAGACCACGACGGTTATACGTGTTGTACCGGGAGGAAATTCCAATATCTTGCTTATTTACCGCTAGACGTCGCTCCTTAAGAGCGTACAAAACAGTGCTATCCATTTGTAATGGCATGCCAATTTTAAGTCGGTTGTAAATTACCCTGGCAACTTTACGAAATTCTTGTTCGTCGAATCCCTCTGACTGCACTATCGATGCGACGATTAGGGCATCGTATGGCGTCAATCCGAGCAACTCGGCGCGATTCTCAAATTCAATCTCTTTAGTGATGGATATAAACTTGCGAAGAAGGCGATCTTTTACAGCCTTCACATCATCGCTTGGCGTTAGATTGTAAGTTGCCGGGAAAAAGAAACCTTCCGGATTGCGCTCTCCGTAGCCTGCGACATCTACGCTCTCCTTGCTGATTCGATCAATTTCATTCGAGCTGAAATTTAATTGAGAGAGCGCATCTGCTATTTCATAAACTCGCTCCCCCTCCTTAATAAGAAGAACTAGTGATCGCCGCTTAGGATCTAGAAGTTGCAAAACTGCTTCTTTGCCAGGAATCTTTCTATTGATTCGATACGTTCCTGGCTGAATCGATTGTGAATCCGGGTTAGCGGTGGCAGCGGAGAAGAACGATCGAGCGCTCTTCACAACGTCGGCCTTAAAGAGTATTTGCGCAATCTCGTCGCCACTTGAACCAGACGGAATGACGACAGTTGTTTCCTTTGCTCTCTCACTCATCGAATAGTTTGGAATTGGCTCAGGTTTTCTCATCTCTCTAACTACAAGTAACCCGCTACCTAAGAGGATTATAAAAATTCCAAAGAGAGCTAATTGACGAAAATGCTTTTTAATCAACGCGGCCATCTAGATATCCTTGTAATATTTCTACAGCGGCTATCGCATCGATTTTACCTTTCATAGATCGAGCGTCATGGCCGGTTTCGCGCAATTTCTTGCCAGCGATTACCGAGGTGAATCTCTCATCAAATTGCGAAACTTTGATAGAGGTGAGCTTCCGCAATCGTTCGATGAATTGCGAAGCTTCTTCGCGAGCTATCGTATTTTTCGCGGATAAACTTGTTGGAAGGCCAACCACGATCTCCTCAACTGATTCATTCTCTGCAATTTTTACAATCTCCCGGAGCGCGCTTTCATAATCATTCTCATGGCGTACCGTCGAAAAAGGCGAAGCGAGGATTTTACTGAAGTCGGAGAGGGCTATTCCTATTCGAGCATGACCCAAGTCGATGCCCATGATGCGCGTAGGGTTATTTCCACCATTCACTCGGAATAGGCTAACCAATCGTTGCTAAGTATGCTTCCAATTCCTTAATCGCCACTGGAATCGCTTCAGAATTGGCGCCACCACCTTGGGCAAAATCATCTTTTCCGCCGCCACCGCCGCCAAGCGCCTTGGAAGCGCGTTTAACCAATTCTCCAGCTTTCACACCAACTGCTCTGGCCTCATCTGTCGTTTGAGCTACAACTAATGGTTTCTTGCCCCCGCTAAAGAGCGCGACTGCAACTGATTCACCACGTAATTTTTCAGAGAGCGCGCCAGCCAGTGAGCGTAATTCCTCATTGCCAAGCTCTCCATCCACTGCCGCAATAATTGCTTTAATCTTCCCAACCGTTGTTAGTTTGGCAATTAAGGGATTAATTTGTGACAAAGCTTCCTTCGAACGGTAGCTAGCGATTTCTCGTTCAGCAATTCGAAGTTTTTCAAGTGTGCTTTCAATCCGCTCCGGCAACTCTTCTACCTTTGTCACTTTAAGAACTTCATTTACTGAATTTAGAATGAGGTGCTCGCGTGCAAAAAAACGATATGCATCCACGCCGACAAGAGCCTCAACTCGACGAACCCCCGAACCAATAGAAGCCTCTCCGAGAAGTTTCACCAAACCCAATTGGCTAGAGCGGGTAACGTGAGTGCCGCCACAGAGTTCTTTCGCCCAGTCACCTACAGAGACCACACGAACCTCGTCGCCATATTTCTCACCAAAAAGCGCGATAGCGCCACTCTTCTTAGCTTCCTCTTGTGACATCACTTCAGCGCTTACCGGCAAATCACGGACCAATTGCGAATTTACGCGATCTTCAACTTCGCTCATCGTTGCCTCTGACACGGCTCCAACTGCGGCAAAATCAAAACGGAATCTACCTGGTTGATTCTCAGTGCCTGCCTGGGTGGCGGTTTCACCTAATGCTTCACGGAAAGATTTGTGAACCATATGGGTAGCAGTGTGTGAACGTGAAAGAGCATTTCGACGATCATTATCAATCTCGGCAAATACCGCCTCACCTACTGTCAACTCTCCGTTAATTACCTTGCCGCGGTGGGCAAACAAACCAGGGAGCGGAGCTTGCACATCATCAATATCGACATGTGCTCCGGTAGCAGTGATGAGCTTTCCCCAATCGGCAACTTGCCCACCGCCTTCGGCATAAAACGGAGTCCGATCAAGAATTACTTCTACCTCATCACCGGCATGCACACTTTGTACTGGAGCGCCCTTGTGAACTAGGAAAGCAACTTTCGCCTCAGCATTGAATAATTCATAACCGAGAAACTTTGTTGTCCCAGCCGCATCGATGGCGCTTCGATAGACAGTGAGGTCAGTGTGTCCAGTTTTCTTAGCCTTTGCATCTGCCTTTGCACGAGTCTTTTGTTCGTTCATTAAATTCTTAAAGGCCTCTTGATCTACCTTGAGGCCAATTTCTTCTGCCATTTCAAGGGTGAGATCAATAGGAAAACCGTAAGTATCGTGGAGCTTAAATGCATCATCTCCCGAAATCACTGAACTCTTCCGGTTCTTTAACTCTGAAGCGGCGTTCTCAAAAAGCGTTGTACCAGCGCGCAAAGTTTGCAGGAATGAATCTTCTTCATTTGCCGCTACTTGAGTAATGCGATTGCGATCACTTATCAACTCTGGATACTGCTCCCCCATTGCAGAGATTGCGCTATCCATCAATTGAACAATGGTTGGGTCTTGCGCCCCTAAAATTCTCATATTGCGGATAGTCCGACGCATCATGCGACGCAATACATATCCCCTACCTTCGTTCCCAGGGGTAACGCCATCGCAAATCAACATCGCTGCAGTTCGAGCGTGGTCGGCAATCACACGTAGTGAAACATCAATTTTTGGGTTTTGAGTAGACGCGCCATATTTCTTACCAGTCAAATTTGAAGCAACATCAAGGATTTTTCGAGTGGTATCAATTTCGTAAATATTTTCTACCCCTTGAAGGAGCGCTGCGGTGCGTTCTAAACCAAGTCCGGTATCGATGCTCTTCTTCGGCAAATCACCAAGAATTGGAAAATCGTCCTTGCCACTTCCGGCGCCCCGTTCAAATTGCATAAAGACTAGATTCCAAATTTCTAAATAACGATCCTCATCTGCAACGGGGCCGCCTTCGCGCCCGTACTCTGGACCTCTATCGAAATAGATTTCTGAACATGGCCCACATGGACCTGGAACGCCCATCGACCAAAAATTGTCTGCCATCCCTCGACGTTGAATCCGATCAGGTGAGACGCCAACTTTCTTCTCCCAAATTGCCGCTGCTTCGTCATCGTCGTGATAGACAGTTACCCAAAGCTTGGATTCAGGAAATCCATAACCACCATCTGAAATAGGTTTGGTCAGCAATTCCCAAGCGAGGGAAATAGCGCCCTCCTTGAAGTAATCACCAAACGAAAAGTTTCCGCACATTTGAAAGAACGAAGCGTGACGAGTGGTTTTTCCTACTTCATCGATATCGAGCGTTCTAACACATTTCTGAACGGATGTTGCCCGTTGATATGGCGGCGCAAGTTCTCCGAGAAAATATGGCTTGAATGGAACCATGCCGGCATTGACCAATAAAAGATTTGGATCATCGGCAATTAGTGACGCTGAAGGTACTACCGTATGGTTCAAACCAATTGAGTTGCCACTTTCAAAAAAGGTGAGCCAGCGACGCCTAATTTCCGCAGAATTCATAAAAGTTTCGTCAGCCCTATCTACTACTTATTCTTTTTCCGGGCCGCCTTGGCGATACCCCACGCTACGCCGGCAAGCTTCGCCGCTGAACCTTTAGAGAGGACCGAGTCGGCAGATGCAGTTAATTTCGTCGCAATCGACTCAACATTACGAGTGAGGTGATCTACCCGTTCAAGTTGACGGTTTGTTAACTCAACAGTTGTCGTGACCTCTTCAATGAGGGGAACTGTCTCGGTCGTAACGTTTTTGATGGCGGTACTTGCTTGATCCAATACTCGACTGAACCGGATAACCGCGTAGGCCACCGATATTGCCACTATTGCCAAAGCGCTTGCCGCAATAATGGCTGCGATTCCTCCAGCGCTCATGCTCCACCCTCCAAAATCTCCCGGATTCGAATTAACGCCTGTGAGATGCGCGATTCTGCCCCGTGGCTTGTGGGTTGGTAATACCTCTTGCCGAGTAACGGTTCTGGCAGGTAGTTCGCACTTACCACTCCCTCAGGATAGTCATGAGGGTACCGGTAAATCCCGCTCTTACCGAATGGCGAATTGCCATCGCGCAGGTTTTCTGGCACCTCACCAATTGTGCCGAGCTCAATATCTTGTTGAGCGCCAGCAAGGGCACGGGCCACTGCATTCGATTTGGGAGCAAGGGCGCAATAAACAGTCGCATGCACCAGGGTGTAATAGCCCTCAGGGGCGCCGATTAAAGCCACCGCTTGCGCGGCTGCAGTTGTAATCAGAAGGGCTTGTGAATCCGCTAGCCCAATATCTTCGCTGGCCAAAATCATCAATCGTCGAGCAAGAAAACGAAGATCCTCTCCACCCTCAATTGCGCGGAGTAAATAATGAATAGCCGCATCAACATCTGATCCCCGAACAGATTTGATAAATGCGCTAATGATGTCGTAATGCAAATCTATATTGAAATCTACAAGTGCTCGATCAGCTGCGGAACTCACACTTTCGCGAACGATAACTCCATCATCCGCAGCACCAGCAGCCGCTTCTAGGTAGGTTAGTAATCTTCGCGCGTCTCCATGCGCAAGACGTATTAACTCCTCTTTTGCTTCAATGTCGATTGAAACCTCGTTATTCAATCCAATCTCAGATTTGATGGCGCGATCAATTATTAACTGAGCATTCTCATTTGAAAGCGGTTTTAAGCGAACAACCAAGGAGCGTGATAACAAAGGGGTAATGATAGAAAACGAAGGATTCTCTGTGGTTGCTGCCACCAATGTCACGATTTTATCTTCCACCGCAGGAAGCAGCGCATCCTGTTGGGCTTTATTAAATCTATGAACTTCATCTATAAATAAAATAGTTTCGGTGCCCTTTTGACTTAATTGATATCTCGCACTTTCAATTTCATCCCGGACATCTTTTATACCTGCAGAAACGGCGGAAAGTTGGCGGAAGCGACGCCCCTTGGCGAGCAAAAGAGCGAGCGTAGTTTTTCCAGATCCCGGAGGTCCATACAAAATAATTGCTGGTGGCGCTCCCTTCTCCTGAGAGAGCAGGCGCAAGAGTGGAGATCCGCTTTGTAGTAGGTGTTCTTGTCCGACAACCTCTGCCACGCTTCGTGGGCGCATTCTTGCTGCCAAAGGTGCATTTGCCGAGAGATTTTCTTCGTTATCAAAGAGATCCACGAGCGCTCCCGGGGTATCTGGGCCAGGTCAAAAATTACTCCAATTCAGGGAGCTGAATTGATGGCGCGTTGTGATCCTTGTGAGCTCGAACAGCTGAATCATGGTAGTTCTCAAGGATCTTTATATTTTTTGATTTGGCGTACGGTCTACCATCGACCATAGGTCCTTCAACGCATTCAATTACTGCGGCAACATCTTCACCAGAGAGCGTTTTATGCACTTCTAAAGCATGCGCGAGTGATAATACTTGGTCGCGATTTTCTTTCAGCAATTTTTCCGCCTTGACTAACAATCCAGCCAAATTGCCTTCGATGCGATCGGCAAGTGAACGACGCATCTCCTTAGAAGAATCTCCGCGTTTTTCTTTTCCGCCCCCTGGCGCTCCTACTTCAAATCTTTTATTTGAAGCGTGGGATGAAACAGTGGAGCCCATTCCCCAGTGGCCTTCCATGAAGCTTGCGATTGTGGTTGCGCTCTCTAAGTCACCGGAAACTCCTGAGGAGTTATCTCCGCTAAAGAACATTCGCTCACCCGCTAATGATGCAAGGGAAACCAAAATATCTGCTTCGTACTCACTCTTCCAGCGTGTGAATTGGTCATCTGGAGGGATGCTTGCCACCATGCCGAGATAATCGGAACCCTTTTCGATAGTAGCTAGATCAATCATCATGTGACGACGAACTACATGCGCCATCACGCCATGGCATGCCTCATGGATTGCTACAGCATGGCGCTCGCGTTCAATGTATTCAACATCCTCAGGTGGTCCAAGTTCCTTAAGTTGTTTCGCTTTGATCACATCGGGCCAAGTGATTGTGGTTCGTCCACTTCTAATGGCGTAGATAAGGGCTTCATTAATCGTATCTTTAATGCGTGCACCAGTTGCATAAGGAGTGATAGTTGCTAATTTATCAATTTCCTCTGCAGATAAAGAGTGTGAAACTTTTGCCAGATACCCTTCATAGGTGCGTATGCGTCCTGCCTTACTTGGATAACCAACTCGATACATTCGATCAATTCGACCGGGTCGCAATAACGCTTCATCTAATGCTTCAGGCAAATTAGTTGCCATCACAATAAGGATTCGATATTTGGGTGGCGTCTTAGGTCGCATACCCAACGTTCGGCGAACGATTCGATTAAAAAATCCTCGCGGCTTCTTAAGGCCAGAAATTTCGGTAAGTAGCGCCTGTAAAGTTCCGGTGCCAGCGCCACCGCCACCGCCACCGCCCATAACAAATTGCTCTTTGAATACCAAATGTGCACTTGTAGGTGAGAGATAGTTGCCACCATGGCACTCACTTCCGAAGATTGCGCTCTTATTCTTTTCAGCAAGTGAATTTTCGCTGAAACGACCTAAACCACCTGATGGAGCAAGCCCACGGTTCCCGAGTGCATCAGCTTCATCAAAGAAAACTACAACGCCACCGTAACGCAAAGCTAGCTTTCGTAATTTTCGAAAGAGTGATTTAACTTTGAGAATGCCAACTCCAAAAAACATATTATTGAATGCGCCTGGATCGACGAAAACGAATGGCTTACCTGTTTCACCGGCCATGGCTTCTGCCATTAGCGTCTTGCCAGTTCCTGGTGGACCCCAGAGGAGAATGCCGCCGGGAACATAACCACCAAACTTTTCAATCTCTTCAGGTCGTTCCAAAAACATCAAATTCTCACGAATTCTCGCTACGACGTGATCTTGTCCCCAAACATCCGAAAACCGAGTCCTAATGTCATCAGGAAAATAGACATCAATTCCGCCGCGCGAGAGAAACCAGAATATTGCGACGAATTGGATGAGGACAAAAACAACTGCAAACATTAATTGTGCAATAAATGGCATTGCCGCCCATAGAGCAGCTGGAGCGAGGAATAGCGCGCGCACCGGAGCTTCGTCGTAGACCGCTCCAAGAATCACAGCAAGCAGTGCAATCGCGACCAGTAATTTAATTGCTCGAGATAGTCGATACCTATTCCAATCGCTGATTCGATGTAGCGTTCGATCAACAAATGCAAAGTATCGCTGCCAAAACCCATGATAAGGCGAAGCAAATTCTGAAATCAGGAAATGGACCTGACGAATAACTTCAACACCCGCAAGAATAAAAATCCACCAGGTAGTTTTACTCGTTTCAATAAGCGCGTCGTTAAAACCTAAAAGTGGGTTACCCGCCATTGATGACCAGACAAGCACGAAAAACGTGAGTGTGAATGCCACGAGAAACTTGAGTCGATCAAAAAGACTTAGATGAATTCTCGTGCGACGATCTGTATCGCGAGGCCTGCTTTGGAATTGTGGAGCGGCGGGAGTGGTCATCTCTTACCTTTCACAGTTAAGGATTTTACGATTGCATCCACATTTTTCTGGCCCTCATTAAAGCATTCAGTGGTGCAGCGGACAAGGAAAAAATAAATAGCGCTGCGATCATTTGAGAGAAGAGCCGTCTGATGAATTGTTTCATTCTCGCCATTCTTTGGGGCAAAAGAGAAGACCGTTTGCAAACCGCGAGCTTCCTCGGTAACTATCTCAGTCTCCTCAAGGAGCTGAAAATCGTTAACAACCTGTGATGTTCCACTAATTAATTCAGTGACTGGAAGAACTAGATTCCGTAGCCCGTTGTAGGACATGGCATCGCTCTCTTCCAATGTAAGTGCTCGCACTCGAACAAATGCTGTTAGCGCTTTGGGTGCTTCTAGTTGTAGAAGATTTTTTGCAGTGGTTTTACTACTCTCGGAGTACGCCTCTTGCCAAAGAACTAGATCTGCCTTTTGTTTGGCAGCAGCATCTGCACCTTCAACTTCATAACTACGAATTGTTTCCTCTGGGATGTGATGCCAACCATTAGGAACGGTAAAAAAGACGCCCAGTTCAGAATTCTGCGAATAAATTTTTGAACTCTCACCACACGAAGTTAGAGCTATGAGCAAAAGCAATGCAGAGAGCGCTACTCCAAATTTTCTTCGCGCCTTAACCATGATGAATGAACTACTCATTCTTCTTCTTCAGCGCACCATCTTCAGGCTGAAAATCGATTCCCGCTTCTTTCCGTTGTGCGGCGGTAATTGGAGTTGGCGCTCCAGTTAACGGATCGCCACCACTTGCTGTTTTTGGAAAAGCAATAACCTCACGAATTGACTCCACGCCTGCAATAAGAGCGGTGAGGCGATCGATTCCAAGCGCGATACCGCCATGTGGTGGTGGCCCGTAGGTGAATGCTTCGAGAAGGAATCCAAACTTCGATTGCGCCTCTTCTTGGCTCAGACCAATGACGTCAAAAACTCGCTGCTGCATCTCCCTCTTATGGATACGAATCGAGCCTCCCCCAATCTCATTTCCATTGAGGACTATGTCGTAGGCGTAGGCCAACGCGTTCGCTGGATCGTTATGGAAGGTATCCGCAAATTCAGGTTTTGGTCCAGTAAAGGGGTGATGGACCGCGGTCCATCTACCTTCATCGTTCTTTTCGAACATTGGCGCATCCACAACCCATAAGAAACGCCATTCACCTTCGGCAATGAGATTGCAACGTTTACCGATTTCTAAGCGAGCGGCGCCAAGAAGAGCTAGCGAAGAGCTTCGCTCTCCGGCAGCAAAAAAGATGGCGTCATTTGATTTGGCACCTACTTCGCTGGCAATTGAGCTTCGCTCAGCATCTGAGATGTTCTTGGCAACAGGTCCAGTCACTTCACCATTTTCGCCAATAAGAATGTAAGCCAAACCTTTCGCACCTCGTGCTTTTGCCCATTCTTGCCACGCATCTAATTCTCTCCGTGCTTGCAGCGCTCCCTGAGGCATAACTACAGCCCCAACGAATTCGCTCTGGAATATCTTGAATTCGGTTCCTTTGAAAAATTCCGTTACATCAACAATTTCATTATCAAATCGAAGATCAGGCTTATCGGAACCAAAACGTCGCATCGCCTCGGCATATGTCATCCGAGGTATTGGTAAAGGTATCTCAAAATTGTGAAGCTCTTTCCAAATGCGTGAAAGAAGCTTTTCAGTGAGCGCAAGCACATCATCTTCCGTAATAAAGCTCATCTCTACATCAAGCTGAGTAAATTCAGGTTGACGATCAGCGCGAAAATCTTCATCACGGAAGCAACGCGCTATTTGATAGTAGCGCTCCATTCCCGCAACCATTAGCAGTTGCTTAAATAATTGTGGTGATTGCGGCAACGCATACCAACTGCCAGGTTGAAGTCGAACTGGCACGAGGAAATCTCGAGCGCCTTCAGGAGTGGAGCGAGTGAGATTTGGTGTTTCAATTTCAAGAAATTCAGACTCTTCCATCACTCGTCGAATAATTGATGTCACTTTGGAACGAGTACGGAGTGCTCGAGCTGGCCCTTCTCGGCGAAGATCGAGGTAGCGATATTTCAATCGCGTCTCTTCATTTGCCTCAACCCGCTCACCACTATCAATCGGGAAAGGAAGCGGCGCAGATTCGCTTAGCACGGTCAATTGTTCGCAGAGAACTTCAATCTCACCCGTTGCCACGTGCGGATTTTCATTTCCTGCCGGCCTACGTCGAACCTTTCCTTCAATTTTCAAACACCACTCGGCACGTAGTGCAGCCGCGACTGATTCATCGTTGATGACCACTTGAACCCAACCACTTGCATCGCGAAGATCAATAAAGGCAACGCCGCCATGGTCTCGTCGTCGTGCTACCCAGCCTGTGAGAATTACTTCATGTCCCTCATTGGCGCTTGTTAACAGCCCTGCCTTATGCGTTCGCACTCAAACTCCTTGTTAAGAACTGGGATAAGTCAGAGAGCCTAATGGATTGCGCCTTCCCGGACGATAATTCCTTTATCTCCACCTCTTGCGTTTGACTCTCGCGCTCGCCTAACACAAAGGCGTACCTCGCACCAGATTTATCAGCTGCTTTCATTGCGCCTTTAAGCGCCCGTCCCCCAAATGCAAAATCAACTCGAAGATTTTGGCCTCGCAATTGGGAGGCAATTTTTAGCGCCTCCCGTTCAAATTCCGCGCCCAAAGGGATGATGAAGCAGATCAAGGGGTCGTTCTCTTGGAGATTAATTCCTTCAGCTTCGCAAGCCAAAATGACTCGATCAATACCAATCCCAAAACCTATTCCAGAGAGCGGTTGACCGCCGAGTGATTCCATCAAGCCGTCGTAACGCCCACCGCCACCAATTCCAGATTGAGCGCCAAGTTTTGGATGTACAAATTCAAAAGTTGTCTTTGTGTAGTAATCAAGACCTCGAACTAAACGTGGATTTACTCGGTAAGCAATCCCTAGATCAGTTAATCCTTGTTGGACGACATCAAACTCGGCCCGAGATGGTTCATTCAAATACTCCAGAATGTTTGGTGCAGCCTCAAGAGCGCTAATCATTTCTGGTCGCTTATCGTCAAGAACGCGAAGTGGATTGATCCGCGCACGCTCTTTAGTTGCCTCATCAAGTGAAAGCGTGAGTAGATACTCAGAGAGATCCTTTCGATAAGCGTTTCGACTCTCGCTATCACCAAGGGAATTGATAACGAGTTCAAAACCTGTTAAACCAAGAGATTTAAAACCTTCGGTTGCGATCGAAATTACTTCAACGTCTAAAAGTGGATCTTCACTTCCGATAGCTTCGATACCTACTTGATAAAATTGTCGATAGCGACCGGCTTGTGGGCGCTCAGCTCGAAAAAATGGACCCGCGTACCAAATCTTCACTGGCAATTGGCCGCGATCTAATCCACTTTCAATTACAGCTCGCATAACACCAGCGGTTCCTTCCGGACGTAGAGTTAGCGAACGATCAGCTCTGTCAGTAAAGGTGTACATCTCTTTTGAAACAACGTCTGTTGATTCGCCCACGCCTCGAGTAAATACTTCGGTATCTTCGAAAATAGCCAACTCCATCAGTTGATAATTGGCTAAACGCGCAGGGGTAACAAGCGCCTCACGGACACGCTCAAAGAGCGCCGAAGTCGGCGGAAGGTATTCCTTAACACCTTTCGGTGCTTGGTACTTCATCCCAAACGTCCTTCCATTGCAGCGCGCAGGTATGGGTTACCAGCACGTTCTGCGCCCATATCGCTCCTTCGACCATGGCCTGGAAGAATCTTGAGGTGATCGGGCAAGGGATAAATTTTCTCACGCAATGAACGTTCCATATCACTTAACGAACCCAGCGGTAGGTCGGTTCGCCCAATAGAGCCAGCAAAAAGAACATCCCCGGATATCAAAAGTTCCCCTTCCACTACCGCCACCGTAGAGCCGGGGGTATGGCCCGGAGCATGAAGAAAACGAAAGGCAAGGCCGGCTAATTTAAGAGTCATCTCATCGGTGAGCTCAATTACCTCATCGGGCTCTACAAATGTGAGCCCCGAGCCAAGCATGGGAATCATTGCGCTGGTATTCCTCGATAACGCTCGCTCTGGATGGGCTAGGAGCGCTCGATCGGCGCTGTGAATCATGGCTGGGATATTGACGCTCGAGCAGAGCGGGGCAACCGAGAACATATGGTCGAGATGGCCATGGGTGAGAAAGGCTGCCACTGGATGGAGTCCCAGAGCCGAGCAACGCTCGCTAATGGCCTCATGGAGGTATGGATCCCCAATTCCCGGATCTACTATCACCGCCTCGTCGCTCCCCCGGGCAGCGAGAATCCAGCAGTTAGTGGCGAAGGCTTTGGCTACTACGACATCGACGAGAACTTCGCTCAAGGCCATCACCTCATTTCCCCGGTTTCCGCCAACTCGACCCCTACAAGGAGAAGAGCCATTTGAGAGCGCCGCAGGGTTCCCGCTACGCTCATGTCCTCCTCAGAGAGCCTAGGCGCTTTGGGAGGAATTTCAGTAGAAACACCAACGAACACTCGACCATAGCGAACCCGCCACGGGCGCCGCGCAAAGGAGTAGGCAATGTCAGAGTCAGATGGTTTGGTATCAGCAGCTAGCGCTCTCATTGGAGATCCCGCTCTATTCGGTCGAGTGGCAGATGACGGCACTGTATATGTGTGGACCAAAAATGGTGAGAAACCCGTTGGCTCCTACCCGGGAAAAAGCAAAGAAGAGGCGCTCGCCTACTTTGTTCGTAAATTTGAACAATTAGCTTCAGAAATCGCGCTAACGGCAGCGCGTATTCGCAGCGGTGCAATGGTGCCTAGCGATGCCGATCAAGCGGTAAGTAAATTGCGAGAGCAAGTAGCCACCATCAACGCAGTTGGCGATCTCGCCGCTCTTGCGATTGCGGTCGAGCAAATTCCACCGATTATTGATGAACAACGTGCGGCTTATGCTGCGAAGAAAGCAGCTGCAGCGCAGGAACGCGCAGAACAACGTGCGGTGACAAAAGATGCTAAAGAGAAATTGGTCGCTGAAGCTGAAGAAGTGGCAGCTAAAGATAATTGGAAACTCTCTGGCGATCGCCTAAAAGAATTACTCGATCAGTGGAAATCACTTCCTCGAATCGAAAAGGCTGCAGATGAGGAGCTATGGAAGCGATTCTCAGCAGCGCGAAATGGTTTTGATCGTAGACGTAGAACTCACTTTGCTAAGTTGGCTAGCGCCAACGATGCAGTGGCTAACGCAAAAGAGCTCATCGTCGCTGAGGCCGAGAAACTTGCCACCTCACGCGATTGGGTTAACACCGCAAAGCGCTTTGCCGCTCTTATGCAAGAGTGGAAGAACGCAGGTCGAGGTTCAAAGAAGAGCGATGATGCGCTTTGGGCGCGATTTAGAACCGCTCAAGAAACATTCTTCGCGGCAAAGAAAACAGATTTAGAGAAGCGTGAGAGCTCTAACGCATCAAATCTCACCGCTAAAGAAGCGCTCATTGTTGAGTTCGAGGCGCTACTTCCCATAACTGACTTTGCAGCATCGCGGAAGAAATTCCGTGAACTTCTACAGAAGTGGGAACGCATTGGCCAGGTACCGCGAGATAAGCGCGATGGACTCGATCTTCGACTTGGCGCAGTTGAGAAAGAAATTCGCGCGCTCGAAGAAGAAGAGAAACGCAAGAGTGATCCAAGCGCTAAGGCGCGAGCAAATGATGTTGTTCGCCAGCTCACTGAAGCTATTGCTGGTTATGAAGCTACCGCGGCAAAGGCAGAAGCCAGTGGTGACTCAAAGAAGGCAGAGGCAGCGCGGGAGTCTGCACAGGCTCGTCGAATCTGGCTTGAAGAAGCCCAGCGATCACTTGCTACTTTCTCTTAATCATTTGCTGAATTAATTGTTTGTTACGCGGTAAACGTCATATACGCCTGGAACGGCGCGCACTGACTTAAGAACAGCATCTAGGTGGCTCGCGTCTGCCATTTCGAAGGTAAATTTCGAGAAGGCGGTTCGATCCTTAGCGGTGGAGACAGAGGCGTGGAGAATATTTACTGCATTATCTGAAAGCGCCCGAGTGATATCTGAAAGTAATCGTGCGCGATCGAGAGCCTCAACTTGAATATTGACTAAGAAGATTGAATGTGCACCTGGACTCCAACGAACTTCTACAAAACGATTCCCTTGATGTTCGCGCAAATCCACGACATTGATGCAATCTTGGCGATGAACCGATACGCCGCTTCCCTTTGTAATGAATCCAACGATTTCATCGCCAGGAACAGGAGTACAGCATCGAGCTAGTTTGACCAGTAAATCATCAACACCCACTACCTCAACGCCGCTATCGCTCTTTCGGGTGCGCTGGCTAGACACATCAACCGCGCCATCGAGGCTCGCAAACTCTTGCTCCTGAACCCCTAAGAGATTGAGCAGTTTCTCAACAACTGAGGCAGCGCTTACATGGCCATCCCCTACCGCGGCATAAAGCGCTGCGATATCCGGGTACTTAAGATCGTGTGCCAACTCTAAAAGCGACTGCCCTGCAAAAATCTTTTGCAGCGGTGCGCCCTGTTTTCGAAGTTGGCGGGCTATTGATTCTTTCCCAGCATCAATAGCCTCTTCTTTACGCTCTTTAGTAAACCACGCCTTTATCTTTGATCTAGCGCGTGGGCTCTGAACAAAATTTAACCAATCTCTACTTGGCCCAACTCCATCACCCTTACTCGTGACAACCTCTACAACATCACCATTGGTTAATGGCGTGCTTAATGAAACAAGGCGACCATTTACTTTCGCTCCCACGCATCGATTTCCAATTTCAGTATGTACTGCGTAAGCAAAATCGACAGGGGTAGAACCTGAAGGAAGCGCAATAACGCTCCCCTTTGGTGTGAATATGAAAACTTCTGGTGTGCCAAGATCAAAACGTAACGATTCAAGAAATTCCTCAGGATCGGCAGTCTCTTTCTGCCATTCATGGAGTTGCTTTAACCACGCCATTTCCGGTTCGTTAGCCCCACGATTTCCCGACTTATATTTCCAATGCGCGGCAATACCAAATTCTGCTCGACGATGCATTTCGTGCGTTCTGATTTGAATCTCGATAGCTCTACCATCTGGACCTATCACAGTTGTGTGGAGCGATTGGTAGAGGTTAAATTTAGGCATTGCAATGTAATCTTTGAACCGGCCTGGAACTGGGCTCCAGTGCGCATGTATTGCGCCGAGAACTCCGTAGCAATCTTTCACATCGTTAACGAGAACCCGAACTCCAGTTAGATCGTAGATTTCATTAAATTCTCTACCACGCACTACCATTTTTTGATAGATTGAAAAATAATGTTTAAACCTGCCAGTTACGACGGCATCAAATTCACCCGCAAGTTGAACTTTAATCTCGGCAATTACATTATCGGTGTGCTCTTTTCGTTCACTCTGTCGTTGAGCAACAAGTCGGGTAATCTCTTCATATTTCTTTGGCTCGAGCGCAGCGAAAGAAAGATCTTCAAGCTCCCACTTAATTGCATTCATGCCTAATCGGTGCGCTAGCGGAGCGTAGATATCTAAAGTTTCGCGAGCTTTACGAAGAACGGTCTCCTCTTTGAGATACTTCCAAGTTCGGGCATTATGTAATCGATCAGCTAATTTAATTACTAACACTCGAATATCTCGAGACATAGCAATTACCATCTTGCGAACAGTTTCTGCTTCAGCATCTGGGCCATACACGACGCGATCCAGCTTGGTTACTCCATCGACTAAGTCGGCAACTTCGATCCCAAAATCCACTCGCAATTGCTCGAGCGAATAGGGCGTATCTTCGACTGTGTCATGAAGTAGCGCCGCGGCAATTGTTGGCGGATTCATACCTAACTCACTCAAAATTTCAGCAACAGCCACAGGATGGGTGATGTAAGGCTCACCCGATTTTCTCGATTGGCCTCGGTGGGCTTCGTTAGCAACATCAAAAGCGCGCGTTATTAAATCTCGATCTTGCCCTTGGAATTCCAGCGCAGCGAGCATCGGGGCGATGAGAGTTTCATTCACCATATCTGCATCACCTCTGGCTTGCCTTACCTAGGCCCTTTTTACTTAACCTAGAGTACGCCGCTCTCGTCGGTTACCGCTTTTTCTTGGCTTTTGAACTACCCGACTTTGGTTTACCTTGACGTTTTGGTTGATTCCGCGGTCCGCGTACTTCAGCGGCATGTGCTGTGTTACCAGAATCGGCTAACGTCGCAGAACTCTCTTTATTCGTGCGATTTTGAACTCGCTTGGCAAGTGCACGCATTGCAGGTTCGCGCTCGCGCATCGCTGCAAGGAATGGAGTGGCAACGCAGATTGATGAATAGGTGCCAACGGCAAGGCCAATAAATAGCGCTAGGGACAAATCTTTTAATGTGCCAGCTTTAAGAACGCCTGCTCCGACGAAAAGAATTGCACCTACTGGAAGTAGCGCGACGATCGAGGTGTTGATCGATCGAACGAGGGTTTGATTGACGGCCAAGTTCGCAGCGTCGGAATAGGTATATCGGGATCCTCCTGCAATGCCACGAGTGTTTTCACGTACCTTGTCGAATACTACAACTGTGTCGTAGAGCGAATAACCAAGAATGGTTAAGAAACCAATGACCGTGGCCGGCGTGACTTCAAATCCGATGAGGGCATAAATTCCCACCGTAATAAAAACGTCGTGAAATAGCGCGATGATGGCCGCAATAGCCATTTTTGGTTCAAAAGTTACTGACAAGAAAACAATAATCACTAATAAGAAAACAATTAGCGCGGTAGCTGCTTTGCGCGTGATTTCCCGTCCCCAAGAGGGACCGATGAGTCGAGTATCAATATCTGCTTTAGCAACGGCGAAAGTTGTCGAAAGCACATCGAGAACTTTTGATGATTGAGCGTTAGTTAGAGCCCCTGTTTGGATGCGAACCTTGCTGCTACCCACAGTTTGCACAATCGGGTCACCAGGTACGTTCGCTTTATCCATCGCCGCTCGCGCATCTGGAACCGTGATTCCAGCTTTGTTCACAACGAACTCTGAACCGCCTTTGAATTCAATTCCTAAGTCAAGACCCTTTGCGCCCAAAGCAAAGATGGAAGCAATGATCAAAACCGCTGAAAGTGAGTACCAGCGCTTGCGATTATTTACGAAATTAATTGATTTTTCGCCGCGATAAAGTTTGTCACCGAAAGAAACCTTGGTTGTCATGATTGCTTACCTCCAGAAGTTCCACGAATCACCCGGCGAGCATCAAGCCCCGATAGCGGATGTCCGTTGGCGAAGAACGGCACCTTTGCCAAGAATGTGATTAATGGCTTGGTAAATAGGAAGATGATTAATAAATCGATGATTGTTGTTAATCCGAGGGTGAATGCAAAACCTCGAACACCACCAATTGCAAAAATAAATAGGAGTGTTGCCGCAATGAGCGAAACCACATCCGAAATGATGATAGTTCGTCGCGCGCGAACCCAAGCGCTCTCTACTGCCGACCGGAATGTTCTTCCTTCTCGAATTTCATCTCGAAGGCGTTCAAAGTAAATAATGAAGGAGTCGGCAGTGATACCGATTGCGACAATCGTTCCAGCAATTCCAGCAAGGGTAAGTGTAAATCCTAGGTTCTTACCTAAGATGATTGCCGCCATCCATAACAGTAGCGCCGCTAGAGCAAGTGAACCTACAGTGACAATTCCAAGTGCACGGTAGTAGAAGAACGAATAGATAACAACGAGAATCAAGCCCAATGCGCCAGCCATAATTCCTGCGCGCAATTGATCGCTTCCGAGAGTTGGCGATACCTGTTGCACCTCGCCACGATCAAAGGCGAGAGGCAAGGAACCGTATTTCAAAACATTTGCCAAGTCGCTAGCTTCTTGTTGGGTGAAATTTCCAGTGATTTGGGCTTGGCCACCAAGAATCGCATCAATGATGCGCGGTGCGGAAACAACAAGACCATCAAGAACAATCGCTACTTGATTTTGAGGTGGTGTTAATGAAACAACTCGTTGTGTTATTTCACCAAACTTCTTTGTTCCCTCTTTGTTAAATGCAAGAGAGACAAACCATCCGCCTGCACCTTGCTGATCAATTGCTGCAGTCGCTGTTCTTACTTGTCGACCAAGAACTTCTGCTGGCCCGAGAACAAACCGACTAGTGCCATCACGATCGCAGGTAACGAGAGGCTGATCAGGATTATCCCCGCCACCAACAAGATTTTTTTCATCGGTGCAGTCAAGAGTTGCAAATTTTTTCGAGAGTTCATCGCTAATTTGAGCGTCAGCAGATGTCGCAACTGGCTGCGCATTGGCTGCAGTATTTGGGGTTACCAGCGGTGAAGGAGCTGGGGTTGGATCTGCAAAATAAGGTGCGCTCTTAGTTAATTTACTTCCAGATGGTGCAGGTGTTGCCGCAGTTGAGGCAGCAGGAGTTGCAGCCGAAGCAGATGGAGCTGGAGCAGGTGGAGCTTCGACAGCGCTACCCACTGCTAATACCTGGCGAAAGCGAAGTTCTGCAGTTTGTCCGACCAGATCAACAACTCGCTCGCCAGATTCCCCTGGCACTGAAATAACGATTTGGCGGTTGATGCCACTTCCTTGGGCCACTACCTCCGACTCGGCTACGCCAAGAGAGTTCACGCGCTGACGAATGATGGAAACCGCTTGATCAATCGCTTCAGCAGTCACGGCGCCGTTAGCGCCATCCACTCGAGGTTGAAGTACGACGCTGGTACCGCCTTGAAGATCCAGGCCGAAACGAATCTTGGTCGTTCCTTGGAGAAATATGACAGAGGCGCCAGCTATCAAGATGACCAGAAGGGCGACTAGAGCGCGACCTGGCCGTGAAGTAGAGGTAGACACAAAGGTGGAGTCTAGGGGCCTTTTCTATTGCGGTCTAATCACCAAAATGGAGTAACTGCTCGCCGGAAGGTGGCGGAGTAAGCCCCAGATGGAGCCATGCGGCAGGCGTAGCCATTCGTCCTCTTGGGGTTCGGGCTAAGAGACCAGATCGAAGGAGAAATGGTTCACAGATACTTTCAATCGTTTCATTCTCTTCCCCTACCGACATCGCCATCGTGGAGAGTCCCACTGGACCTCCACTAAAACGTTCAATGAGAGCTTTCAGGAGTGCGCGATCTAAACGATCTAACCCGAGCGAATCAACTTCGTAGAGCTCGAGCGCTGAACGAACTTCATTAAGCGTCAGAGAACTCCCTGATCCATGAACCTCCCCGTAATCGCGGACTCTTCGTAATAGTCGGTTTGCGATACGTGGCGTTCCACGCGAGCGGAGCGCAATTTCTGAGAGCGCTTTGGGCTCAATATCTATGTGTAACAAAGCCGCGCTCCGTTTGATCACCTCTTCCAATTCACCGCTCTCATAAAAATCAAGTTGAGCAGTGAAGCCAAAACGATCACGGAGCGGACTAGGCAATAATCCGGCACGAGTAGTTGCGCCAATCAATGTGAAACGTGGTAACTCCAAAGGTATTGCGGTAGCTCCAGGCCCTTTTCCAACGATGATGTCGACGCGAAAATCTTCCATCGCAAGGTAAAGCATCTCTTCTGCTGGTCGAGACATGCGGTGAATCTCATCGATAAAAAGAATTTCACCTTCAGTGATGGATGAGAGAATCGCTGCAACGTCCCCCGCTCTCTGCAACGTAGGACCGCTTGTCAATCGAATGCCGGCACCAACTTCTTCGGCAACGATGTGAGCTAACGTTGTTTTGCCCAATCCAGGAGGGCCAGCGAGCAAAATATGATCAGCAACATGTCCACGTTTTTTCGATGCTTCAAGAACCACACCTAATTGATCCTTAATTCTCTGCTGGCCAACAAATTCCTGAAGGTTTCGCGGCCGAAGCGCTCCTTCGATGTTAATTTCTTCGCTAGTGGAATGGGGCGAAAGTATCTGTTCTTCAGACACGAGGTGCGCCCTTTATTACGCCGGAGCCGCCATTTTGTAATGCAGATAGCGCTACCCTCAATTTATCTTCAAGAGTTTGTGCGCTCGAAACCTTAACCACTTCTAGCGCTTGTTCAATTTCGCGGGCACCAAAACCTAAGCCTGCAAGCGCCTCCGCAACAGAAATAACGTTAGACGTGGATGCCTCCCCGTTATCTCCATGCACTTCCACTCGATTATTGACATCAGTAGAATTTCGAAATGAATCCACTTTATCTTTTAATTCTAAGATAATTCGCTGTGCACCTTTTTTCCCAAGGCCAGAAACCTGCTCGAGAGTTCTGCTTTCTCCAGCGCTAATGGCACGAATTAGCTGAGGTATTGATAGCGCGCTTAAAACTGCATGCGAAACTTTGGGGCCAATACCAGAGACCGTTTGTAGTAAAAGGAAAAATTCTCGTTCCGAAATTGATTGAAAACCAAAGAGAGTGAGAGAATCTTCGCGAACAAGAAGCGCCGTATGAAGAAATATTTCGCTTCCTTCAATCGCGCCTAAACGAATTGCTGGCGTAACAACTACCGAAAAACCCACGCCATTTACTTCAACAACTAAGGTTTGTTCAGTAGTTGCAATTATTTTACCGCGAAGGGTTGCGATCATTACTTGCTCGCTCCAATTTTTGAACGCATGGAACTTTGATAAATATGACAAATCGCAAGCGCCAATGCGTCGGCTGCGTCAGGTGGGTTCGGAGGTTCTTTTAATTTCAGTAATCGGCGGACCATCTCGGCTACTTGGGATTTATCTGCACGACCGGAACCTGTGACAGCCGCTTTCACTTCACTAGGAGTGTGCAGTGCGACGGGAATATTTCTCGCTGCTGCCAATGAGAGCGCTAAGCCAGCAGCTTGCGCTGTCTCCATCGCAGAGCGTCGATTGGCCTGTGAAAAAACACGTTCGACCGAGATCTCATCTGGTGAATGTCGATCTATCCAACCTGCCAACTCTTGGTTTATGACATGTAAACGCTCTGCAAGAGGCATCGTGGGTGGAGTTCTAATGACTCCCACTTCAATAAAGGTTAACGGCTTGCCTGGCTCTCCAGTGAGCACGCCTACTCCACAACGGGTAAGTCCTGGGTCTATCCCCAATACCTTCATTGCTACAGAGTAGCCATCACTTCGTCAGAAATGTCGAAGTTCGCATAAACATTCTGAACGTCGTCGCAGTCTTCAATCGCTTCAATCAGCTTAAAAACTTTAGTCGCGCCCTCTCCGTCTAGCGGCACAGATACTGTCGGCAAAAATGGCGTATCTGCCGATTCGTAATCAATTCCTGCGGCATCCAGAGATTTTCGTACCGTTGCCATATCTGAAGGATCAGAAACCAATTCAAAATTCTCGCCTAAATCGTTAATTTCTTCTGCGCCGGCATCGATGACGATATTCATCAAAATATCTTCCGTGACCTTACCGCTCTTCTTAACGATGATTACGCCTCGTCGTGCAAAGAGATATGAGACTGATCCCGGGTCGGCCATCGAGCCACCATTTCGGGTGACAGCTAGGCGAACTTCACCTGCAGCGCGATTGCGATTATCTGATAAGCATTCGATGAGTAGCGCAACTCCATTAGGCCCATAACCTTCATACATGATCGTTTCCCAATTGGCACCACCAGATTCGAGACCGGCGCCGCGCTTTACCGCTCGATCAATGTTGTCCGATGGAACCGAGCTCTTCCGCGCCTTCGCTAATGCATCAAAGAGAGTTGGGTTGCCAGCAGGATCTGCTCCACCAGTGCGTGCGGCAACTTCAATCGCCTTAATCAATTTCGCGAAAGTTTTTGCGCGACGCGAGTCGAGTATCGCTTTCTTATGTTTGGTCGTGGCCCATTTGGAGTGACCTGACATGACTTCTCCTATAGATTCTCTTGTACCTGATTGTATGAATGAATGAACTAACTTGCTACTTCGTTAATGAAAAATTCGTGAATTAAGTACCGTTCACCTTCCAAAATCTCGGGATGGAAGGATGCGGCAAGCAATTTATCCTGCCGAGCTAGCACTGGATGAGTCTGCCCCTCGCTCTCAACTGAGGCAATAACTTCAACGCCTGGTCCGTGACGCTCAATCCATGGCGCTCGGATGAAGACTGCGGTTGCCGTTCCTGCATTGATGGCCCGTAAATCTAATTCTTTTTCAAATGAATCGACTTGCCTGCCAAAGGCGTTGCGACGCACCGTGATGTCCATGGCCGCCAACGAATCCTGATCGGCGCTGCCATCAAGAATCTCCTTCGCTAAAAGAATCATTCCGGCGCATGTACCAAACACCGGTAGCCCGGAAGTAATTGAATCCTTCAGTGGCTGAAAGAGTGAAAATATGTGGAGCAATTTACTAATAGTTGTTGATTCTCCCCCTGGAAGAATTAACGCATCGATGCTCTTCAAATCATCTGGTCTACGAACTAAAGAATCTACTGCTCCTGATTTTTGAATTGCATAGGCATGTTCACGCACATCACCTTGAAGTGCGAGCACACCTACCCGTTTTTTCACCAACCGCGCTCAGCGAGTCGATGAGGCACTGGGATATCCGAGACGTTGATACCAACCATGGCATCGCCAAGCCCTCGAGAAACTTCAGCAACTACTTTCGGATCATCAAAGAATGTCGTAGCTTTGACGCAAGCAGCAGCGCGTTGCGCTGGGTTTCCTGATTTGAATATTCCTGAACCAATGAACACGCCATCTGCACCAAGTTGCATCATCATGGATGCATCAGCAGGTGTCGCAATTCCACCAGCGGTAAAAAGTACTACTGGAAGTTTCCCTGTTTCAGCTACCTCTTTGACTAGAGCAAAAGGTGCTTGTAATTCTTTTGCAGCAACATATAACTCATCTTCGCGCATAGAAGTTAGCCGTCTAATTTCTCCGGTAATTTTTCTGATGTGAGTTGTTGCATTAGAGACATCTCCAGTTCCTGCCTCACCTTTGGAGCGAATCATCGCCGCTCCCTCATTAATACGTCGGAGCGCTTCACCTAAATTTGTTGCGCCGCAAACAAATGGAACCGTGAAATTCCACTTATCAATATGATTTTCATAATCAGCTGGAGTAAGAACCTCTGATTCGTCGATATAGTCAACGCCAAGCTCCTGGAGAACTTGCGCTTCAGCAAAATGTCCAATTCGGGCTTTTGCCATGACGGGAATTGAAACCGCCTTCTGAATCTCTTGAATCATCGATGGATCGGACATCCGTGCGACTCCGCCTTGAGCACGAATATCGGCTGGAACGCGCTCTAAAGCCATGACTGCAACAGCGCCGGCATCCTCAGCGATGCGTGCTTGCTCGGCATTAACCACATCCATGATCACTCCGCCTTTGAGCATTTCAGCCATGCCACGCTTCACCCGTGAGGTACCTGTTATTTCACTCATGCTCTACTCAACGCCCTCTCGATATTCAGAGCTCCTATGGAGCTGCTAGAGCGCCAAGTCTACTTCGTCGGGGCAGGACTGGCGCTCGCTGAATTCCCCGATATTTGCCCACTAGGCGAGGTGGAAGGTTCGGGCGGATAAGTGATGGCAGGTTCTTGCGCCACCAGAGCAAACCAAATCTGTCCTGCCTTAAACGGGATTTCCTCGCCGGAATCGGAGATAAACGTTGTGCCGCTTGATGGAGCAAAGCGAGACCAAGTTCCCTTGATTACCCGTCCATCGCGAAAAACAAAAGCCTTGCCCTCACCAACCGAAGTTATCAATGGAGTAATTTCTCCAAACTTATCTCCATATTCAGAATTGGTAATGGAAACAACCTGCACAACAAATGTGCTTGCCAGAAGTGGAACTCCGCTGGCATCCATTTTGCTTGTTCCATTTTGATTAATTAACCAACCAGAATCAGCTTGGGACCAGAGAATTTCGTAACGCGCTCCTGGCCATTTCATCTCGGCTGATAGCGCTTTGTCACCCAACTTAGTTTTGCTCTTGAAACTCCATCCACTATTTTTCGCCTGTGCGATAGTTAAGTTTCGTTTTGCAGCTCGCTCGAACAGCGCCTGCGGATTCAAAATCATATTCCACGGTGGACGTCTACTTTGATCACGCGAATAAACCGAAGGTCCTTCTCGCTCCGCTCCGAGATTGTAAAGATTGGCGCTATCAATCACTGGGCGTAATTTTCGTTGTGCGCCAGAGAATGCAAAGGCAACTTTTCCAAATTGAGCGAGGAGTTCTAAATCACTTATTCGAGCGCTCCGTACTGGCCCGATTTTTGTTGGATACGCTGAACTATAAATAGCGGCAAGTCTGGTAACTCCACCTTCTACCTGTTCGATGTAAACGAGATCTGCATCAACTAATCCGATTTGAGGTCTGGCAAATTTTGTATCGTCTATTTTTACCGCGAGGACTTCGCCATCTAGTCCATCTCGGCCACTAAGAGAGTTATGTGGAGCAATCTGAGTTGGAGCGGGCGAAGCATTTCCACCTTGTTTCGATGAATCGCCAGTCTCTGACCCTTGTCCGCAACTTGAAACGAAAAAGGGAAAAAAGGAGAGAGCAAGTACGAGCATTGCCTTCGAAAATGTTCTTTTCATTTTGTCATGCACTCAGACTTGAATTTCTTCAAATGGATATCGAACGGGAAGTGGAGCCCGGCCGGCTAAGCGAAAAGCTCTCACTATTGGCCGCGCGCGTTGTGCTTGAGTGCGAGTTACCGCTTCAAGATGAATCGCTATTGCTAGCCGGAGCTTCTCTCTCGCTTGGGAAAGTTCTTGGAAAATCTCCCCTTCAGAATCAAGCGCATCCTCTTCAAGTAACGAGAGCAATAACTGGGAGAGCTCTTCTTCAGCATCAGCGCGCTCAGATTGATTTGCAATAACCGCGACGTGGGCCGCGGCTAATAAAAGCATTGCGGTAGCGGGGTCTAACAAATTAGAACGTGCAACCTCGAGCGCTAACGCAGAGCGGGTCCGCAAAGCGGCATCTAGGTTTGCCCATGAAGTTTCTACTCGGTGGTGAAGTCGATCTAAACGAGTAGCAGTAAACGACAAGTACCAAACCACAAAAAGCATGGCGCCTAAAATTATAAAAAGTAGCGCGCTCACTCTTCTCGCCCCAACTTTGCTCTACTGAACCTAAAGTCAGATCCCAAACGAACCTTTTCGCCCGAGGAGCTCACCATTCGATAAACATCCAAAATCGACTCTCCCACCTGACCCCAATCGAATCGAAGTGAACTCTTCTGCCCCAAGGCGCGTAATGCCATCCGTCGTTCAGGGTTATTCAATAGATTCTCTATTCGAAGAGCTAGTTCACATGTATCACCAATTTCGAATAATTCACCCACTCTCCCTCCTTCAAGAACATCCTGGAAAGCTGGAAGATTGCTAGCAAGTACCGGAGCGCCGGCAGCCATAGCTTCAGCGAGGATGATCCCAAAACTCTCTCCGCCAGTATTTGGCGCCACGTAGAGCGCTATTGAGCGCAGTAATTCTTGTTTTCGCTCATCGCTTACTCTTCCCAAAAACTCGGTACGCGCGACCAATTCTGCGCTCATAATTTCTAAAAAAGCATCTGGATTCCCCGGTCCTGCGATAACTACTTTGAACTCAATTCCCTTGTCGATCAATAATTCACAACTCTCCAAGAGAAGAGAGAGCCCTTTTCTGGGTTCATCAAAGCGGCCAACAAAACCAATACTTCGCTCGCCCACACTTGTATCGATGGAGCCGCTTGCAAATGCATGATGATTGATACCGTTTGGAATTATTACCGCATCAGTTTCGAGATGATCTATTAATGTATTTCTAGCCGTCTGACTAACTGCAATGCGAGCATGTAATTTTTCAATCGCAGGTTCGAGTATGGGGCCAACGGCATAAATTGCTTTCTGTCGAGGAGCTGAGACATGGAAAGTTCCGACTAAAGGACCCTCTGCAGCCCAACAAGCAAGTAATGACAGCGATGGAATCGCAGGTTCATGCAAATGCAAGACATCGAATTCACCATCGGTTATCCATCGACGAACCCTTCGATTGGCTACTGGTCCAAAAGCCACCCGCGCTACCGCTCCGTTATAGGGAATTGCAACAGGTCGTCCACTACTTGTGACCCAATCGGGAAGCGCATCCTCGTCAATTGCTGGAGCGATGACTGATACTTCATGACCCTGCTCCATACAATAAAGCGCTAAATCTTGGATATGAGCCTGCACTCCACCCGGAAGATCCCAGCCATATGGCGAAACCATCCCAATCTTTAATTTCTTCTGATTAGCTGTAGTTACGTTCATCTGATTTTACTCAATCCATATCTTTTGAAGCATATGCCAATCTTCAGGCGTCTTTGCTATTCCTTCAGCGAAAATATCCGCAGATTGTTGTATCAGATCCTCAATCTTTGATTTATCCGAACTTTGAGATGGCTTCAATGGTTGTGAGAAATTAATGTGAATACCTTCAGTTGTGTAGGTGACATGCGCTACCACTAGGTACGAATTGTTCCGCAGTGCCAAAAGGGCTGGCCCACTTGGCATTTTTGCAATCCCACCAAAGAAATTGACTTCGATTCCACTTTTCGACAGGTCTCGATCTGCAACTAAAGCAACTACATCGCCTTTGACTAAGTGTTGGTTGAGAAGTGGAATCACATTCTCAGAAGTTGAGTAGATTTTCATTCCAATACGCTCGCGATATTTTAGAAAGGCCTTAAAAACTCTCTCAGGTTTCAATTTTTCAGCAACGCTAACAATCGGAATTCCGGTAGCGCTGAAGTATGCACCTGCATGGTCCCAGTTACCGGAATGAGGCAGGGACACTATGACCCCTCTCCCTTCTGCAACCAGAGACCGAAACATCTCTTCGCCTGTAACCGTTACGGTAGAAATAATGCGCTCTTGGTTCCACGTCGGAAGTCGAAATGCGTCACACCAATAACGAAGATAGCTCTCCATCCCCTGCGCAGTGAGCGCGTCAAGTTCAGCTTCCCCAATATCTGGTTTAACGCGACGCAGGTTTGACTTCAATCGTGCGTAAGACTTCCCTCGCTTTTTCACAGAACGCCGCGCAAGCCGAGCAAATAATTTATAAGCCGTAGGTTCTGGTAATGCACGCACTACTTTCCAGGCGGCCAGATAGAGAAAGCTGGTTAGGTGCGCAATCATCTCTGCTGCCACACCTGACGCACGCGATAAAGGACAGTGAGAAAAGAGGTGCTGGCAAGAATCCACATACCGACCGCGAGAATGAATGGAACGCCCAATCCAGCAAAGCCAGTAGCAACAAGGAGGATGATCGTTCGCTCAGGTCGTTCTGCGAATCCACCAGTACACGTAAAACCTGATGCTTCTGCTCGTGCTTTCACGTACGAGACCAAAAATCCTCCGGCAAGTGCAAACCAAGCGACCACTTGGAGTGGATTATTTTGTATGTAGAGAAAATAGGTCACGCTGCCCACTAATACGGCATCTACAACCCGATCTGCTGTCGAATCTAAAAAAGCGCCCCATGATGAACTTTGATTCGATATTCGCGCCATGGTTCCATCAACTAAATCGCTAAAGATAAAGAGGAGCATCACTAACGTTCCTGCGAAAAATACGCCCCGAGTAAAGAAGATGAGGGAGATCAAAATTGTTCCTGCGGAACCTAAAACAGTTATTTGGTTCGGGGTCACGCTTCTTCGGATCAATGCCCGAGCCGTTGGCTCGACAACACGAGCTACTGGCGCCCGTAAAAAAGAACTAATCATGGTGGTTACATCGTAGGCTCAGCGAGTGAGTTCTTCGGCAACCCCCACTCGGATTGCGGTAATTGGCCATCAATCAGCAGATCTAGAAGGAGTGGCTAGGGCCATCCCGGAACGCTTTCTAGTCTCCGTCGCCCATTCCGACCAGCTTAACTACGAATTCCCTGAATTCTCGGCCGTCGTCGTTGCAATGAGCGCGTATGAAGGAGCACCTAATAACTTAATAGAAGTATGGAACGAACTCTCAGAACTTCTCATTCCACGTGCAATTGTTATAACCAAAATCGATCATGAGGATGCCGACTTTGATGAAGCAGTTCTTATCGCGCGTCGAATGTTTGGTGAAGGGGTAACGCCATACCTGGTACTTCATGCAGATGATGGGGCCCCATGCGCATTTATCAACCTGGAAGATTTAACAATTCGCGATTACTCAACAGGTCAATTAGAGATTAAACCGAGCGATGAAGACCACCGAATTCTTGTTCAGGAGTTCCAGGCCGAGTATTTGGAGAGTACATCTGAGTTGGGGACTGGAAAATTTGCTAGCGGACTCTTCGTCCCTATCATCCCATTTTCATCTAAATTAAAACTTGGAAACGTTGAACTTGTTCAATACCTTGAAGAGGTGCTGGAAAAATAGTTTTTATGCGGGCCAAAGCTTGCTGAGTATTTCGTGCGTCTCAGAGAGCATTTGCGATAACACTTTTGTGCCTCCTATTACGGGCATAAAGTTAGAGTCTCCCCGCCAGCGCGGAACGATATGTTGGTGAAAATGGTCCGGTAGCCCAGCTCCTGCGATTCGACCTTGATTCATTCCTATATTGAAATTTACTTCGCTATTCACACCGCGCAGTGCACGCATTGCCTTCTTGGTGAGGGCTGAGATTTCTGCGGTCTCTTCTTCGTCCAGTTCGAGGTACTCGCCGGTGTGTCGAAAAGTGCAGATCAATATATGTCCTGGGTTATATGGATATCTATTAAGCACTGCATAAGAAAACTCTCCTCGTGCGAGGATAAAAGACTGTTGATCATTTAAATTCGGAATATGGCAGAAGGGGCACTCGTACTCCCCACTACTTAATTTATCGATGTACTCCTTACGAAATGGAGTCCATATCCGCTCCCATTGATCAAATGGTTGCTCCACAAAAAATCCTAAACCTGAATCCGCGAGTCAATTGCATTGTGAATTTCGGAAATTGCTTCCGCTATCGGAATTCCATTTTTTTGCTCACCATTTCGATAGCGAATAGAAATAGCGCCAGCTTGTTGATCGACCTCTCCTGCGATAATCATGAAGGGGATTTTCTCTAATTGCGCGTTACGAATCTTTTTCTGCATTCGATCATCACTGTTATCTACATCGATACGAATGCCTAATCGGCGCATCTCATTTGCCACTTGCTCAAGATAAGGAGCAAACGCATCGGCAACTGGAATAGCTCGAACTTGAACCGGCGATAACCATGGAGGAAATGCGCCGGCATAGTGCTCCGTTAGTACCCCAAAGAATCGTTCAATAGAACCAAAAAGCGCTCGATGAATCATCACTGGACGCGCTCGTGAGCCGTCAGATGCAACGTATTCCAAATCAAATCGCGACGGTAATTGGAAATCTACTTGAATGGTGGACATCTGCCAGGTTCTTCCGATTGCATCTTTTGCTTGCACCGAGATTTTAGGGCCGTAAAACGCTGCCCCTCCCTCATCAAGAATTAACTCGAGATTTTGTCGCTGTGCAGCCTCGCGAAGCTTCTCTGTTGCCACGGTCCAATCATGATCGTTGCCAACGTACTTCTCATCATTACGTGTTGAAAGCTCTAAATAGAAGTCGGTAAGGCCATAGTCGCGGAGTAGGTTGAGTACAAAGGTAAGAAGTGAATCTAATTCCTCCGGCATTTGATCTGGGGTGCAATAAATATGTGCATCATCCTGCGTGAAACCTCGGGCACGAGTAAGACCTTGAATAACGCCAGATTTTTCATAGCGATACACCGTGCCGAACTCAAAGAGTCGCAATGGAAGCTCTCGATAAGACCGACCGCGTGAGCGATAAATTAAGTTGTGGAACGGGCAATTCATTGGCTTCATGTAATAAGAAGCACCAGCGCGCTTAACTGTGCCATCGGAATTACGTTCCTCGTCGAGAACCATTGGCGGATACATGCCTTCGGCATACCACTCGAGGTGCCCTGATGTTTCAAAAAGCGCTGCCTTCGTTAAGTGCGGCGAGTACACAAATTGATAGTTCTCTTCCTCGTGGCGCTTTCGTGAGTAATCCTCCATTGCGCGACGGATGATGCCGCCTTTTGGATGGAAAACGGCCAAACCTGAACCGATTTCTTCCGGGAATGAGAAGAGATCAAGCTCCACACCTAACCTTCGGTGATCGCGTTTCTCGGCCTCTTCTAGAAAAGTTAGATAGTTATCCAGCGACTCTTGATCTGGCCAGGCTGTTCCGTAGATACGTTGGAGCATGGGGTTCTTCTCTGACCCGCGCCAATACGCGCCAGAAGAGCGCATCAATTTCACTGCTGGTATCAACTTCGTGGATGGAATATGTGGGCCTCTGCATAAATCTTTCCATGCGATTTCACCATCGCGATTGAGATTGTCATAGATGGTCAGCTCTCCCCCGCCAACTTCTACAGAGGATTCATCTGAAGCGTCAGATTTAATGGCAATCAATTCGCATTTAAATGGTTCATGAGAGAGTTCAGCTAGCGCTTCTTTTTCCGTTACTACTCGCCGTCTGAAGCGTTGATTGGACTTGATGATCTTCGACATCTCTTTTTCAAGGGCCTGGAGATCTTCAGGTGTAAATGGTCGAGCTGAATCAAAGTCGTAATAGAAGCCATCTTTAATAGGTGGCCCAATTCCCAGCCTCGTTCCCGGGAAGAGACCTTGAACTGCTTGCGCCAAAACGTGCGCGCTTGAGTGTCGGAGGATTGCCAATCCATCATTGGATGTGATGGCAACCGTTTCGACATTATCGCCATCATGAAGAACGGTATTCAAATCTAGCAATTCACCGTTGATGCGTAATGCAATTATCTCTGGGCGGTCTTTAAAGAGCTCACCGGTGTACTTCTCGATTTGCACCTCTTTGCGTGCGCCATCGAGCGTGATCGTTAGCTCTGCCATAAATCTAAGCCTAGCGCGCTGGTTACTTCCTTTTGGCTCTTACGCGAAATTACGGCGGATTGCGAAGAGGGCGAGAACTATCCCGATTGCAACCAGCACCGCGATTGCGAAATAGAGCCGTTTTTTACCGGGGGGTAGCGCTCTTTGCGCCGCTTTGAGTGCAAGCATTTTTGTTTTAATCAGAGCGCGCTCAGCCCAAGCAAATTCTGAGGCGAGGATTCCAAGTCCGGCGAAGATAATGAGCCATCCCGGTCCCGGCGTGATGAGGAAAACCGCGCCTAGCGCGGTGATTGACCCTCCAAGAATTGCCACGCCAATTCGCCATGCCAACTCACCTGCAGGAGTGGTCTTAGCTCGCGCGCGGAACTTCTTAATCACGGGTTTAGATTACTCGCGAGGGCGCTCTTATATAAAGTGGCTAATTCTTCAATCTTGCCAGATGCTTTAAACCCTCTCCCATTAATCTCCGCCACCGGCTGAACGCTCCGCAAACTCGAGATCAGGGCAATTGATTCACAACGCTGCAACTCTTCAAAAATGATCTCTCGTTCCGTGAGTAAACCCCATTCGGTGAGCAATTCTCGAGTGATTCCAGGTAGCGGTCCGGCAGTTAGTGGCGGGGTGACCCAGTGACCCCCTATCAGAGCGATGATATTCGCGGTACTGGCTTCCATCACAGAATCATTGGTATTAAAGAGAAGCGCATCATCAGCGCTTCTATCTTGTGCATAACGGAAGGCGAGTAAATATTCGCCGTAGGAAGTTGATTTTATTTTTTGCAGTGGTGATTTTGGATTAAATGGAAAAGGGTACGTGACAAGTCGCGCCGGCTCACTCCACTCCTGATAGCGCTGATGAGTTATTAGCAAATTGCTCGAACCAGAGAGGGTGATGCGCATCCGACCCATAGAAATATCAGGAGTACTTTGTAGAACTGCGGTCACGCCTACAGCAATCGCATCTAGCGTTGGACTACTTATTCCCAGGGCCTGCGCACCTGTAGTTAGACGTCGAAGGTGTCGATCAAGGGCCACAGCTTTTCCGCCTAGGGTGAGTAATGTTTCGAATACTCCCTCGCCCAAAAGAAATGATCGATCAGAGAGCGGCAAAGCAACTAGCTCTGAAGCTTCATCAACTAATCGATCGTTAAACCACAACATATTAATTAATCCCTCTGCCCAATAATCGATAATAAACGAGCTGCTTTTAATTCGGTCTCAGCCCACTCTAATTCTGGTTCCGAGCCCCAAGTAATTCCCGCTCCTGTTCCAAATTTAAGCGACTCGTCCCTCTTCTCGCTCCAGAATGTTCGGATGCCAACCGCGAGCTCTGCCCTATCTCCCCAAACCCATCCAATAGCACCGCAATAAGGACCTCGTGCTGTGGGTTCTAATTGAGTAATCAAATTCCGAGCGGAAGTTTTTGGCGCACCACTTATCGAGCCAGCTGGCAGCAACGCTTGGAATATTTCCGTCCACGTGACATTTTCGCGAAGTACTCCTTGCACATCTGATACCAAATGCACCAGACCAGGATGCTCTTCGGTTGCAAGTAATCGCGGTGTGGTAATCGAACCGACAATGCATAGCGGTCCAAAATCGTGTCGCACTAAATCCACAATCATTATATTCTCTGCGCGGTCTTTCTCTAAAAATTCATCTTTGGTTTTTGCAGTTCCTTTGATAGGACTTGAAGTAATTACTTTTCCATCACGCCTCAATAAAAGTTCAGGAGAGGCTGAAGCAATCGAGATTTCAGGCAGTTCCAGTGACGTTAAAAAAGGAGCAGGATTTGCAGCTGTCAAGCGTGGAATAAGTGGTAGCAAATTTTTATTTTCAGTCGAAGTTGAGAGAATGCGACAGAGATTTATTTGATACACCTCACCACGCGCAATTGCTTGACGAACTTCCTCCACTCCATTGCGGTACTCGCTCTCATTAAGTGAGCTCGACCAATCACCGGAGGGCGCGTTCCATGATCTCTGACTGGCATACGATAAGAACCTCTGCGACTGGTTATTTTGAACCTCATTGAATCGAGCAAAGATGCGCGCTCCTTCGTAGGTAACCAGGACCGCCCAAAAATTGCCATCGTGGAGCGCATCACAATCGTCGGTAATCTCCATCAATTCACGAGCCCAAAGCCCGTTGCGATAGAAACCCGCATCCATACTCCCCACCGTAGCCCAGAGCCCCTGACTATGACGGGTTCGCCCTACCCCCTACCCCTGCGGTAGATTTCGCCCTGCAGAAATG